>CAYURP010000023.1:0-45909 GCA_964447175.1 uncultured Ignavibacteria bacterium | reverse complement strand
TATTCAATTAAAAAAGAATTCGTTATAACCTGAAGGCTGTGGTTATGTAGAATCTGTTTGTGGTGTAGTCCTCTTTAAAGGACTCGAATTCGTATTTGAAATTGTAGAAGCCGTGCACCCAGGCGAAATCGATGGTCATTACCTGATCGACTAAAAAGCCTAATCCAAAGGTCAGGTAGTCCCGGTCAGAATTCAGGAATGGGGAGTCGTAGGGGAGGGGATCGGAATAATATCCTGCCCTTAATTTGCTGCTGATCCAGGGGACGAGAACTTCCGCTCCCACCCCCCAGCGGAGCACTTCTCGATAATACTCTTTCACATTTCTGTTTTTCTCCCCGATCTCAACTCCCTCTCTATATTTCAACTGGGACCAGTCGGCATAGTTTATGTCTCCGGATAAGAGTATGTTTTTAAAATAAAAAGCTGCTCCCATGCCAAATTTGTAGGGATGGGTGAGCTTGTACTGGGGAAGTCCTCTGTCCTCCTCTATCCATATAGTGTCAGTCCACGGGATATCGTAAGTTGACTCTGTCCTCAATATATATTCTTCATTTACGGTGAGCCAGGTGGGCGATTCGAGAGTTAATCCAAAGGAGAAGTATTTGCTGGGCCAGATGGACATTCCCAGCTTAGCTGAGAATCCTGAATAATCGTCGTAGATCTCATCGTCATAACGATGCCAAAAGAGTGTGTCATTCTGCCACCAGTTTCGTTCGGATTCTAAGCTGTAATCTTCTTTTCCATGCCAGTAGTTTAATGCCAGCCCCAGGGAGATGTTGGGGGAGATGTCCAGGGCTCCGCCAGCGCTCCACATATTAACTCCACCCGACTCGGATATCAGCTCATCAGCTTCAGGATCGTAGCGGGGACCCAATGAATAAACGTATTTGAAAGTTTGATCAAAACTCATCATCCGAAAAACACCCAGACCAAAGACCAGGCTTCCCCGATAGGTAGGTACAGGATAAACAAATGAAGCAGAACTAAAGCGGGTATTGGTTTGGAGTCGACTGACATCATTATAGTAAGGAATAAGAGCATCATGCAAACCCGAGCCTAAAAGGCCGGTTTCGTTTTCAAACCTCTGATGGGAAAGACCTAAGCCCAGTTCCAATCTTTTTACTCGAGCCAGTCCAGCCGGATTATAAAACAGAGCTGTGGCATCATTAACGCAGGCGATATGGGCGTCACCCATTCCCATGGCCCGGGCACCTACTCCAAAGAAGTTGCTTGCTGAGACCTCCTCAATGGACTGCCATTCGGTGAACTGTTGGGAAAAGGATAATACTGGAAAAAGTAATATGAATATGATTAGAAAAAAAATAACTTTCTTCATCTTGAACACCTCATCTTCTTTTGGGAGCTTTTTCTTCTTCCTTTGTCTCCTTCTTTTCCTCTTTTTTACTTCCCGGCTCAACTACTGTCCCTTCACCAGAACTACCTTTCAGAATCTTTTTAATAACTTTCACAGCTCCTTTATCGCCCGGGCTGATCATAGCGGGTGTACTGGCTCCTGTTACACCGGAATAAGGGGGAGCTAGGTTGGATCTTCTGCGCTCTCCTTTTTCAATGTCACTAGGGGCATATTCCTGATTGTTGTCCCCGTAATCCGACCAGTACCATTCCCACCACCAGGGATAATTATAGTAATGTCCCCAGCGAGGAGATTCCCAATAATAATCCGGAGAATATCCATAATAATATCCATAGGGGTATTGGTGATAATCCTGGTGACAGTCTGTGCAGTTTTCCCGATAGTACTTGCCAGTGTAGTTTTCCTCTTCCTCACCTTCCACAGTGGGATGGGTCAGAACTGTATAACATCCCAAAAGGAATATGGATGCGATTATTAACAGGATCGATGAAATTACTATCCTTTTGGCCATAGATTTTCACCTCCAAAGATGACAAACAAATGGTTTAAAAATCTTATCGACATTATCCTGTTTGAAATTAAAAGGATTCAAAATAAATCATCCTGAACTGTCTATCCAGACTATATACGTCCTTTTTGTTGTTTAAGATGTTCTTAAAATCAATTTCCATTAAAAGATTATCGGAGAAAAACCAATGAATTCCCGCATTTAAATAGCCATTACCCTTGCCGTAAGGGATTCCTGATTTATCGTCATTAGTAGCCAGATCATACTCTGCGACCAAACCCAGGCTATTACTGAGCTTCATATCGCCTCCCACAAAGATGGTCATATCGTCGTCTTTGTCTTTGTCCTCCAGGCTGTAATTAATCCCCCCGTGCAATCCAAAGGGAATCTCATTGGCAAACAGATAATTTTTGCTTATCACTCCGTAAAATCCCTTGGATTTATAAGCGTATCTTTTCAAGGAGTCATCATAGGGTCCGTTGCCCTGCCCGTCATATCCTACAGCTAAAGCAGGCAAAAGATATGTCTCCTGCAGGAGTTGCAGTTTTACAGCGAACTCCATATCCGGATACCAGTCCGGCCTTCGCTCATCGATTACGTATTCTCCTCCATAGGAGATAGCTATCATCAAGCCATGGGTTATTCCCACATCCAATGTCAGAACTGCTCCGCCTCTGGGAAAAATCCTCAGATCCATATCAAAAGATCCTCTGGGCAAAAGCCCGGCAGTGGGAGAGTCTACCAATTTTCTTAACTGGATCAAGGATACCTCAGGTGGCTCAACTGTATCCTGTTGTTGGGCAAAACTCATGGAGCTTGAAATTAATAATAAGATTAAAGCTAACTTCCCTGCGTTTTTCATTTTCCCCTCCGCTTTTATGATTCAACTCCCCAGAATTTAACAAATTCTGAGAGCTGAGTCAAACAAATTCTCTTAAGCAAGGAAGTCTTCATAATTCCTTCTATACATAAGACTATTTCCATCCCTACTTTCAATGCAAGTCCTATGCCATATTTAATCTTATACACAAAGCGAACCGGTTGGTTCCTAAGTGGCTTATGCTTAAAGGGATAAAATATGGGAACGCAAAGAAGGGAATTAAAACGCTAAAGGGAATGCACAATTATTGTTCAGGGATTAAGTTTTTTGTGCGTGGATTCAAGACCAGCGGTCATATGTAATTATGTCCTCAAATCTTTTTCTGGATCTGGGTTCAGGCATAAATAGGGGGTAACCCAGGGGCATGAGCTCCACAACCCTGACTTCTGGAGGAATCCCCAGTATCTTTTTAACCTCATCTTCTTTGAAAGCACCAATCCAGCAGGTTCCTAAGCCTTCTTCAACAGCCTGAAGGCTCATATGATCCATGGCAATGGCTAAATCGATAGGATAGGTATATTGGCCACAGGTCATAATTTCCTCTACCTCAGTAGCACATCCCACAATGATAACATCCGCCTTGGCAATAAACCTCTGGTTGTTGGCAGCAGTGCCCAGCTTCTCTTTAAGATCTTGATCCTGGACCACCACGAATTTCCATTCCTGCATATTGCCGGCAGAGGGTGCTAATCTCCCTGCCTCCAAAACCTTTTTCAGTTTGTCCTCTTCAATTTTACGATCTGAGTAACTTCTGATGCTTCTTCTTGATTTTATGGCTTCGAAAACATTCATAATCTCCTCCAATTACTATTTACCATTAACTAATAACCAACTGGGCAGAGACAAGCTCTGCCACTACAAATTAATTATTTACTCTAAACTCTTTACTCTATACTCTCTACTCTAAATCCTCTTCCAGCGTTTAAATATATCCAGAAGAGACTTTTTGATCTTGTCGGAGCATCTTTTCAAAAAAAGCTTTGCTTTTTTCTCGTCGAAGTCAGGATACCCTTCTCCCTCTAGAGATAGAAAGATGGTTGCTGGTCCCGGATAAACTCTCAGTCCTTTCTGATAAATGAAAGCCAGTTCCTTTTTGTATCTTTCTTTTTTCACCAGTTTTTTGTCTAAGGCTAAGATGGCTGCGGTTTCATCCACTCCCCCATGACCACCGGGCTGGTTATATAGTTCCTTAGTAATGTCCTCACAGAATATCCACCAGTGGACAATGGCAATTTTCGCCTTTTTGGTCTGGTTGATCTTCAACCCGGCTTTATCCAGCTCATCCATATTACCTCCATGACCATTGATCACCACTATTTGGGAAAAACCTTTATCCACCAGCGATTCCAAAAGCTCAGTCATGTAAGCTTCGAAAGTTTCGGATTTTACAGTCAAGGATCCGGGATAGGAATACAAAGTTCTGGTAACCCCATAATAGACAGGGGGGGCTAAAATAGCATTCAGATCAGGGGCTATCATCTCACATAATTTTATGGAGATGTGGGTGTCAGTGCCCAGACTGATTACCCCATGGGCTTCTATGGTGCCCACAGGTATGATGACCGTCTGGATTTTTTTAGGAACCAGCTCCTGGAATTCCATCCAGTTTAATTCATCCAGTTTATGCGACATAGTTTACCTTCTTTTGGTTTTCTCCTGCGGGTTATTACTTATAATTGAGGACATAGATTGTGGTTTCCTCAGGAAGTTTATCCTTGCTTAAAGTTATGGAGTTTTTGCCTACTCTTTTAACATTCTTTTTTCCGGCGAGAAAATCGTTTACCCCGGCAATGGGGAAGCTATTGCCCATTACTTCGGTTTTGTAATGCATGGGGAAGACAGCTTTGGGTTTCAAAGCATCGATTATCTTTGTGGCTGTAGCAGCATCTATGGTGAAATATCCACCCACCGGAGAAAAGAGAACATCGATTGCACCTATCTGTTTGATCTGCTCATCAGATAACATTACTCCCAGGTCTCCCAGGTGAGCGAATCTTATTCCACCCATCTCCCAGACGAAGATGGTATTTAATCCCCGCAGGGTGCCGTCTTTATCATCATGGACCGAGGGGACTCCCTTGAAATTGATTCCCTTAAGGGAGGTTATGCCGTCTCTATCGACCACCTTAGGTTTGCCCTTTACCAATTTGACGTTATCATGATCGAAGTGTCTATGGGAAACCAGGACGATATCAGCGGTAACTTTTGGCAGAGGATAGCCCACGGTATCGTCATAGGGATCAATTACTACTTTTAAGGTATCATTCAGGGAGAATAAAAACATGCTGTGCCCCAACCAGGTTATGGTAACTTGGTTCTCTGGCATCTTTGCTCCTTTGCTTGAGGTTTTAAATCGTTTGTTTTATTTAGGCCAAAGAGTTTTTCTTTTAAACATAAGGATAAGATTAATCCTGGTATATAAAATAAGGAAACTTATTTCTTCCCCATCAGCGCAGTTAAATGAGCTTCCACCGACTCAGAAAAAGCTTTTATGTTGTATCCACCCTCCAGGATGGATACTAATTTCCCCTGACAGCACTCCTTTGCCAAATTCATAATGGTCCGGGTCAGGCTCTGGTAACCCTCAGCAGTTAAGTTGAGATTGGATAAGGGGTCGTCTTTGTGCCCGTCGAAGCCAGCTGAGATTAAAATGAAATCGGGTGAGAACTGCTTAGCAGCTGGATAGAGTATGTTCTCAAAAGCTTCCCGGTATTCTAAATCCCCGCTGCCGGCAGCCATGGGCATGTTCAGAGTGAACCCCGTTCCTTCCTTTTCTCCGATCTCGTCCTCTTTCCCGGTGCCCGGGTAATGAGGAAACTGGTGCACGCTGAAATAATAGACAGTGGGATCCTGATAGAAGGCGTTTTGAGTTCCATTTCCATGGTGCGCATCCCAATCCACTATCAAAACCTTTTTCAGATTATGTTTTTTCTGAATGTATCTTGTAGCCACTGCGGTGTTATTGAAAATGCAGAAACCCATGGCTCTCTCATACTCTGCATGATGTCCCGGGGGACGCACAGCGCAGAATGCATTTTCGACTTTGTTACTGATTACCGCATCAACTCCTGCCAAAACTCCTCCCACTGCCAGAAGAGCCACGTTATAGGAATCCCGGCTGATGGTGGTATCCGCGTCCAGCATCTCCACTCCATTTTTACAAGCTTCCTCAATCGATTTTATATAGTTCAGAGAATGAACCAGCCTGATCCACTTAGGTGAAGAGTTATAGGGTTGTATGAGCTCCAATTCCTGAAGGATATCCGTGTCCTGAAGATGTTCCAGTAAATGGACCAGACGTCTGGAGTTCTCCGGGTGTTGCTCTCCCGTATTATGTTTTAGATAGTCCGGATGATAAACAAATCCTGTTTTCGATTTCATCTTTTAGCCTTTATCTGGCTCCAGATTCTGGAGCGGATAAACTTTAACCTTAATTAATGTTTTTTCCCCTTTCTGTCAAGTGGATTGAAAAATTAAATCTCCTTCTCTTTCCATTTTCCTTTTCTGAACCACAGGGTCAGGACAATTCCTTTGATGATGGTGGTCAAAGTTATAGCCCACCATATGCCATTCACTCCCACACCCCAGGATATTGCCATCAAATAGGCTAACGGAATTCTGGCGACTGAGCCGGGGATGGATACCAGCATAGGAGGCACCGTGTTCCCGGCACCTGAAAAGGCTCCTTCCAGAACTATCTCCAATCCCATAAAAATCTGGGATATAGCCAGAATTCTTAGATAATCTATTGAAATTTCGATTACCTTCAGATCCGAGATAAAAAGAGAAGAGATGGTTTTGGGAAAGCTTAGGAAAACAATAGAAATGACCCCGGTGATAGTGCTGACTATCCATAAGGTTCTCCAGGCACTTTGAGCTGCCCGTTCAGGTTTTTTTGCTCCTAAGTTTTGTCCGACTAAGGTGGCTGCGGCTATGGAGAAACCAAAACAGGTAAGATAGGAAACCGATTCCAACCGGTTGCCTATGCCCAAAGCGGCTATGGATTCAGTTCCAAACAGGGCGGTAATCTTATTTATGAAAACATAGACTATGCTGAAGGTCATTCCAGAGATGGAGGTGGGCACTCCGATTCTTAATATTCGTTTTAAAATTGAAAAATCTAATTTCAGTTGAGGTTTTAAATCTATTTTAAATCTCAATTTCCCCCTTTTCAACAATATAAAGTAAAGCAAGGCACCCAGCCCCTGTCCCAGAAAGGTAGCCAATGCTGCTCCATCAGTTCCCCATCTGGGAAAAGGACCCCAGCCAAAGATCAAGAACGGGTCGAGAATGATGTTGAAGCCAATGGCAGTCATTACTACCCTCATGGGTGTTTTGGTATCACCTGATGCTCTGAAAATAGCTCCGAACATATCTATCAGGAAAAAGAAGGTGGCTGCCAAGTAAGTGATCCGGAGATATCTGGAACCCCAGTGAACTACCTGGGATTCGGTTCCCATCAGGATGAAAACTCCTTTAGCTGAAATGAATCCTACCACAGTCAGGAGCAAAGCCACCAGAATTGAAAAGGATATCGCCTGTCGAGCAACATAAGCTGCTTTTTCTTCATCTTTTGATCCTACATACCTTGCCACCATGGCTACCACGCCAGTGGAGATAATTGACATCAGCGAATATATGATCCAGATGATAAATTGACTGGATATAACCGAAGCCATAGCCACAGCTCCCATTTTTCCTACCCAGAAGGCATCAGCTAAAGCGAAAGCAGTTTCCAGAAACATCGTAGCCACCGCAGGCCAGGCTAAGCCTAAGATGTTTCGGGTAATATTACCTGTGGTTAAATCCAATGGTTTTTGTTTTTTGTGATTTTCGACCATTTTCTATAAAAGCATCCCTAATTTTTCCTTATCGGAGAAGCGAAGATCAGTTAGATAAATCCTGAATTTATCTTGAAGAAACCTTTTCTAATTGCCTTTTAGCTTGATAGGAACTCCGAACTAAAGGTGCGGACTCCACGTTTTTAAATCCCAGCTTCTCACCTGCTCGTTTCAACCTTTCAAACTCTTCCGGGCGACAGTATCTTCTTACTTCATAAGTGGAGGTGGCAGGTCTTAAGTATTGACCGATGGTTAAAAGATCACAGTCTACTTTTCTTAAATCCCTCATCACCTGGATTATCTCCTCCCACTCTTCACCCAGGCCAACCATTAAACCAGATTTCGTTACAACCTGTTTATTCAACTTTTTGGCATTATGAATAACCTCAAGTGATCTTTTATAATTTGCTTCAGGTCTGACCTCAGGATAAAGTCTCTGTATGGTTTCCAGATTGTGGTTTAATACATCAGGTGTGCTTTCTATAACAATCTTCAAAGCTTCCCATAATCCCTTGAAATCCGGTATCAGAACTTCGACCTTTGTTTCCGGTGTTATTTTTTTTATTTTGCGGATGGTTTCGGCAAAAGAAGATGATCCTCCGTCTTTCAAATCGTCCCGGGTAACTGAGGTGATAACTACATATTCCAGACCAAGCTTTTTAACCAGCTCGGCTATCCTTTGGGGCTCGTTGGAATCCAGTTCTTCTGGAGTTCCTTTCTCCACATCGCAGAAACGGCAGTTCCGGGTGCATATTTTTCCCAGGATCATAAAGGTTGCAGTTTTCCGTGAAAAACAGTGGCTGATATTGGGACAGCCCGCCTCCTGGCAGACGGTGTGGAGTTCAGATTGGCTTAAGAGTTTTTTCATTCTTCGATAATTCTCATCGAAGTTAGCTTTAACCTTGAGCCAATTTGGCTTCCTGAGTTTAGAGTGTGTGTTAATCATAAATACATAAATAAAAAGATTGACTAAGAATCCAAAACTGTTAAATTATTATATAAATATTTTTGCTAATTTAGCTGTTTTTACAAGAAAATCAAGTTAATAAAATCAAAAAGGAAAGATAAAATGGCAATGTCAAATTTTGATTCAGAAAAAAAGCAAAAAAAATCGGAAGGATCCCTTTTTTCTGAAAGGGATTATGATCTGATAATTATTGGCGGCGGACCAGCCGGATTAACTGCGGGAATCTATGCAGCCAGGGGTAGGTTAAAGACTTTACTCATAGGCAAGCTGGTTCCAGGAGGACAGGTGGCATCAACTGAATGGGTGGAGAATTATCCTGGATTTCCTGAGGGAGTTAGCGGAATGGAGCTTGTGAAAAAGATGAATGAACAAGCCCAAAAGTTCGGAATGGAGGTTTTGCTGGATGAGGTGAAATCTGTTGATTTTCAGGGTCAGGTAAAGGTGGTCCAAACTTCGGATAAGGAATTTCGCTCTTTAGCTTTGGTCATCGCCACTGGCACGGATTATAAAAAACTAAACGTGCCCGGGGAGGAGAAATTCAAAGGCAGGGGAGTTTCCTACTGTGCTACCTGCGATGGTCCTTTCTTTAAAGAAAAAGATATTGCAGTCATTGGATGCGGTAATTCAGGTTTACAGGAGGGATTGTTCCTTTTGAAGTTCGTGAAATCCATCAGCTTTATCGAGTTTCTGCCCCAGATGACAGCAGAGAAAATCCTGCAGGAAAGGGTCACCCAGGACCCCAGAAATAAATTCTATCTCAATTCCCTGGTCACTTCCATTAATGGTGAAAATAAAGTGGAATCAGTTAGCATAAAGATCAGAGAGACCCAGGAGAAAAAAGATATCCCGGTTCAGGGTGTTTTTATATTTGCAGGCATGATCCCCAATACGCAGTTTCTCCAGGGAAAACTGGAGCTAAATAAGTGGGGTTACGTAAAAACCAACGAAAATACCGAGACCTCCGTTTTAGGCGTTTTCGCAGCAGGAGATGCAAGAGAAAAGATCCTTCAGCAGATAACCACCGCTACCTCGGATGGCTCCATAGCTGCTTTTATGGTGGAAAAGTACATTGAAAAGCTTCTACATAAATAAACCTGAAAACAATATAATGACAAAATCCCTCAAGCGGAGATCAGTCCACAGAATCTTGAGAGAGGCTATCCTAATATTGAAACACGCAAATCAGGATAGACCAATTGCCTCTGCATCGGTTAAAATATTCTTTTTCAGGAATCAATTAAAAATCACTTGACAAACTTGAATGCTTTGAATAAACTGAGGAATGTTAAAATGGAAAATAAAATTATCTTTGAGGAGGTGAAATAGGTGAAGAAAGGAATAACCATTGGAGTTTTGCTTCTTGTTTTAGCAGGTTTTTTGATGATATCTGGCTGTGATCAGGAAAAAGCCATCAATACCATGATGGCCAACCCGGAGATAGCAGAGAAGATCACCCAGAAAATGATGGAGAGTCCCGAGTTCAAAGAAAAGATGATGTGGGTGATCATGGCAGACACTACCATGATGGGAATGATGATGGATTCGCTGATTACGGATCATCCTATGATGGACAGGATGTTTGAGAGAATGATGGAGGATGACTGGTCCAAAGATCAAATCACTACTAAAGCCAAAGAGATAAGAAAAAAATAGAGTATTCCTTTTGCTGATCGGGGCGTCGATTTTTTTGAATCGGCGCCTTTTTTTATGTTGACTTGAAAAGTAAATATGTTTGATTAACATAAAAATAGGATTGGCTAATCGAAAAAAGATGTTTTCCTATATGGAATTAAATCCGAAAGCATTGATGAATTTTTCGTTTCCCCTGGCAGATGAGGATTTAAGAAAAATTATAGAATCAGCATTGTCCAGAGGGGGAGATTTCGCCGAGGTCTATCTAGAATATCTGGTAACAACGGAGATACTTTTAGATGAAGACAAGCTTAAAACTTTATCCTATGGCATAATGCAGGGGGCAGGAATAAGAGTGAACTCCGATGAGAAAACCGGATATGCATATTCAGACGATTTTCAGATATCCAATCTGAAAAAAGCTGCTCAGACCGCATCCTTTATCGCTGACTCAAATAAACCGATCAGACCTTTTGATATTAAATCTAAAAGAGTAAAGCCGCATTTTTCACTGAAATCGCCGGTTCCGCTTATGGAGGATGGAAAAAAAATTGAACTTTTGATAAAAGCCAATCAGGCTGCCAGAAATTATGATTCGAGAATCAAGCAGGTTAGGGTAATGTACTATGATGAGGATAAAAAGATAATGATAGTAAATTCAGAGGGGCTAAAGATAAGCGATGTTCAATATATAGTAAGATTGGCTATTTCAGCTTTAGCCATTGAGGGAAGCAAAAAGTTCGAAGGCTATACCACCTCTGGAGGGAGAGTGAATATGGATTATTTTATGGAAAATCCTCCTGAATCGACTGCAAGAGAAGCAGCCAGCCAGGCAGTGGATATGCTTGATGCCGGTGAGACACCGGCTGGTCTTAATCCGGTGGTGGTAGGTTCTGGATGGGGTGGGGTTTTAGTTCATGAGGCTTTTGGCCACTCCCTGGAAGGAGATGGAATAAGAAAGAAGACCTCTCTTATGAGCGATAAATCAGGACAGAAAGTGGCGTCTGATATGGTTGATGTCATAGATGATTCCACTATTCCCTATGCCAGAGGATCGTTTAACATAGATGATGAGGGAACTGTTGGAAAGAGAAACGTTCTGGTCAAGGATGGTGTGCTTCAGGGATTTCTTTTTGATAAATTGAATGCTAAACTGATGAAGATTCATTCCACTGGAAGCGGAAGAAGGGAATCCTATCGCTGTTATCCCATTCCCAGAATGAGCAACATTTTCATAGACAGGGGAGAAACTGATCCGGATGATATAATAAAATCCGTGAAAAAGGGAGTCTTTGCCAGAAAGTTGGGAGGTGGCACTGTGGACACCAGCACTGGCAATTTCAACTTCCTGGTAAGAGAAGGGTATCTCATAGAACAAGGTAAAATCACCAGACCCATAAAAGGAGCTGTGCTTATCGGGAATGGTCCAGAGGCCATGAAAAAAATTGAGCTTTTAGGTAATGATCTTCTGATAGATACCACCACCGGAACCTGCGGCAAGGATGGTCAATCAGTCTGGGCTGGATTAGGTCAGCCCACAGTCAAATTCAGGGAGATCACCGTGGGCGGAACTAAAGTATAATTTTTTTAAATTCGTTAAGCAAATTATTTTGCGTTTAGAATAGTTGAGGCGATAAAAAATGAACTATCAGGAACTGGCTGAAGATCTTATTAAAAAGGCTTTGAATAAAGAAGCTACCCAGGCAGATGTTTACCTGGACGCAGGGGAGGAGTTCCGGGTCCAGGTAAGAAAAGGCCAGATCGAAATCTTAGAACAATCACAAAGAAAGGGATTGGGATTAAGGATTTTCGTGGAAAAAAAGCTGGGTTTTTCCTATACCTCGGATTTCAACTCAAAAGCGTTAGAGAATTTAGTGGACCGGACGGTTTATCTGGCAAAACAAGCCTCATCTGATGAATACAATGGTCTGCCCGAAGAGGATTCACTTTCACCCTCAGATGATCTACAGATATATGATTCAGAGGTTAAATCCCTGGATATAAACCGGAAAATAGAGCTGGCTAAAAGATGCGAGGAAGCGGCATTTTCATTTGACCCCCGGGTAAAAAACTCAGAAGGAGCGTCCTTTTCTCACTGTGAGACCAGCATAACATTAGTCAACTCTCTGGGAAAATCGATTAGATTTAACTCCTCAGGATTCAGTTTAAGCTGCGTTCCTATGGCTGAAGAAAAGGGGGAGAAAAGGGAAAGCGTGTTCTGGGATGCTAAAAGATTTTTCAGGGATTTGCTCTCTCCTGAGGAAGTGGGGAAAACCGCAGCCAAAAGAGGAGTAAGGCTTCTGGGTGCCAAAAAAGTTAAATCCCAGAAAGTGCCGGTTATAATTGAAGCCACCGCAGCCACAAGATTTCTGGATGCCATATCCTCAGCCATAAACGGTGAGTCCGTATTTAAAAAAGCTTCTTTTTTGGCTGAGAAAAAGGGGGAAAAGATCGCCTCAGATCTGGTAAATGTCTGGGACGATGGAATCATAATCAAGGGTTTAGGTTCCATACCCTTTGATGGGGAGGGTATTCCCACTCAGAGAAAAAAGATAATCCATCAGGGGGTGCTAACATCTTTCCTTTACAATACCTATACCGCAAGAAAGGCAAAGACGAAGTCCACCGGAAACGCCAGAAGGGGCTATGATACCACCCCTTACATTTCTCCCATGAATTTCTTTCTGGAAAATGGAGATAAATCCCCTGAGGATTTGATCAAGAACACTTCAAAAGGATTTTACGTTACAGATCTGATGGGCTTCGGGATAAATACGGTAACCGGGGATTTTTCTCAAATGGCAGAGGGGATATGGATAGAAAACGGGGAATTAACTTACCCTGTTCATGAGGTTACCATAGCCGGAACGCTTCTGGAACTCCTTCAGGGCATTGAGGGAGTGGCAAATGACCTATATTTCAGAAGCAACGTTGCCTGTCCTACTATAAAGATTTCCCAATTAGTTCTGAGTGGCAAATGATTTTTAAAACTAAATGTTTTAAACACCAATTTGTATTAATTGGAAACAATGCGAAACTAATCAAATAATGACTTGTAAAGGTTTGAATACTTACAACCGGATAGATATTAGAACTCGAAGACTTTTGATTTCTCTGGCCAATAAAAAAGATTTAAGATTCCTTTTAAAACTCTGGAACGATCCAGAGATTATGCGTTATGCTGGCTTTGCCAAAAACTGGAATTACTCCCGGATCAAAGATTGGTATGAAAAATATGAAAAAAGATTGGAAAAACTGGGTTTAACTGAAATTCAATTTATTAATAAGCTAAAAAATGGAAAAGCAATTGGAGAAAGCAGATTAGGTAGACTAAGATCAGGATGGTCCTGCTCAAATTACCAAGCCCCAAAACACAAATTAATCTTAATAACCGATATCAAACTTTTGAAAAGGTTCTGGAATAAAGGGTATGGCACAGAAGCGATGAAATCCATCATTAAATTTGTTTTCACCCGGACAAAAGCAGATCTTTTGTTAGTTCCACCTCACAAAGAAAATATTCCAGCCATAAGAGTTTATGAAAAAGCAGGTTTTAAAAAGACCAAAGGATTATGGTATGGTTACCATCTAATATATAAAATGAATAAAAAAATTTCAACCGGATGTAAAATTAAAATTTAAGAGAATCAGTTAATCTTAAAGTGATGCTTTAAGCTTACCTTCTAATCTTTGTTTTCTGTAGCCAAAACTTTCCCTTATGAATTTAATATTAGTCTCTGGTCCAAAGGAAGAAATAAATTCGATTTGTTTTATAGCTTTGTTTACTAAATTAAGCGCTTCCTGAAAATTTTTAGCTTTATGTTCGTAATATTTTGCCAGCTCCTGGTAAGAAAAAAGGCTATCCGGGTGATTCTTCAGGAGATTTTGCCAGATTTTCTCTGCATTTCCCCAATCCCCTAACCTTTTGTGTGCCAGAGAATAATATTTATTCATTTCAAGTTTTAGTTCATCGTCTAATTGACCCTTTGAAGCTAATTCGAAAAACCTGATGCTTTTTTCGGTCTCACCTGAAATAAAATGAAATCGACCCAGGCTGTAAAGATCAACCGGATCCATTATCTTCTCTGTTTCGGGATTATCAAAACAAAGACATAAAGCCTTTAAAAGCGATAGCATTGATATGATATCATAGACATTGTGATCGAAAACCCTCTTCAGGTGCTGGGTTTCTCCCAATCTGATGAAATCGAAATATATCTGAGGAACCATTTCACTGGGGACATCGCTTTTTCTGTAAAGGTTAAGTATAGAAGATTCGATATGGGAGAGGCTGCAGCTTCCCAATCTCCTTTTCCATACTCTTCTGGTGGGGTAAAGCAGGTCCAGATGCAGGAGATTTTCGAATTCGAATTTAGTCTGATTCACAATGAATCTGGTATTAAGTAAGGGTATATCGAATCTTTTACCATTATAGGAAACCACGTAATCAAATTTCTCCAGATCACTTTGCAGGGAGAAAAGCAATGCCTTCTCTTCGTGAAAGTCTCGCATGAAGTATTGTCTGACTTTAAAAATGTTGGATTCGAAGAAGCCTAATCCTACTAAGAAAGCGTAGGTGCCGGTTCCGCCAGCCAGCCCTGTGGTCTCGGTATCCAGGAAAACTGCCTTCTGGATATCGAAGCCGGAAAGGCTTATATCATTAGCCAGTGTAGCTACGGTTTTCCCTTTGTACTCAAATGCTTCTTCAAAGACCTCCTCCAAATCAGTTTGAAATTCTTTCTCCACCAGAATGCACTCCCCGTATGTATTTCTGTTAAATGCTCCGCCCAGAAGCTCGGGCAATCCCTTTTGCCAGGTTTTTGGGGATTGCGAAGCCTTTTTATTTAAAATGAATTTCTCGATATTTTTAAATTGATCTTCCAACTGCATGGCTCAACATCCTAAAGCATCCATCAGGGAATAGTATTCATTTCAAATCTTTTAAAAGACAAAGTTCTTATATTCTACGAACGTGAACTTCTTTAAGTATTATAATTTTTACAGCTTAAAATGTCCAATATTTTAATATAAATTATAGTATCAAATCAGATGACTTTTGAAAACAAGCTCTTATAAATAGTCAATATTAATAATCTACAGGTTTTCGCCGATTATCATACAAAACTAAAATCAGGCATATCTCCTAAGATAAGGATCTTAAAATGGCTGTCTCCGAAAAGGATGTCCTTCTTAGAATAACCCAGGCAACCTCCAGGATTTCAAATTTAAATCAACTTCTTAAGACCTCAGTCAGAATCTCGGCTCAGGCGATAGGTGTGGATCGCTGTTCTGTATGGCTGGCAGATGATGAACGGAAATTCGCCGAGGTTAAGGCGGTTTATGTAAAGGGTCGTTCTCGTCCGGTTCATCTCGGCTCCAGGATTAGTCTAAACAAGCTCCCAAAATTCAAGAGGATAATTACAGAGAAAAGAATTATCCATTCCCCTGATATCTCAAAGGCTATAACAAATCGGTTTGAAAAGGAGTTCTTTACCAGAGCAAAGATTAAATCTTCCTTGTCTGTTCCATTAAAGTTAAGAGCCAAGGTTTTAGGTGCACTTAATTTTGGAACTCTAAAATCTTGCAGAACCTTTACCCCTTCGGAACAAAGATTAGCTCAACTTATTGCCAATCAAACAGCAATAGGTATAGAAAACGCACGACTTTATAAAGAGCTGGCAGATCGTTCTGCTCAGCTGCAGGAACAAAGTATCAAAGTTCTCAGAGAATCTGAGGAGAAATACAGAACTCTGCTTGAGAATTTGCCTCAGATGATCTTTCTTAAAGATAAAAACTCGGTTTATGTTTCTGCCAATAGAAAGTTTTGTAGTGCCTTAGGCATAAAACCAGAGGAATTTAGGGGAAAGACCGATTTCGATTATTTCCCGAAAAAATTAGCCCAAAAGTATAGAAATGATGACAGGGAGGTTATTAGAAAAGGAAAAACAAAAGAGATAATAGAGGATTATATTGAGAAGGGAAAAAGAAGAATTGTCCAGACCGTAAAAACGCCGGTTTTGGGAGATGACGGCAAACCTTTTGGAGTTCTGGGAATCTTCTGGGATATCACCGAGCGGAAGCAGGTGGAAGAAGCGCTGATTCGGAATGAAAAGATTTTGGGGGAACGTGCACGGCTTTTGACTGATCTCCGTAACCTGGATAAGATCGATAACATTTTAAATAGAGTTTGCCAGGCAGTTCGGGATTCCGGTCTTTTTCAACGTGCGGTTATGACCTTAAATAAACCAGGAGGGGAAATCTTTCACCTGGGCCAGGTGGGTTTACCTGCTGCTGTTATCCAGCGAGCAAGAAAAGCAGCACCCCTTGATTCCAAACTCAGAGCCCGAATAACAAATAAGAGGTTCCGCATCTCTGATTCGTTTTTCGTCCCGGTTGAAGCGGGCTTGGATTTAAGTAAGGCCGGTCGTTATATACCTCAGAAGATAAAGAAATCAATTGATGGCGATTGGGAGGTGGGAGACGAACTCTTCGTGCCCTTACGGGATTTTTCAGGAAAGGTTATGGGATACCTGTCGGGGGATACCCCTTTGGATGGCTGTCGCCCGGATATAAAAACTATTGAAGCTTTGGAGACGCTGGTTGAAGCTGCTGCATCCCGGATCCGGGAAGTGGAAGCACAAAACGCAGTGAAACAGGAACGCGACTTCTCGCAGTCTATTATAGATACTGCCAACAGTTTGATTATCTGCCTGGATCACGATGCCAGAATTACAGCATTCAACCATGAATGTGAACGGGTTACTGGTTACAGCCGCGAAGAAGTCTTAGGAGAAAGATGGCCAGAGCTGTTTCTTCCTCCGGAACATCGCCACATTGAATTGAAATCATTCGCCAAATGGGTTCGGGCTCATCCTCGAGACCAATATGAAGGTCCCATCAAAACTAAAAACGGCGAAATTCGAACGATTCTCTGGTCTAACACCGCAATCTTGGGTCTTGGGAAAAAGGATTTGATGGCAATTGCTATTGGGCAGGATATCACAGAACGTAAGAGAACCGAGGAAGCGTTTATGGCTAGCGAGCACCGTTTTCGCATGATGGCTGAAGCCAGTCCCGATTATATTTTTCAGACAGACAAACAGGGCAAAACGATTTACTGCTCCCCATCAATTGAACGCATACTGGGCTATACTGTTGATGAAAGGCAAGGGAAAAAATTCTTAAGTATTGTAAGCTCTTCTGAAATTTCCATGGCAAAAACTTTATTCAGAAAGGTTATTTCAGGAGAAACAATTAAGAATTTAGAAATTAACCTGTTTCATAAAAATGGTAGAACTGTCCCTATTGAGGTTAGTGTGGTTCCCTTTTTTGAAAATGGAGAAGTGACCGGAGTATTTGGCATCGCCAGGGACATCACAAAACGCAAGCAGGTGGAGGAAGCACTGCAGCAGAGTGATGAGACAGCCCGAGCACTTCTGAATGCATATGTTGACGTAGCGTTGCTGGTTAAGCCTGATGGAACCATCATATCAATGAACGATGCATTAACTAAGGTATTCGGTAAGAAACGAAATGAGCTTCTGGGAAAATGCGCCTTTGACTTCATGCCTTCCGAGGTAGCTAAGTACAGGAAAGCCAACATGGATAAGGTGATTCGTTCCGGGAAGCCTTTGCGTTTCGAGGATCAACGAGAGGGGCGATGGCTGGATAATTGTATATATCCTGTTCTCAACGAAAAAGGGAAGGTAGTGAGGTTAGCAATTTTTAGCCACGACATCACTGAATACAAGAATGCTGAGGAATCACTGCGAGAAAGCGAGAAAAGATACCGGAGCCTGTTTGAGGATTCACCCATCTCCTTATGGGAGGAGGATTTCTCCCAGGTTAAAAGATATATAGATAAATTAAAGAGGAAAGGGGTTAAAGATTTCAGAGCTTACTTTGAGAATCATCCTAAAACAATAAAGAAATACGCAGCATTGGTAAAAGTGCTGGATATAAACCGACCCACCTTGGGATTGTTCAAAGCCAAGAGCAAGGAAGAACTCAAGCGTAATTTACTTAAAACTTTCGTTGAAGAGTCATATGAAGCTTTCAAAGAAGAGCTAATCGCCATCAGCGATGGCAAGATGGTATTTGAGACTGAAGCTGTAAATCAAACCCTGAAAGGAGAGAAAAACAATATTCTGATAAGATGGACTGTGGCGCCAGGCAGTGAACAAACGTTCTCCAAGGTATTGGTTTCAATCGTTGACATCACTGAACACAAAAAAGCAGATGAAGCATTGAAGGAATCCCAGAATTTCTTGAAGGAAGTAATCGACCATATACCGGACCCTATCTTCATCAAGAATAAAAAACACCAATGGATACTTTTGAATAAAGCTATATGTGAAATGTTAGGTTATCCCCAAGAAGAGATGCTGGGCAAGTCTGACTATGACTTCTTTCCCAAAAAACAGGCTGAATTCTTTTGGAAAAAAGACGAGGAAATGTTCAAAACCGGAAAAGTCGTGGATATTCCAGAGGAGCCTATAACTGACTCAAAAGGGAACATCCATTGGCTCCACACCAAAAAAGCTCCGTTAAAAAATTCTTCAGGTGAAATAACCACTCTGGTGGGAATAATTCGGGATATAACTGACCAGAAAAAAGCAGTGGAAGCCTTGCGAAAGAGCAGGGATTTGAATACCATTCTTCAGATAAGCTACAAGATCACCCAAATTCACGACCTGAACAAAATGCTGGAATCAGCTTGTGAGGAGACAGCCAAAGCTTTGGATGTTGACAGATGCAGTGTTAGTTTAATGGATGAGGAAGAAAAAACAGGCGAAGTAAAAGCGATATACATAAAAAACCAGTCTCATCCCGGGATTTTAGGTTATGGGTTTTTGTTGACTGATTTTCCCAGGGTTTTAAAACTGTATCAGCGAAAGGCGAGATTTGTTCATATCCCGGCAGTTGAAAAAGCGCTTTTATCTGAAAAAGAGAAGGAATATTTCAGAAAAGAAGGAGTAATATCCTTCGTGGTTGTCCCCCTGGATACAGGCAAAAGGCTATTGGGAATCCTCCTGGTAGGCTCCATGGAGAAAGAACGAATTTTTACTGAATCTGAGATCGCCTTTGTTCAAACCCTGGCTAATCATTTGGCAGTAGGAATACAAAATGTGAGATTGATGAACATGGTTAAGGAGCAGGCTGAAAATGTTGAGATCCTCTCTCAGAGGGTCATCACCGCTCAGGAGGAGGAGAGAAAAAGAATCGCTCAGCAACTGCACGATGAGATCAGTCAAGACCTGGCGTTAATGAAAATAAACACGGAGATCACCAGAAAGAATGTCCCAGCTGAACTGGAACAGGTGATTCAGAGAATTAAGGATAATGAAAATCTTACCGTCCAGACCTTAAACAAAGTTAGGGATTTAACCAGCTATTTAAGACCACCCTTGCTGGACGATTTAGGTTTGGTTGAGACCTTAAGGTGGTATATAAAAGAATTTTCCAGAAGAACTAATATAAAGGTTACACTTACAAGCGAGCGGTATCGAAGCAGGCTCCATCAGGACCTGGAGATGGTTCTTTATAGAATTGCCCAGGAAGCTTTAGCCAATGTAGCTAAACATGCTCAAGCTACCAGTGCTTCGATTTTGCTGGAAAAGAAAAACAATTCAGTCTTACTTGCCGTAAAAGATGATGGTATAGGTTTTGATGTGAAGAAAGTGCTGAGAGAACAGAAGATGAAAAGAGGATTCGGTCTTTTCAGTATGGAAGAAAGAGTCAAACTTTTAGATGGAAGTTTTAAATTAACCTCAAAACTTAAAAAAGGGACGAGTCTTGAGGTCAGGTTACCCTGTCCCAAAGGAAGGTGATATGAAAAAAATAAAGATTTTGATCGCAGATGATCACAAGATCCTGCGTCAGGGGATAATTACCCTCCTGAACTCCAACCCGGATCTGGAGGTGGTGGGGGAAGCTCACGAAGGGAAGGAAACTGTGGAAAAAGCCAAAGAGCTTAAACCGGATGTGGTTCTGATGGATATCGGGATGCCCAATCTGAATGGTCTGGAAGCCACCAGACAGATAAAAAAGCATAATCCAAACACCAAGGTTTTGATACTCACCATCCACAAAAATGAAGAATATATCTTTCAATCTCTGCAGGCAGGAGCCTCGGGCTACCTTTTAAAGGATACTGCAGTGGAGGATTTGATCTCGGCTATTCACTCGGTACATAAGGACGATTCCTTCCTCAGTCCGGGCATATCCAAAACTGTGATTGATGCTTTTCTAAGAAAGTCAGCCAAGGAAAGGGTTCCCACTGCATTTGATACCCTGACACCTCGAGAAAGGGAGATACTCCAGTTGATAGCTGAGGGTCATACAAATCCGGAGATAGCTAAAAGGCTGTATATCTCAAAGAAAACAGTTGAAGCCCACAGATCTCACATTATGGAGAAGCTGGACATCCATGATGTGGTAGATCTGGTGAAATATGCAATAAGAAAAGGGATAGTAACCCTGGACACTTAAAGAAATCAGCAAGATTATCCCTTAAACCAAGATAACTTATAATTGTTAAGAAAATAGGGCTTTAGCTCTATTGCCAGCCATTTTAAATTATTTATACTTTTTATAGAAATAACAGAGGGTGTGCCCTGTAGCCGCGGGTAGTTCCTAGCCCCCCTCTACCCAGCTGAGGTTTACACCCTCTTTTTTTATATGGTCTTCAGATCTTCTCCAAAAGTTTATGAAGTAAATTTCTTTTTAATCCCATCTGAAGTTGTATTTTTTTTAACAACTGTTTTTCAATTCTGTAGATCTATTTATTAAAATTGAGAAGTTAAGATAATTAATCGGATAAGTTTAGATTCCAACTGAAGGGGTAATGGAAGTGTTAAGTAGGGTTTTATATGCCCTTCTTTTAAAAATGGTGTAAGCTTTTGGCAAAACTTTTTAAGTTTCTGCCGATACTTAGAACAGATTATGGATTTACAGGGTAGCGTAGAGAGATTCGAGCTTTCTGATATTTTTCAGCTCCTTTCAGTGTCCAAAAAGACCGGGACTTTAGGGGTGCAGAGGGGAGAGGATGTGGTCATGGTCTATTTTAGACTCGGGGATATAATCTATGCCTACAATCCCAACCGGAAGCTCAAATTAGGAGATCTTCTGATTCGCAAGAAAAAACTGACTACCTCTCAGCTGGAAAGGGCAATGAGAATCCAGCGGGAACTCAAGACCAGAAAACGGCTGGGTGAGCTTTTGGTCTTGGAGTCTTTTATCACCCGCAAGGATCTTGAGGATGTGGTCCGACAACAGGTGGAGGATGTGATCTATGATCTCCTAAGATGGGAAACAGGAAATTTCAAGTTCTACGAGAATAAATTCCCCACTCAGGAGGATGTCACCATCAATATATCCACGGAAAATTTGATTCTGGAGAGCGTGCGACGGTTAGACGAGATGGAACAAATCCAGAATAAACTCCCTCCTTTTGATACAGTTATAGGTTTGGCACTTACCGAAACCAGACGCACCAAGGATGTCGCCCTGGAAGCTGAGGAGTGGAACGTGTTAACCCTGGTTAATAGCAGAAGAGACATAAGAAGAATAATCGAGGAGTCCAGATTAGGAAAGCTGGAAACCATGAGGAGGCTGGCAGGACTTCTATTGGCGGGATTGGTGGAGCAGGTTAAACCCGCCGAAGAGGGAATAGATACCCGGAACTTAGAACAAGCCATTGAGAAGCTCACCAAACTATTGGAAAAAAGCAAGTAGAAGATCCCATGGGACTCAAAGCACTGCTTTTCAGTCTTCAAAGAATTATTGATGATTTTCTTCAGAGGGTTGCGGACTCGGAGTTGAAATCATTGTTGGTGGATCAAAAATTAGATCATCTGGAGAATATCGTATACGGAAGGAAAAAGGAATTCTGGAGACTCTACTCTCGGTTTATATCCTTTGGTAATTGGTTATCCCAGGAGGGGATGAAGATTTTAGACGATGGCTTTGATCCCCAGCAACTGGAACGAATCATCGGGTGCATTGAGAAGATAAAGGAATACAAATACAAAATAAAAGACCAGAGGAAAAGGATATTAATAGATCGGGCTCTGCATCTGGGGAACTCCTTTGCCAGAGAGGGGATTAGAAAGTTGGGGATGGAATATACCCCGATGGGCTTGGTGGAGTCGATCCCCTCGGAGTTCCGGGAAAAACTTAAAGGGAAAATCCCTCGAGCCGGAGATATCAAAGATAATTTCATAAAAACCCTGGATTATCAAAAGGAGATGCTGGAGAATTTTTACAAACCAGGCGATCACCTTTTAACTATTCTCCACAATCAAATAACCAGTTTGGAAAGAAGGCCTTCCTTGGAGGACGAGGTTTTCACCGCTACCCTTCTTTATTATTTGAAGAAATACGACTATAAGATCGGAGCATACCTGGAGCGGTTCAAAAATGTCACCTCCAGAAATATCAAAAAATAGTTGGCATTGTTTACGTATTGTATTATAATAAGGAGAGGATCTGTTGAAACGTAAGGAAAGTTTGTTTATACAGGGAATAAAAAAGATAAAAGACGGAAAATTCAAGAACGCAGAGAATGATTTGGAAAAGGTGGTGAAGAAAAAATCGCCAGAGTCCGAGAAGGCGCAGATCCTTTTAGCCACCCTTGAGGTGAGAAGGGAATGCCAGAGACTGCTTGGTGAATTAGAGTGATTGGAGGGAAAATATGGCAAGAAAACTAAGAACATTTGCGGATAAGGTTCAGGCAAAAACGCATGTGGTTTATTGCCCCACGTGTAATTCTCCTCTCCAGCCCGTTCTTATGGTGAGATCTGTTAAAAACGAGCATTCGGGCATCTGGAAATTCAAACGCCAAATAGTTCAGGTCTGCAAATGTAACCAGAAAGAAGTTTATTCGTAATACGCTGCCACAGGCTTTTAAAACTAAGCAGAAAAACCGTCGAAGAAATTTTTCTCCGGCGGTATTTTTTTATTTGCTATTATTAGGAAAATTAATATCTTAAAACATTGAATATGATTTCACGGATGAGAAATTGGGCTATTATTATGAATTAGACTGATTTTTAGAATAGTTTCAATGCATTTAGTGTAACGAGCTGAGCCATTATAGAATGAAAAAGATTTTGTATTTTGTCTTGGTATTAGCAGTTTTCAATTCGATCTTTTTTATTAATTCTTATGGAGATTCTACATTTACAGATGTCAAGGTCACAGAACAGGATAGTACTGATATCATTACCCAGTTACTCAGCAACAGAATAAAAATCTCAGGTCAAGGTCATTTCCAGGCTATCCAACCTGGGAAAAATGTGAATCCGAAAAATAAGTCATACTTTAAAAATGGTAGAATAGCACAACCATTAAACTATGGAATTCCTTTCCACGGAGCCTATCTTTTACACCTGCGTAATACCATTAATATTACTGATAACTTTCAACTTATGGTGCGTTTGATTTTTGAGGGACGGTCCTTCTGCTCTGATTATCTGGATTTCAATAACAATAGTGTATTTTGGAGTAAAATATCTGGAACATACAGGTTGGACTTTTCAGGTTTAAGCGAAAACGACACACTCCTTCTCAGAATGGGTGACCTGGAGAGATGTCGCAGCGGCGAGGGAATAGCATTGGATGAATTCGAAGGTGAAGGTTACTCATTAGACTATTCATTTGGCAATTTTCGATTAAAAAATACCCATATTGGAAGAGGATTAACTATAGAGGACGATATCATTTACACGAATTTCTCCTATAAAGATAGATTATCCCTTAACCTGCTAGTTAACTGTAATACAAGCACCTCAACCTTTCTTGATTTTCCGATAGTTTACAAGGAGAAATCTAAAGAGTATTACCAGGTAATTCCCAGCATAAGCTTTAACTTACCGGTATATGAATTTTCATCATCCTCTTTATTTTCTCAGATAAATTTCTTTGGGGAGGGTGCGCTCTCGGACGATCATCGGAGTAAGTTCGAAGTTGACCCCGATTATTCAGCTTTCCTGATAGGTGTGAGAAATGAAAGCAGAATCAAAAAAAACGTATATCAGCTGGAATTTCAATATCGATATTATGCCCGGGAGTTTAACTATGTAAATCTAAATCGATTTACAAATCACCCCTATACTCAGCTTTCCCTTGATAAAAGGTTTAACAACTGGATTAATTACCTTCGTGTAATAGGTGATATTTCAGGGATCAATATATGGTGTTCGTTTACACAATTTATTAGAGGTTTTTGGTTTCTGGAAGGTAATACAGAAATTTTAAAAACATCTGGTTCAATCGATGAAACTTTTACCTTTTATGATTTAGGAATCGGTGTAGAATTTGACATAAAAGTGCAGGGAATATTATTCTTCACTAATAAGGTATTCAATGGAAGTCTTCATAGAAGCGGTTATAACCCGGATGAGGAATCAGGTCGTAGAATATATCAGAGTATACAGGACCCAACTTTCATCCAGACAAAGGAAACTCTATGGGGCGTGCGGATGAGATTCCAATTTTGATGCCGTCATACAGTTTTTTATTAATATCTATGAATTCCTCAATTATGTTTGTGAAAAAAGTAACAAAGTCTCTTGCTTTTTTAAAAATTTTTCGTATATTGATGTTACTTTTATAAAAAGTGAGAGGTGAAAATGCCCAGAATTGAAGTTGACGAAAAACGCTGCAAAGGATGCGAGCTCTGTGTTATAGCCTGTCCCTTCGGGGTTTTAGCTCTGTCCAAAAAATTCAGCTCCACGGGTTATTATCCGGCTTTTATGATTCATCCGGAGAAATGCACGGGCTGCATCCTGTGTGCTCTGGTATGCCCGGATGCAGCTATTGAGGTGTACAAAGAGATAAAAGACAAAGAAGTTAAAGTTAAGTGAGGAGAGAAAAATGGGTGAGAGATTGTTAATGAAAGGTAATGAAGCTTTAGCAGAGGGGGCAGTTAGAGCCGGATGTAGATTTTTCGCAGGATACCCCATTACTCCTCAGAACGAAATTCCCGAATATTTGTCCTGGAGATTGCCCGAGGTGGGGGGAACGTTTATCCAGGCGGAATCTGAAGTAGCAGCCATTAATATGCTTTTCGGTGCCTCAGCCTGCGGGGCTCGAGTTATGACCTCATCTTCCGGTCCGGGAATAAGTTTGAAACAGGAAGGGATCTCCTATATCTCAGGCGCTGAGCTTCCAATTTTTTACGCTGATATTATGCGAGGAGGTCCGGGTCTGGGAAATATCGCACCTGCCCAGGGAGATTATTTTCAGGCTACCCGGGGAGGGGGACATGGTGATTATCGAGTTATCGTTTTTGCTCCTAACTCGGTCAGCGAGATGGGGAACTTTCCCAAAATATGCTATGATTTAGCTGATAAATATCGGGTTCCGGCTATGATTTTAGCGGATGGGCTTTTAGGTCAGATGATGGAACCTCTGGAGTATAATTTCGAGATGGTGGACCCAGCCAAACTTCCTGAAAAAGATTATGTTTTAGGCAATGCTGAGGGAAGGGAAAGACGAGTGATCAGATCCTATGATCTGAAGCCGGGTTTTCTGGAAAAGAATACATTAAGGTTAGGGGAGAAGTTCAAAAAGATCGAGGAGAACGAGGTTAGATTCGAGGAGATTAATGTGGATGATGCGGACATTGTGCTTATCGCTTTTGGAACAGCTAACCGGGTGTGCAAAGCTGCTATGGCCATGGGTAGGGAGAAAAAAATAAAGATCGGGCTTCTGCGTCCCATTACCCTATGGCCCTTCCCTATGAAGTTTTTGAATCAACTGGCAGATAAGGTTGAAAACTTTCTGGTGGTGGAGATGAACCTAGGCCAGATGGTGGAGGATGTGAGACTGGCAGTGGAGGGAAAAGCCAAAGTCGAGTTTCATGGCCGTCCCTCTGGTGGCATTCCCACCGGGGAGGAGATATTAGAAGTGGTCAAAAAAATATTGAAAAAATGAGCCGGAGGAAAAATGGAGAAGAAGGTCTTTAAGAGAACCGGGGGATTGACTGATATCCCCATGAGATACTGTCCGGGTTGTGGTCACGGGGTCATACATAGATTGGTAGCTGAGGCGATTGAAGAGCTGGGCATCCAGAAAAGAACCATAGGAATTGCTCCGGTAGGTTGTTCTGTTTTTGCTGATGAGTATTTCAATTGCGATATGATCCAGCCTGCTCATGGTCGGGGACCAGCTGTGGCTACTGGTATGAAAAGGGTTCGTCCGGATTGTATAGTTTTCAGCTACCAGGGGGATGGGGATTTAGCCTCCATAGGCATGGCAGAGACTGTACATGCAGCTGCCCGTTCGGAGAACATTACCATAATATTCGTAAACAACGCCATCTACGGAATGACTGGCGGACAGATGGCTCCCACCACGCTGATCGGAATGAAATCTACTACCAGCCCTTTTGGAAGAGATGTCAAAAAAGCTGGGTATCCCATAAAGGTTTGTGAACTTCTGGCTGGTCTGGATGCACCGGGGTATTTAACCAGGGTTTCAGTTCACAAAGCGGTTAATGTGATAAAAGCCAAAAAGGCGATAAAGAAAGCCTTCCAGGTTCAGATGGAGGGGTTGGGATTCTCCCTGGTGGAGATTATTTCCCAGTGTCCCACTGATTGGTTTATGACCCCACTTCAGGCGGTTGAGTATTCAGAGAAGAAGATGATTCCTTTCTTCCCCTTAGGTGAGTTCAAAACACCTTACAAAAAAGAAGAGAAGGTAAAAAAGGAGGAGAAAAAAGGAATCGATTTGGAATATCGGACCGATTTCAATTAGATCATAATTGGAGGTTTGAATGTATCAGGGCGTGATAATGTCAGGGTTCGGTGGACAGGGGGTTGTAAAAGCGGGTATACTTATAGCCTATGCGGGTATGATTGATGGCAAACACGTTACTTTTTTCCCGGCATACGGAGCTGAGATGAGAGGGGGAACTGCCAACTGCTCCGTGGTGATTTCATCTGAAGAGGTAACCTCTCCGGTGGTGCCCCATCCCGACACGGTGATTATAATGAACCAGCCCTCCCTGACTCGTTTTGAGTCGACAGTGAAACCGGGAGGACTCTTTTTGATCAACAGCTCTTTGGTCTCACAAGACCCCAAAAGAAAAGACGTAACAGTTATCAAAATCCCAGCCAATGACATAGCTGAAGAGATTGGAAGCATAAAGATAGCCAATATGGTGATGATCGGTGCTTATATCAAGAAGACTAATGCAGTTAAATTGGAATCTGTTGTAAAATCCCTGTCCAAGGTTTTCACCCGGGCAAAAGAGGATATCTTAAAGAAAAACCAGGAGGCGTTGAAAAAGGGGATGGAAGTTTAGCATATTTGGTTTCAATTTTTTTGCAGTTTATAGATCGCCGGTTAATCTGGCGATTTTTTATTTCTTCTTTGGATCATAATATTTAATTGGTAGCTCCATTTTGCCCCCAAGATAGGTTTACTTGGTTGTAGTTGCTCGATTCATCGAGCTAACAAACCCAATAAATTGGGCAACTACAAAAGATCGAAGGGTAGCCGCAGGCTTTAGCCTGCGAGAACAAAAATTAATTTGAATCCACGCAACCTAAAGGTTGCGGCTACCATCTTCTTCTACGTTTCATATGATCTCTACCAGATGTAGCGGAAAGCTTCAGCTTTCCATTCTTTTTTTCCCCAATCCCTTCCCCTAATGGAGGTCTGAAGACCTCCGCTACATTTTTTATGTTTTTTGTAGAACCCGGGTTTATCCCGGACGTTTCGCAGTTGGTTGGGCAATTGGATTTGCCCAACCTGGAAAACATGGTGGCGGAAATCCAATTCCGCCACCAACGAAGAAATTCTTTTCATGTTCTGTCAGGTCTTGCCCGTTCTACGGGTGTGACCTGACAGTTTTTAAAGCCCAATAAATGGAGCATCTATGACAGATCAAGCAGTAGCCATGGGGTAGCCGCAGGCTTTAGCCTGCGAGAACACAAAATAATTTGAACTCACGCAACCTAAAGGTTGCGGCTACCATCTTTTATCAAAAATTAACCAGTTGGTTGTGGAATTGTCGTCAAGATCCGTTTCGGGGATTTGCACAACCTGGTAGCCGTCCTTAATTATTAAATATTTTGATTAAAATATATTTTTTGTTATATTTATTGTATGAATCACTTGTCTGAAAGGATAAAAAAGGAGTTTCTGCCCTTTGTGTTGAAACCAGGCAGGTATGTGGGCAATGAGCTGAATGTGATCAAAAAAGAGCATTCTGACAAAGTCAAAGTTGCTCTGATTTATCCGGATACCTATGAGATCGGGATGTCTTATATGGGTCTTTCTATACTCTACCACCTTATCAACAAACGGTCAGACTCTTTGGCTGAACGTGCCTTTGCTCCCTGGATGGATGCGGAAAAAGTTTTACGAGAAAAAAGCATTCCCCTTTTCTCCTTAGAGTCCCATACTCCTCTCAAAGAATTTGACATATTGGGTTTTTCTCTTTCCTATGAACTTACCTATACTAATGTCTTAAATATTCTCGATCTTTCCAGAATACCAGTTTACTCAAAAGATAGGGGGGAGGATGATCCTTTGATAATAGCTGGAGGGTGCTGCGCTTGTAATCCGGAACCTATGGCTGATTTTATTGATCTTTTCGTCTTGGGTGATGGCGAGGAGGTTATAAATGAAATATTGGATCTTGTGGAAAAAGAGAAAACAAATAATACAAAAAAAACTGATTTAATCCTTAAACTTTCGAAAATCGAAGGCCTTTATGTTCCCTCTTTTTATGAAACAAGATATGATTCAAAAGATAGATTTGAGAAACTATTTCCTAAATCTGAAGATTTTCCTAAAAAGATTAAGATGCGAACTGTGCCTGAGCTGAAAAATGAATTTTATCCCGCTTCTCCTTTGGTCCCGTTTGTGGATGTGCCACATGACCGTCTTTCAGTGGAGATAATGAGGGGATGTCCCCAGACTTGCAGGTTCTGCCAGGCCAGAATATTATACCGTCCCAGAAGGGAAAGGGGACTTGAGGATGTAATCAAACAAGTGGAGATTGGTATTGCTAATACGGGATGGGATGAGGTTTCCTTAGTCTCCCTGTCCTCAACAGACTATAAAGACCTAAAGGAGCTGGTGACAAGACTGCAAAAGCTACTTCATCCCCAGAGAATCTCCATCTCTTTGCCATCATTAAGACCTGGATCACTTTCAGAAGATATAGCCAGGATTTTAACTCAAACCAGAAAGCCCGGATTGACCTTTGCCCCGGAGGCTGGAACTCAGAGATTAAGAGACGTTCTGAAAAAGAATATAAAAGAGGAAGACCTACTTTCCACTACCCGGCTGGCCTATTCTCTGGGCTGGAATCTGATCAAATTATACTTTATGATTGGGCTTCCCACTGAAAAACGAGAGGATCTGGACGGTATTGCTGACCTGATAAAAAAGGTTTTAAAAATTGGTCGGGAAATAGGGTCCGGGAAGAATCTGAATGTTTCCATTGCCCAGTTTGTACCCAAAGCCCATACTCCTTTTCAGTGGGAGAGGCTGGAGGATATAGAAGATATCCGGGAGAAAATTGATTATCTGAAGCTTAAATTCAATCAAAAAAATCTCAACCTAAAATTTCGAGATCCGCAAATATCCTATCTGGAAGGAATCATAGGCAGAGGGGATAGGAGAATGGGAAAGATCATTTACTCTGCCTGGCAAAGGGGCGCAAAAATGGATGCCTGGTCAGAACATTTTAACTACCAGATCTGGGAACGGGTTTTGAAAGAAAACAACGTAGAAAATTATTCCTTTGCTCGAGAATCAGACTCGCCTTTGCCCTGGGGTTATGTGGATAAGGGCGTAAAAAAGGAGATTTTGATAAAGGAAAGGGATTTGTCTTCGTCACCTAAAATCAAGGAAAGTGAATGCCAACTGGAAAAGTCAACTCAGCCAGATATTGCAAAAGAAAAAGATGGGGAACCGACTATATTCTCCAGCACAGAAGAAAAAATAACCTATGGACGTAGAAAGAAAAGAAGGGAGTTTATAACCCCGTCCAAGGTGGCGAAAAGCAGAGTCAGGGTAAAATGGGAAAAAGGAGAGGAGGTGAGGTTTACCTCCCATCTGGATGTAGTAAGAATGTTTGAAAGGACAATAAGAAGAGCCAACCTCCCAGTTTCCTATTCCATGGGATTTCATCCTCATCAGAAAGTTTCCTTTGGACCTCCACTGCCTTTAGGTTTCATCTCGGATTCGGAATATCTGGACATACAACTGGAGCAGCCCTATTCTCCTGTTTTATTAAACAAATTAGATAAAGCCTTAGCTCCAGGTTTTGAGATCCTGGAGATAAAGAATATACTCTCGAAAACACAATCCCTATCCTCGATAATTAACTGTGCATCCTATTTGGTCTATCTACCCCTCACCTTTGGTGAAGTTGAATATAAGATCAAATCTATTCTTGAAAGTAAAAGTCTTGTGGTAAAAAGAACTACAAAAAAGGAGGAAAAGGATATAGACATCAGATACAATATCTTCAAACTTCAACCGGAGAGAGCGGAGCTTGGAACAAACCTGAGAATGCTTTTAAGATTGGAAGCCATAGATTATGCCCGGCCCGAGGAGATTCTGAAGTTTGGATTTGGCTTGGATCAGGAAAAGCTTTTGACCCTGTTAATTAAAAGGGAGGATTTACTTATAAGAAATGGAGAGAATTTCTTAAGCCCTATGGATGTATTATAAAATGATTAGCTTGAAAGATAAGCATTCAGAATTTACAAATGAGAAAATGATAAAATCAAATATGTAAAAGGGTCTAAATTAATACATAAAAAACTTTTTTTATGGATCGTTTTCATTATATTGTATCAGAATTGTATGTTAAAATTTCGATTGTTGAAAAATGGCTGGTTTTATTTAAAGGATTAAAGCCAGGTTTTACTAAATTTTCTTCTTCATCTTAGGCTCCGGCAAGCCATTATTGATCTTTGTTAAATTGAAGAAGAAAAAGGATAGTTATGAATTTGATCCAGAGATACATTCAATTTGTCAGAAAGAGATGGTGGACCTGTTGGCTTAACAGGTTTGCCCTGGTAATTATAGTTTTGATTATTTTATTTTTCTTTTTTGACAGTCTTTTAATGCCCATTGTAACCCGGCAAGGAAAGGAATCCCGGGTTCCTGGAATAATAGACTTGAATATGGAGCAGGCTCAGGCTCTTTTAAGCAAACTGGATCTGGGAATCAGGATAATTTCAGAAGAATATAATCCGGATAAACCCTCAGGAGTAATTCTTTCCCAGAATCCTGAGCCTGGTAGCATAATGAAAAAAGGGAGAAACATCCAGGTGACCATAAGTAAGGGGGGTAAGCTGGTGGAGGTTCCCAGATTAAAAGGTGTTTCTTTAAGACAGGCAGAGATAATGCTTGCTGAAAAGGGATTAGAAATAGGGGATATCTCCTGGGTTTACAATGATTCCTTTCCCCAGGAGGTGGTCATCTCGACCACACCCTCCTTTGGAACAACGGTTCCCAAAGGTATCTCAGTGAGTTTGACCGTAAACAAATTCACGTCGGAGGGTGCGGTAATTGTCCCCAAATTTGTGGGGAAAAATATCGAGGAAGCACAAAACCTGGCGGAAGAATCAGGCTTAGAAATAGGAATTATCAGATACCAGGTGGATAATTCCCTTTTACCCCGAACTGTGCTGGAACAGATTCCCAAAGCCGGAGCTGAAGTTAATCGGGGTTCCAGTGTGGAGTTGGTGATAAGCATTACCGAGTAAAATCTATAGGTAATGTGGTTAAAACAGGAGGAAAAATTTGATTAAAGTTGCACCCTCTATTTTATCTGCAGATTTTAGAAACATCGAGAAGGAATTAAAAAAAGTGGAGAGCTCGGGAGCGGATCTGATCCATCTGGATGTGATGGATGGACATTTCGTTCCCAATATAACCTTTGGGCCAATGATCGTCCGGGACATAAATCGTTCCACTGAACTGCCTCTGGATGTTCACTTGATGATAGAGAATCCAGATTCATATCTGGAAGTTTTTGTTCAAGCTGGAGCAGATTATTTGACTGTTTCCATTGAAGCCTGCAGGCATCTTCACCGTACCCTTTCCAGGATCAGGGAATTGAATGTGAAGGTGGGATGTGCCCTGAATCCAGCCACACCATTTGAGTTGGTCAAACCGGTTATGAAAAAGCTGGATTTATTGCTTATAATGACGGTCAATCCGGGTTTTGGTGGTCAGAAATTCATCCCCGAGATCTTGCCCAAGATAAAGGAAGCCAAAGAGTTTATTATTAAAAATGATTTGAAAACTGAAATAGAGGTTGATGGCGGTATAAATCCAAAAACTGCTCAATCTGTTATCCAGAATGGCGCCACCGTTTTGGTGGCTGGTGATGCGATTTTTAAAAGCAGAGATTATAAAGAGGTAATCAGAGAATTAAAGGAAATGAAATTGGATAGGTAGTTATCACGATTTGCACAAATTTGAGGGATTCTCTTGCGTAAAATAAACTTGTATTGTAAATTTTATGTGTTATATTCTAAGCTGTGAACTTTAAGCAAATTCTAAGACTCTATGTTTGAGGAACTAACTACAAAGTTTGAGACCATTTTCAAAAAGCTTCGGGGACACGGGAAATTAACTGATTCCAACATCCAGGATGCTTTAAAAGAAGTAAAACGTGCCCTTTTAGAGGCAGATGTTAACTATAAGGTAGTTAAGGACTTTATTAATAATGTCCAAGCTGAAGCTATGGGACAAAAGGTTGTTTCAAGCATAACTCCGGGACAGCAGATGGTCAAGGTAGTGCATGAGGAACTGGTCAAGCTTTTGGGATCTGAAGCTCAATCTGTCAGTTTTTCCAGCTCCACTCCAACTGTCTGGATGTTGGTGGGTTTACAGGGTTCAGGAAAAACTACTGCTTGCGGAAAACTGGCATCCTATTTCAGAAAACAGGGTAAAAGACCCCTATTGGTTGCAGCTGATGTACAGAGACCAGCTGCTGTGGAACAGCTCCGGATCCTGGGTAAAAGCATAGACATTGAAGTCTATAGTTCCGATCACAATCCGGTTGACATCTGCAGAAAAGCTTTGGATAAAGCTCAAAATGAGGGATTCGATCTGGTTATTATCGATACTGCTGGCAGGTTACACGTAGATCAAGCTCTGATGAAAGAGCTGGAGGAAATCAAATCCGCAGTGAAACCAAAAGAGGTTATGCTGGTGGCAGATGCCATGACCGGACAGGATGCGGTTAATATCGCAGTCACCTTTGAAAACAAGGTTGGTCTGGACGGTGTATTTTTAACTAAAATGGATGGCGATGCCCGGGGTGGAGCCGCATTGTCCATAAAAGCTGCTTGCGGCAAGCCGATTAAATTTATCGGATTAGGTGAAAAGCTGAGTCAGATGGAGCTTTTTCATCCAGATCGAATGGCTTCCAGAATTTTAGGTATGGGAGATGTGGTATCTTTGGTGGAGAAGGCTCAAGAGGCTATAACCTTAGAGGAGAAACAGAGATTAGAAACAAAACTTAAAAAGGAGAAATTCACCCTGAATGATTTCTATCAGCAGCTTCAGCAGTTGAAAAGAATGGGACCTCTGGATTCAATTTTGGGAATGATTCCGGGATTGGGAGGAAAGGCGCTCAAAGGGATTCAGGTGGATGATAAGGCCTTAGTAAAGGTGGAAGCTATGATCAATTCCATGACCTCAGAGGAAAGGGAAAATCCGGAAATTATAGATGGAAGCAGAAGAAAAAGAATAGCCCGGGGGAGTGGAACTGCTGTTCAGGATTTGAACAGGCTTTTAAAGCAGTTCGGGATGATGCAGAGAATGCTGAAAAATATCAATAAAATGAGTCTAAAAAAGATTCCTGGTGGTCTTTTTCCATTTTAGATTAAGGAGGAAATCTTGTCATTAAGAATTCGACTTCGGAGAATGGGAACCAAGAAAAGGCCCTTCTATCGATTTGTTGCCGCTGATTCGCGCAGCCCCAGAGATGGAAGATTCAGAGAGCTCTTGGGTTATTATAATCCCATTGAAATCCCAGCCAGAGTGGTGCTGAAGGAGGAAAGAGTATACTATTGGCTGAAGCAGGGAGCCATCCCTTCTGAAACAGTGAATTCCCTTTTTCACCAGATAGGATTGATCTCCAAATGGGAGAAAATCAAAAAAGGTGAAGATGTCTCGAGCTTTGAATTACCCCAGGTGATCACTGAAAGAAGGAAGAAAAGAAAGTCGAAAAAGAGGGTAGTGAAAGTTGAAGGAGTAGAGACAAAGGAAGAGGGGAAAAAAGCGGAAACAGTAGCAAAACCTGAAGTAAAGAAGCCAGACGAAGGAAAGGAGGAGACGGAAAAGAAAGAGAAGGTAAAGGAAGTTGCACCAGAAACCAAGAAATCAGAAAAGGAAGTGAAAGAGAAGAAGCCGGAATCTGAAGGGAAGAAGTCTGAGGAAAAAGAGCCCCAATCAGAAACCAAAGATTCCGCGGAAGGTAAAAGCTAACCGTAATTCAAAAGGAGGAGCCCGATGAAAAAATTCATCGAACTCATCGTTAGGGAGCTGGTGGATAATCCAGACCAGGTAGTTGTGTCTGAGGTGGATGGCGAACGGACTACCGTGTATGAGCTTAGAGTGGGACCCGGCGATCTGGGTAAGGTTATTGGAAAGCGTGGAAAGACCGCTGGTGCTATTCGCACTCTGATTTCCGCTGCCTCGGCCAAAAAAGGCAAAAGAGCTATGCTGGAGATCCTTGAGTAAAACCAATGGGAAAATAACCATAGGGAAAATTACTAAAACCCGAGGTCTGAACGGTGAAGTGGTTATCTTTCCTTACACGGATGATCCAGACAGGTTCTTTTTGCTAAAGGAGGTATGGATTTCTGGAAAAAAAAATTCCCAGATTTTCCAGATCAAAAAAGTAAAAAAATTCAAAAGCAATATTTTGCTGAAATTTCAGGGAATAAATTCACCAGAGGCTGCCATGCCTCTGGTGAATAGTTACCTGGAGATAGAAAGGGAAAAGCTTTTAACCTTACCCGAGAACAGGTACTATATCTTTAATATACTTGGTCTGAAGGTTCTAACCGAAAAGGGAGAAGAAATAGGCACAATAAAAGATGTAATAAGCCTTCCGGCTAACGATGTTTATGTGGTGAGAAAAGGCGAAAAGGAATACAATATACCAGCAATAAAAGAGGTTGTGAGTAAAATAGATTTGGACAAAAAAATTATGATGATTCAGCCCCTAAAAGGCCTTTTGGAATAAATTCCCAATGCTGGTTCATATATTATCCATTTTTCCTGAATTTTTCGTAAGCCCCTTAAGCGAAAGCATGATAAAAAGGGCTCAGGAAAAGGGGAAGGTCAAAATTGACGTGGTGAATATGAGAGATTTTGCCAGAGATAAGCATAACACTATGGACGATGCCCCATTTGGGGGAGGGGCGGGTATGGTGATGCTGGTGGAACCTTTATATGAATGCATAAAATCTGTTGCTAAAAAAAATGATGATGAAAAAATCGTTCTCACCTCACCCCAGGGTAAAAGATTCAATCAGAACAAAGCCAGAGAGCTCTCTGCTTTAGATCACCTGGTTTTGGTGTGCGGGCACTATAAGGGTGTGGACGAAAGGATAAAAGATCTGTTTCCCATAGAGGAGATGTCCATCGGGGATTATGTTTTAACCGGAGGGGAATTCGCCACTCTGGTAATTCTGGATGCGGTAATTAGATTAATTCCCGGGGTTATAGGGAATTTCGAGTCAGCTCAAACAGATTCCTTCTATCAAGGTATATTAGGTTATCCGCAGTATACCCGGCCTGCGGAGTTTCGAGGGTTGAAGGTTCCGGAGGTGCTTTTATCTGGAGATCACGAGAAGATAAGATTGTGGAGAAGAAAAAAAGCTTTAGAGGAAACCCTGAGCAAAAGGCCGGATCTTCTGGAGAATGCCACTCTTTCAGATGAGGATAAAAACTTAATAGACGACATTAAAAAGGAAACAAAAGAACGATCAAAAAAACAGGAGTAGAAAATGGATTTAATATCTGAGGTGGAATCCAAACATACAAAAAAAGAGATTAAAGATTTCAATCCTGGAGACACGGTAAAGGTTCATTTTAAGATAAAAGAAGGAGACAAGGAGAGAATTCAGATGTTTGAAGGGGTGGTTCTGCAACGGCGGGGCAGTGGAACAGGGGGGACCTTCACCGTCAGGAAGATTAGCTCAGGTATCGGGGTGGAAAGGATTTTTCCCATACATTCGCCTTATATATCCCGGATAACTGTGATTAAAAGAGGTAAGGTCAAACGAGCCAAGCTTTTTTACTTACGTAAACTCAGAGGCAAGGCTGCTAAAATCGAAGAGGGAAAAAAGGAGAAAAACAAAGAGAAAGAAACAAAATCAAGTAAGGAATAAAATTTTACTCAATTTATACTACAACCCCATATCCTCTTTTTTTGATCCTCATTAATATTACCTCAAATTTACAAAGTAGTATATTTCCATCTCAACTCCCAAAAGGTTTAATGAATTAGTTTATGAGAATATCGCAACTCATTGGCTACAAAAAGTATACGTGTTGACTTGCTATGGTTTTATTTTAAATTCAGGTGAAACTATCTCATGAAAAGAAGAATACTAAATTAAGTATTTTCCTGGTTTTTCCTAATAAGATTCATAAATACGGAATTTAAAAGTGTTTTTGAATCTTACTGTTTTAATTTCCAAGAATATAATGAAAGTAAAAGAGTTATCCGAATTTTAGGAAACTTTGGTGTGAAAGTTACCGTATTGACAAACAACGGTTATATATTATATTAATGAAAGCCCCAAAAGGCTTGCGTAAATTGTAGTTGATGGTTTGGCCCCGATAATTTTTTTGAAAGGATAAACTAATTCTTTATTAAGCAAAGAGGTTGGATTGAGGAGGTGGTAAGAGAAATAGTTTTTAATTCTTTGAGGATGTCGAAGAAGTAAAAAAGAAGAGATTCCAGCACAGAGACTAAACAGATAACCTTAAAATAGGGAGTTAAAAATGAGATATAAATTTTCAGTTATTTTCCTTCTCATCCTTTTTATAAACATTTTTGTTTTGACTTCTTCGTCTTTTGCTTACCAGGAAAAGGTGATTCAAGCCAGAATGTATCTTACACCTGAGATCAAGCTTAAAAAGATATTGCCTCTTCAACTGGATATAATCCGTTTTAAGCCGGGTGAGTATCTTGAATTTATAACCAATACTCAACAGGTCGAGGATTTAAGAGAAAAGGGATATAAGGTGGAGATAATTCATGAGGATCTGGTGGCTTTTTACCGTTCTCAACTGGATACCACCATGGATATGGGTGGTTTTCATACCTACGAGGAGACCGGCTATTTTCTTGATTCCATGCACACTCAACACCCCAGCATAACCACAGATACCATTCCTATAGGTTATAGCTGGGAGAATCGCTCCATCTGGGCTTTCAAAATTTCCGATAATCCGGAGATAGACGAGGACGAGCCGGAGATCCTTTATACCGGGCTTCATCATGCCCGGGAACCGATGTCCATTGAGGTTTTGCTTCACTATATCAGCTATCTTTTGACCAACTACGGAACCGATCCTGAAGCCACGGATTTAGTTAATAATACTGAGATGTGGTTTGTGGTAATAATCAATCCGGATGGTTACGAATACAATCGCCAGGAAGAACCCGGTGGTGGTGGAATGTGGAGGAAAAACAGAAGGGACAACGGTAATGGAACCTACGGTGTGGATCCCAACCGGAATTATGGTTTTATGTGGGGGTATGACGATATAGGTTCCTCTCCTAACACCAGCTCTGAGACATATCGCGGACCAGCACCTTTCTCCGAGCCGGAGATCCAAACCATTAGGGATTTCTCGTATGAACACGATTTTATCGTTGCCATAAATTATCATTCGGTTGCTGAGATGTTTTTGCTCCCCTGGGGATACACATATGCTCAGCCTGCAGATTATTTAGTGGATGAGATTTTCGGGGATAGTGCCACATACTACACTGGATACTGGTCCGGGCCGGGATGGGAGGGCTTGTATCCCACCAATGGCGAATCAGACGATTGGCATAGAGGAGAACAGACCCTGAAGACTAAAGTCTTTGCCTATACTCCGGAGCTGGGGATGTATTCATTCTGGCCTCCAGCCTGGACCATTCCCGTTGTCTGTGATCAAAACCTTGAAGCCAACAAATTCTATGCCCGGATGGCTCAGAGGTTACATAAACATTCCATCCGTTATGCTGAGACAGATCCGAATTTCTATTATGTAGATACCTCTATGGCAGAGGATTCGACTTTGTCTTTCAATATCAGAATCTACAATCACGATCCCAGCCAGGTTATGTATTACAATATTGCCACACCGGACAGTTTCAGTGTACCTCTGCGTTCTTCACCCTGGCTGGCTCAGGAAAATGAAAAATATGAATCGAGTAGTTTTGCATCCCTGGCTTCCACCTATGACATTTTCCCAGGCTCTTTTGGTAAATCCTTCAGTTTAATGGGTGATTGGCTGAAAGTGGACGAACCTACTGGCACCATTCCGGTTGACTCCTATAAGGATTTTGCCATCACCCTGGATGGAACGGTGATAGAGGGGGATTATTTTGGAGCAGCCTATACCGGAGGATTAGTCATCGCCACCAGCAACGACCTGACGCCTCTTTATTGTGATACCAGTCTCATCAGTGTATATTTAACTCTTCATCTGGACTACTGGAATCAATACCAATACATCCATACACAGGATTTCATCACCAACATATGTAATAATACCAGTATTGGCCAGGGAATGAATTTTGGGATGGAGTACATTCCAAACACAGACAACTTCCTGAATGAGGGTTCGTTTTTTGCAGCATATGTTTCAGATCAGGGTGACACTATTGTTCACCGGGATATCTTCAGAACCCATTCCATGAGAGCCACCTGCCATCTGAGCCTGGATTCCACGTCCGATCCCCGGGCAACCCATGCCTATTATACCGCTATCACTGATAGCCAGGATCTGGGGATAATAGGTGAGATGATCGCTCCTTCCCATCCGGACACGTCTGACTTTTTTATTGTTAAGTATAAAATCTATAACACATCCGGTTCTGCTATAGATTCGCTCTACCTGGGTATGGTAATGGACTGGAATGTGGTTCAGATGACCAATGGATCGGGTTTTGACGAGTCTGTAAACCTGATCTGGCAAAGCGGAAGACAAAGCTATGCCGGCCTATCTTATCTCTCCCAGGATCCGGCTTATGGTGCCAGTATAATTAACAACCAGGTATATGTTCTTCCCTATAACGATTTCCGGACCAAGGATCTATTTCAGTTCGTCTCCACCCCTGGATTCCATGCAGATGTTCAGCAAAAAGAGCTCTCCAGTGTTATGACCTCCAATCTGGTGGATCTGGGCATCGATGATACGGCGGAAGTTGATTTCATTCTGGTTTTAAGCAGAACTGGAGAGGAAGATTTAAAGCAGAGCGTGATCAAAGCCAGATTATTTGCCGGAGTTGCTTTTGCTCGCGGCGATGCGAATGGCAACGGGGAGGTTGAAATTTCCGATGCGGTATATTTAGTTAATTACCTTTTCAAGAGCGGACCCGAGCCCATTCCCACACCTGAGATCGGGGATGTGGATTGTGATGGCGAGGTGATTGTGGCGGATGTGGTTTATCTGGTGAACTACCTGTTCAGATCCGGGCCTCCCCCGTGCATTCAGTGATGAGGGTTTTCAAACCCCGGCCCAATTGGGTCGGGGCTTTTTTTTGAAAAAATCTTTACAAAATAAAATCTACAGTTTATAATTCTCATGACTATTGTCTATAAGGTTCTGAATTTTACTTGCTATGCTTTCTTATGAGAAAATTTTCTGGCATCAGGGTTTGAATCTGGTGGCAGGTGTGGATGAGGTGGGCCGGGGGCCTTTGGCCGGTCCGGTAGTAGCAGCTACCGTGGTTTTCCCTCAAGACATCTCATTGGAACAGGTTAATGACTCCAAAAAGCTCACCCCGCAGAAAAGGGAAGAGCTTTTTGATCTCATCTTTGAAAATGCCCTGGATGTCGGAATAGGCAAAGTTGATCAGGTCACTATTGACAAACTTAATATCCTGAATGCCTCCTTGAAAGCGATGTATGAAGCCATCAGCAGATTGAAAAATCGACCAGATGTGGTTTTAATTGACGGAAACCAAAAAATTCCCAATCTCAGAGTTCCCCAGATAACCATCATTAAAGGAGATTCCTTGTCTTTATCAGTGGCTGCAGCCTCGATTATAGCCAAGGTCACCCGGGACAGATTGATGTTTGACTATCATAAAAAATATCCAATCTTCTTCTTTGACCAGAACAAAGGTTATGCCACCAAATCACATATCCAGGCTCTGAGGGAACACGGTCCCTGCGAGATCCACCGAATGTCCTTCCGCAGCGTGAAGATGTTAAAAATGAAGCAGGAGGAAATTTCTTTTAGCTAAATTTCTATTGAATGAGAAGGGAGCTTTTAAAAGATATGCCCCAAAAAATGTACAGGAGGAATCTGGGGAGAAAAGGGGAGGAGATTTCAATAGATTATTTAAGAAAAAAGGGATATGAAATACTCAAAAGAAACTACAGGTTCGGGCATAAGGAGATAGATATTGTAGCTAAGGCTGGAAACACCATTGTTTTCGTGGAGGTGAAAGCCGGAAGGTCAAAGAAATTTGGGGAACCCTTTGAAAAAGTTGATTTAAAAAAACAAAAGAAATTAATACAGGCAGCCCAGGCTTTTATTCAGGAAAACCAGATTCAGGATTGTGACTTCAGGTTCGACGTGATCAGCCTGGATTTAAAGGGGGAGGGAAAAATAAAGCATATAAAAAATGCCTTTATGGTGGAGTAAAGGAGCCTTCCTTTTTTAGCCTTTCCAGTTCCTGGTTGATCTTCTCCCAGAGCTTAACCCATTTTTCAGGTTTCTTTTTGTATTCCTTGATGAATCTATCCACGTCCTTCATAGTAATCTTGTTTTCAGCCAGAATCTTACTCTTCTCCTTTTCCAGTTCCGGGGGATCGTATTTGTATTTCTCGTGGATAAAGGCTAACTTGATATAGAGATCGACAAACTTCTCCTCAGGTATGGGGGCGGATGAATTGCTGATCAGGACTACCAACACGACAACAATAACCGCTATAGAGGAAATAATTAAAATATTTGTTTTTGACATCCCTAAATTTTTCCCTTTCGCGGGATTAAATAAACCTTTGATATTCATCTGTCAAGTAAATAATCATTGACAAGGAAATTAAAATAATCAATTTATAGGATATGAAAAGGAAAAGAACAAAGAAGGTGTGGGTGGGCAGAGTGCCCATTGGTGGAGACTCTCCCATAACTGTTCAATCCATGACCACCACTGACACGAGGGACGTCCAAGCAACTTTACGCCAGATAAAAAGACTAAAAAAAGCAGGGTGCGAGATAGTGCGGGTAGCTGTTCTGGATTTCAAAGCGGCAGAAATGTTGAAGCAGATCAAAGAGAAAATAAACATCCCTCTGGTAGCAGACATTCAATTCAATCATAAATTAGCTCTTAAAGCAATTGAGTCTGGTGTTGATAAGCTCAGAATTAATCCCGGGAATATCGGTCCCTTGTGGAAAGTCAAAGAGGTAGTCAGGGCTGCATCTGATAAGAACATCCCCATAAGAATAGGCGTCAATTCCGGTTCTTTGCCAAAAGATATTCTGAGAAAACGCAAGGGCGTTACACCTGAGGGAATGGTGGAAGCAGCAATGAGGGAGATCGAGATTCTGGAGAAAATGAATTATGACCAGATCGTGATTTCTTTAAAAGCTTCAGACGTTCCCACAACTATCGAATCCTATAGACTGATATCAAAAAAAGTAAATTATCCCTTGCACATCGGGGTAACCGAGACAGGACCTGTGAGAATCGGCTCCATAAAATCCGCAGTGGGATTAGGGGCACTTTTAGCATCGGGTATTGGTGATACTTTAAGGGTTTCTTTAACTGGCGATCCGGTCGAGGAGGTCAAGGTCGGATTTGAGATATTAAAAGCTTTGAACTTACGTGACTATGGTCCTATTTTAATCTCCTGTCCTGTATGTGGCAGATGCGAGATCGATTTAATTCCATTAGTGAAAAAGGTTGAAAAAGAATTGAAAAAGATAAAAGAGCCTATTAAAGTGGCAGTAATGGGCTGTTCAGTTAATGGGCCAGGCGAGGCAAGGGAAGCAGACGTGGGAATAGCCGGTGGCAAAGGCTTCGGGCTTTTGTTTAAAAAAGGAAAAGTCGTGGGCAAGGTTAAAGAGGATCAAATGGTAAAAAGATTAATGCAGGAGGTCAATTCTATTTTAAGCAAGGGGATTTAGATGGTTTTTTTGAAAGTCATTAAGGTTGTTTTTCTTAGTGTAATTCTTCCATTATTAATTGGCATAACGCTAGCACTGCTCTTATTCGGAATTAGGCTAGAGTTCTGTTTTTTATTAATCTACATATACAAATGGATAATCCTGATAATCATGGTTGGATTGTTAGCCCTGAGCATCTTAGTAGGTTCACGTGTTGCAGAAGCGGAGAAAGAGAAAACACTAAAGGAAATCATCGGTCTTTGTAAGCCAGTCGATGAGTTGAAAGCTCTTGAAGATTTTCGATTGGCTAAGTATCGAGAGGATGTTTATATCAGAAGGGAAAGTGATGATGAAATAAAAAACCTGCTGGAACATCAGCATTACGTTTTGATAAAAGGCAAGCCCAAGATAGGTAAAACCAGAGCGGCTTTTGAAGCCATTAAAGGATTCAAGGGTTGGTATCTGGTCAAGCCAGCTTACAGGGAATTGAGGTTTGACAAAATTCAGAAAATCGAGCTCCCATCAAAATGCAGAAAAGCAATCTTGTTTTTAGATGATCTGAATGAATATATTGGGAAATGTGATGTTGATGACTTAATTCACAAGTTAAAAGAGGAAACCCAAGAGTTATTGGTTGTTGCCACCTGTCGAATACAGGAGGAGTTTGATTTACTAAAAGACAGAAAAGAAGTTAATTACTTCTTAAGAGAATCTCTACCACACGTAGAACCATCAGAAATAGATGAGCAACAACAAGACGAGTTAGCCCAGAAGTTAGGTTTGGCTTGCGATAAGGTGCTGAGGGATGGCACACCAGGTTCAATTGTGCTCAATGAACCAGCAATGAGAAGTAAATATGAGAAGCTTAAAGAAGAAAAGGTAATCCTGCATGCACTCAAGTTGTTGAGAGAAGCTACCATTTCAGAATGGGAAGAAGAGCTGGTCAGGGAAGTAACGAAAACAATATTCGAAATGGACGCCACCAGAACTAAATGGGATAACGCGATTGAACTGCTGGAACAAGAGGGATTTATACGCACACTGCAACTCGATGATTTGAATCAGATACAAATAGTGCACGACAGTTTCTTAGACCAGCAGTTTATACGTGATTACAAGACAAACCAAATCGAAGCTGACCTGCTTAATTTAAAAGAGGTTTTGGTAGGGAAAAAGGACAGCAAGAACCTTTTCTATTTGGGAAATGGATTTTACTATAGGCATGATCGCAATGTAGCAGCTCAGTGTTATGAAGATTGCCTTAAAATAAATCCGAATTATGAAATAGCCTATTATAACTGGGGTGTAACCCTGGGTGAATTAGAAAGGCATGAGGAAGCCATAGATAAGTTTAAGAGGGCAACGGAGATAAAGCCTGATTTTTCATCAGCATATTTTAACTGGGGAGTAGTACTGAATGAATTGAAAAAGAATGAGGAGGCAATAGAAAAATATAAGAGGGCAACGCAGATAAGCCCGGATTATTCAGAAGCCTATATTAACTGGGGAGCAACTCTGGGTAATTTAGAAAGGTATGGGGAGGCGAATGAAAAGTTTGAAATGGCAACGGAGATAAATCCGGATGAAGCAAAAGCTTATTATAACTGGGGGTTCAATCTGAGTAAATTGGAAAAGTATGAAGAGGCGATAAAGAAGTATGAGAGGGCAGTGTTCTTAAATCCTAAATATGGAGATGCTTATTTAAAGTGGGGAGTAGCTCTCGAGAAATTAGGGAAACGTGAGGAGGCAATGGAGAAGTTAAAAGTGGCGCTAAGAATACTAACCAATTGATCTGCATAACAACCACTAATTGGGATTTTTTAAGAATTTGGAAGGAAAATAAACGGAAGAGTTGGAGTACAAAAATTTATTTTTGTGAAAAAGAGCTGGTGGGACAGGCTTTATAGCCTGTCCAGGACAGACAGGTCATGCCTTAGGCAGATCCGCCTTCGGCGGAAATGTCTGTCCTACCTGCCTGCTTATCATTCCCCAAGGTGGATTTACAATGTAGAGGAAAGCTTTAGCTTTCCATTCTTTCCCTTACCACGCACCCGAATGGAGGTCTAAAGACCTCCGCTACAAATAAAAACCAATTTACCATAAACCAAACGGGAAGATGAACTTTGCTCCTACGCGTTTAATCCATTATATTAGTTCATAGAGGTGGGAATTTATTCCACCATAAAAACATTTTTTCGGGCGGACGCAGAGGCCCGCCCCTACGCGTAGAGGAACCTTTATGGTTCTGATATGAATTAAGATTTTTAATTTTTAGTTGCATTCGAAGCGATATGTGCTTATTTTAAATGTTGAATAGAGAACCTATTTAATTTCGGAGGTATGGATATGAGGATCTTCAAATACGCTTTGGTAAGCTCAATTATATTCATAATGCTTTCAAACATTTTCTGCAGTGGCGACAAAGAAAGTGCAGGGGGAAGTGCAAGGGTACATCTTCAAAAAGGTATTAGTTTAGCCAAGGCCGAGAAATATGAGGATGCCATAAAGGAATTTAAACTGGCGTTACGAAAAAAACGGGATTATGCTGATGCCTACTCGGCCTGGGGATTGGCTCTTAATGGATTGAAAAGGTATGAGGAGGCTGCGGGAAAATTTGAAAAAGCAGTTGAAATAGAATCCAGCAATCCTGAATTCTACTCTAACTGGGGATTGGTTCTGTCAAATTCAGGCAAATATGAACAGGCAGTGGAAAAATACAGGGAAGCGATCAAGCTAAAACCTAATATGGCAGGGGTCCATGGAAACTTAGGCTTTGCTCTTCTTGAGGTGAATAAAAAAGAGGAAGCTATAAAGGAGTTTAATACCGCACTGGAGTTGTTCAAAAAAATGGGTAGAATGGATGATGTCAAGAAGGTGGAGGAGATACTCGAAAAATTGGAGGGTCCGACCAGGGGTGGAGAAAATGTAGAAAAGAGGGGTGCTGGAAATTAGAAAACACTCCATTATTTTGGAAGCATAAAGTTTATAACGCTTGGGGAAATCCCGGGCGTTTTTTATTGTAGTTTTTGTGTTTAGTTTTTATTATATTGCGAAAATTAGTAAAAAAGTCGTGAAGAAACTAAATTAAAAAAATCGTTAGCAATCACTGGCATTAAACGTTCTAAGGAAACAAAAGCTCTTATTTCTAATATAGCTAAAAAATGATATTTAGATCCCGCGTATGTAAAGAAAATGGCAAAAGCATGGAATATTAAACCAAACAAACCCGAAACGATTATCCTTAATATTTTAAATGATCTTTATCCTGGTGAATGGAAATATACTGGTGACTTTAGTTTTACAATCAATGGTAAATGCCCTGATTTTGTGAATTGTAATGGACAGAAAAAAATAATC
>CAYURP010000022.1:41434-47484 GCA_964447175.1 uncultured Ignavibacteria bacterium | reverse complement strand
CCAAAATCAGGATATGCCCAAACATGAATTTACACAATTATCTTGACACAATCTTAAGGCATTAAACTTAAAATACTACTTGACTTTTTAATAAAAATTTATTAAATTAACATCAATTAAATAGAGGTATACCATTATTTTTTAAGCTTTTAAATTTACGGGAGGAAAAAGCGCTTTTTTTGAAGTTAGTTAGATAACCTGGTTGGGCTACATTTTAGTTTTTTTGAGTTTTGACCTAATAACCTTACTGGGGGTGATAAATAGCAGATGCAGTTTCTGCGCGTTTTGAAAGTCTCGGAATTCCAGATTTCATAAACGACAGGATTGCTGCCAGCTAAAACTTAAGAGCAGATAGCTATTAATTACCATATCTGGACATGAGGTCCTTGAATGGGGATACAAACCCCACTCTGTCCAAGCATCCTTGATTAATATGCGCGTGGGGATGGGTTGAGATTGAAGTTACATAAAGAGGGAAGGTAGAATTTCATATGCGGGTCAACCCACCAGAAGAAGATAAAAGTCTTCGATTTACTGAGGATTTTATTTGTGCGGGCAGTTCGGCTTTAATCCTCTCTTTGATCCATTTATATCCCGATTACTGGTTTTTATCAATTTTCGCTTTGCTTCCTTTTCTTTGGAGGCTAACTTCAACAAATCTGTCAGGATCTATTATCCTGGGGACAATCCTGGGTAACTGTTATGCTTTTGTGGCTTTTACTGACCAGATCCTGATTTCACCCTGGATTTTCCTTCTTAAACTTTTCAGTCTTTGTATAATCTTCTCAGCCTTTGGTGTAGCTGTTAACAGAATAAACAGATACACCGGTTTTAATCCCATCTTCATAGCCGCTTTATGGCTTCCCTTTGAATATGCATTATGCAACTATACTCATCTGGAAAACATATTCACCTTTTCCGGCACTGACTCCACGTTCTTGATAAGAATCAGCTCCCTTTTGGGAATTCTGATGGTTTCTTTTGTAATTGTCCTTATCAATTCGTTAATCCTGATAGCAATAAGGCGTGCGGTTCAAGCTTTTTGTTCGGAAACTAAATTTTCTTTAGAAGATAAGAAAATTTCCTATCCTTTTTTTAAAGAGGTAATACTTCAAAAACTTTGCTACTATTACCCCATGCGACGTACCCCTCCTAAACGCAACGGATTTTAATTGATTTAGAGTGGAAAACAAAATCACTATATTATAATTAGTTGGAGTAAATACTCTTGCTCATGGAATACAAATGAGGTGATTTCCAAAAACTAAAAAATTACCCTTTTGATTAACTGACTAGCTTTTTATGTTGTATAATAGAAAGTAATATCTTAGCAATAACATTTTAACTGGTCAGTGCAAGATGTAAAAATGGAAGTCAAAGAATTGGATTGAAAGGGTCTTGAGGATTTGGTTGTCATTCAAAACATTCAAAATGATAAGAGGAAAAAACAATGACCAGAAAAACTTTGTTAATCTCGGCTATGTTAGTTCTTATATTCCTCATGGTTACCTCAGTGCCAAAGTGGGTTAATACCACACAAGCTGCTGATATTGATGCTTACATTCAGATCGTTCGCAATCTAAACACACCGTATGAAGAGGAGCTGGTCAATTTACTTACACAGCTTCATCAATATCTTTACCAGGGCAATATGGAGCAGGCTAAAGAAATAGGAAACCAACTGAACCAGATACTAGACAAGCTACCTAAAGACCAGCGAGATGCTCTCACCATGGGAGGATGCAGTAAAGCTTGTAACAATGCTGCTTGTGGCAATCAAGACTGCAAGACAGAAAATTGCACCGGTTATTCCGAATGCGGTTGCGACAGTAAAAATGAACCATATTGCTTTTGCTCGAGAAATGGAAATTGTGAGGCTAATTGCAAAGACGGAAAATGCACTGCTAATGGGAATGATGATGAAATAACTCTTTGTTTTTGCAAAGATTGTAAGGGCAAAGGCATCAGTACTGCAAGGATGCCTTTAGCTTCTACAATCGGCATTCTAATCCTTATTGCTTTAATAATTGGTTCCGGCATCTGGCTGTGGAGAAGAAAAAGAATTAGTGTTGTAACTTAGTTATTCAAAATCTAAACCGTTCCGAAAGCCTCCTCCGGTTTACTTTCCGGGGGAGGCTTTTGAGGATATACAAAATCCCAAAATTTTAAAACCCATAGGTACTTAAAACAAATATTTTACACTCCGACTTATTTTATGTAATTTTGTATTGTTATTCTTCTTATGGTAAATTATAATATTATATAAAGACTATCAAAAAATCACTTGAATAGTGTCTAAATCCAAAAAGAAAAAAGCAAAAACTAAGGTTGAAAAAAAGAAGGGTTATGGATCTATTATAAGGTTCTGCGTGATCTTCTTTATCCTTTTGATCGTTATAACCTTTTTGTACTCCTATGGCAGTGGTGTAACTGCACCCGTGATTATGAAGCTTGAGGTGTTAACTGCAACAATTACAGGTTTTGTATTAAAAATCCTGGGAATGACTGCTGATGTGAGCGGAAAAATGATTTATCTGAGCAACTTCTCCATTGAGGTGATTGGCGAGTGCACCGGACTTTTTGAGATGTTGATATTCTTAGCTGCTTTGATCGCCTACCCGTCAAACTATAAGAAAAAACTTCTGGGATTTGTTTTGGGAATACCTTTTATATACATAATCAACATTATTCGCATGGCTTTTATCTCTGTGGTTGCCAACTGGTCTCCTAAAAGCTTTGATTTTCTTCACGTCTATTTCTGGCAGGTGGCTATGATCTTTATTATTCTGGCTGCCTGGATTCTGTGGATACAAAAGGTAGTTTATTATGAAAGAAAAACTATGGGTGTTCATCGCTAAATTCCTGGGTGTTTCTCTGGTTCTTTTTGCCTTCTGGTTCTGGAAAGGAGAATTTCTCTATTTCCAGGTTTTCTGGCATCCGGTGAAAGATTTATATGATGGATTGGGAATAGAGGTCTTCATCCTTCCGATTTTGGTTCCCCTATTTACCAGTCTTTTGCCATTTTTGTCCCTGATGATAATAACCAGAGAAATAAGCTTTAAAGAAAGGTTATCCAGGTTAGGGTATGGGGCTTTGATCATCTTTGGCTGGCATGTTTTCCTGTGCTGGGCTATGTTTCAGATGCACGGCAAAACCCAAAATCCCAGCCTTTTTGCAACTAAGTTAACTTTAGTTATTTATCTTATTAATTATTCCCTACCATTCCTACTCTGGATAATTTTCTGCAGAGAGCAATTGAGAAAACTATTCATCTTAGAGCCCCGTTAACAATAGCTTCCACTATTTTTACTCTCTACTCTAAACTCTTAACTCTCTACTCTTTACTCTAAACTCTTAACTTTACACTGTTTTCTGTTAACTGTTAACAGATTGATCTTATTCCCCCAATTCGTATAAGACCAGAGAGGAGAGCACAATCCCTGCGGTTTCGGTTCTGAGTCGTATTTTACCTAAACTTAACGGAATTGCTCCAGCAGATTTGAGCTGGGTTAACTCATCATCCGTAAATCCTGATTCCGGACCCACAATTACTAAAATCTTTCTCAAAGGTTTTTTTAACTGAGACAAATTCTTTAAGCTTTTGGCATCCGATTCTAAACTTCCTATTAAAGTCAGTTCATATTTTCTTATTTGCGTTAAAAGTTGGTCTAATTTTGTTACTGGTTTGATGTCAGGCAAAACAGACCTTAAAGATTGTTTCATACTGGCGATCGCAATTTTTCGCCACCTATCTATCTTTGCTTTTTCTTTTTTTAGATCACCTAACTTGATAATTGTACGCTCAGTTATAAGAGGTATAATGGAGCTCACTCCGATCTCGGTAGCCTTCTCCACCACCCAATCCATCTTGTAACCTTTGCCCAGGGGCTGGGCTAAGGTGAGATGAATTTCAGGCTCGTTCTCCCCAATATTTTTTGAAATTATTTTACACTTTATTTCATTTTTCCCCACATCAGTGATCTCGACCTGATATATATTTCCCCTTCCATCCACCACGTCAATTGAATCCCCTTTGTTGTATCTTAAAACGGAAACAATGTGCTTTTTCTCCTCACCTGTGATCTTCAGATTATCTTTTTTTATATTCTCTGGCTCGCAATAAAAATTAGTAATCATTTTTTTATTTCAAGAACCAATAACCAAAAACAATAGATAAATGGAGTGTGAACCTTCAGGTTCACTTTCTGTCAAGTTGAAGTCGTAGATCCCCCGCATTTTGCGGGGGCTTGACACTCCAATTCAGATTTTTTTTCTCAAGCTCAAAATAGAAATTGTGATCATTTTTTATACCAATCACTATCTACCAACAACCAAAAACTATTTCACAACAAAGCAGAGCCATGCATCATCCTGGGTTATTCGCAAAATTTTTGATTTTTTCTTTTTCAGAAAATCTGAGACTTCATCTCTTTCCGAATCAAGTATTCCGGAGAGAATGATGATTCCATCCTGTTTTGGTGTTTTTTTTATCTTTTCGAACAATTCAAATATCTTTGATTTAAAGAGATTTGCCACCACCAGATCAAAATGTTTTTGAGGTGTTTTCTTGTTCACCGTTCCCACTCTCAGTTCGACTATATCTTTAACGTCGTTCTTTTCGATATTTTCCCCTGCACTATCGATGGCTATCCGATCTGTGTCCAGGGCCAATACATAGGAAGCTCCCAATTTAGCTGCCAGTATAGCCAAAATCCCCGAACCAGTACCCACATCCAGGATCCTATCCTGAGGCTGGATCAATCTCTCAATCTCTTTCATACATAACTGGGTGGTCTCATGACGACCTGTTCCGAAAGCCATTTTGGGATCGATTTTTATAACAATCCTGCCCCATAACTTTTTCCTGTCCCAGCTGGGCTTTACCACGATCTTTTCCCCAATTTGAATGGGTTTGATATCCCTTTTCCAGAATTTCTCCCAGTCCTTCTTTCGAACATCCCTCACCCTGATCTTCTCTTGGCCCACGTCGATATCCATCTTTTTTAAAGACCTCAAATACTTCATAACTTTGCTTGCCAGGCTTTGTGCCTCTATGAAATTGTAATAGTAAGCTTTGATCTCCACGGATTGTCCTTGTTCTAATTCTTCAAAAACAACCCCTCCGCAACCCTGCTCGATCAAAAAGTTACTCAAAGTGTCTGCTATTTCTTTGTTAACTCTGATTCTTATCTCACTGTAATTTTTTCTGTCCAAGCAGAAATTTCCCTTCTCTTTCTAAGGAGTTGACAACTAAAATTTTATTAACCAGACCATCATCCCCTTCCAGTATGACCCGGATATAGTTGTCCGATAATCCCACAAGCCTTTGGGTATTTTTGTCCCTTCTTTTTTCCACCAGAACCTCTAATTCTTTACCCACAAAAGAATCCAAAAAGCTTTCCCACTTTTGTCTCCCGATTTCGTGCAAAATCTCAGATCTTTTATGGATTATCCTCGGATCTATTTTATCCGGGAAAGCAGATGACGCCGTCTTTTCTCTATCCGAGTAGCTGAAAACATGAAGGTAGGATAAGGGAATGAATTGGATGAACTCACAGGTATTTTCAAACTCCTGGTCGGTTTCCCCGGGGAATCCCACGATAACGTCTGCCCCAATGCAGATATGGGGAACCTCCTTATTTAACATCTCTATCAGATTCTTATAATAGTCCGTGGAGTAATTTCTGTTCATAGCCTTCAGGATTCGATCATCTCCGGATTGCAGAGGTATATGCAGATGTCGGCATATCCTTTTTCCCGATGAAATTAAATCGATAAGCTCGGGAGTAAGCTCCTGGGGCTGGATGGAGCTGAACCTGATCCGCTCTATTTCGGTGTTTTCAAGTATCTCCTTTGTAAGCTGGCTCAGGTTTGTCCCATTTTTTTTATATTTGCCCGCATGAACCCCGGTTAAGACTATCTCCTTAAACCCGTTTCTGGTGAGATTCTTAATTTCAGAGAGAATTGATTTGACCTCCCTGGATCTCTCCTTTCCCCTTGTTTGGGGAACCACACAATAGGAACAGCTATCATTACATCCATCCTGAATT
>CAYURP010000022.1:0-41424 GCA_964447175.1 uncultured Ignavibacteria bacterium | reverse complement strand
GTATGTTTAAAATGGTCTGAAACCTCAAGTTCAAATCCCTCCCCGTGGCTTTCCTCAATATTAATTTTTTTGTCATTCAAAAGAGCAGTAACTATTTGATCAATATCTTTCTTCTGTTCATTTCCTACGACCAGGTTCACACCCGGGAGACTCTTAAGAAACTCAGGTTGAAGCTGGGCATAACATCCGATCAAAAGGACCTTGGCACCTGGTGATCTCCGTTGCGCTCGGTAGATGGCCTGGCGGGAGCTGCAGTCTGATTGGGCCGTCACAGTGCAGGTATTAATCAGATAAATATCTGCGGCCTGGGAAAAATCCACTCTTTTAAATCCCCTTTTTTCTAAAGATTCAGCCATGGCCTGGGTTTCATACTGATTCAGTCTGCATCCCACAGTAAAAAAGGCGACCTTTTTTGCTTTCTCTTTCATCTGTTTTTTCTTTATGAACTTAAAATCAATATAACGTCGTTAGAGAAATATGTAAACAAAAAAGGCGATCAGAAATTGATCGCCTTTTAAGATTCTGATTTATTTTATTCCTGGGAGCTTTTGTCTTCCTGTTCTTCGTTTGAATCCTGGGAAGTTGAATCATCTTCAGGTGGCGTTTTTTCCATCTCCGTCTCTTTTCCTGTTTCGATTTCTTTCACATCCTCCTTTTCATCCACCTCTGGATCTCCTTTCAATCTGGGTCTTTCCTCAACCAATTCCTCCACCTTTATCGTCTTGGTAGGATGTTTAGCCAGAAAAGCTTCCAGTTCAGCTTTCTCCCTTCCTTTAAAATAAGCTGTAACCGAAAGGATAATTTTTCTCTGGGGCCGATCGAATTCGATAACCCTCAGGGGGAGCATCTCACCTTCAGAAAAGGCCTCCTGCGGTTTGGTAATCTCCGGTTTACCCAGATGTTCAATGGGAACGAAACCCTCAATATCCTCTTCCAGCTTAACCAATGCTCCCTTATCCATAAGTTTCGTTACTTTTCCTTCGGTTTCCGATCCAACCCTGTAGTTCCTGGAGAGCTGAGGCCAGGGATCTGATTTGAGTTGTTTGTGCCCCAAAGATATTCTCCGGTTATCCTTGTCTATGTGCAAAACCACAACCTCAATTCTCTCTCCTTTTCTTACTATTTCAGAGGGGTGCTGAATTCTTTTAGTCCAGGAAAGATCAGAAATATGAATTAATCCATCAATCCCTTCCTCCAGTTCGATGAAGACACCAAAGGCGGTGAGATTCCTAACCTTGCCTACCACTTTTGATCCTATGGGATATCTTTGTTCTATGCTCTCCCAGGGATCGGGTTCAATTTGCTTTATTCCCAGCGATATTTTCTCATTTTCCTTATCCACAGAGAGAACCACTGCATCCACGATATCACCAATGGCTACCACCTTGGAAGGATGCTTTATATGACGGGTCCAGGACATCTCGGATATATGAATTAATCCTTCTACTCCTCTCTCCAGCTCCACGAAAGCACCGTAATCCGTAATGGAGACCACCTTACCTCTTATTCTTTTACCAATCGGGTATTTCTTCTCAATATCCTCCCAGGGATAAGGCGTTAATTGCTTCAGCCCCAGAGAAACCCTGCCGGTATTCTGGTCGAAGTCCAGTATTTTTACGTTTATCTTATCTCCGATAGCTACCAGCTCACTGGGATGAGATATTCTTCCCCAGGACATATCAGTTATATGCAGAAGTCCGTCCACTCCACCCAGGTCGATAAAGACGCCAAAATCAGTTATGTTTTTCACCAATCCCTCTCTCACCTGTCCCGGTTCTATCTCCGTCAGGAGCTTGGTTTTCTGTTTTTCTCTCTCCTCCTCCAGAACCACCCTTCTGGAGACAACGATATTTCTTCTGAGTTTGTTGAGTTTAAGCACTTTGAATTTCATGGCTTTGCCTACCAGAGCATCAAAATCAGGAACTTGACGCAGGGCAATTTGAGAGCCGGGCAAGAATGCATCCACACCCAGAAGGTCCACCACCATTCCACCCTTTATCCTTTTGATGATCTTCCCCTCTAATAAGACACCCTGATCATTGGCAATTTTGATTTTATCCCAGACTCGCATGAAGTCGGCTTTCTGTTTGGACAGAATCAACTGACCATCCTGATCCTCAATCTCCTCTAAAAAAACCTCGATTTCATCACCCACCCTAATGTTAAGGGGGTAGGGGAACTCAGTGATGGGAATTATACCTTCAGATTTGAATCCCACATCCACGATCACATCGTCTTTGGTCACACCCATCACCTTTCCCTTTATGATCTCCCCCTCTTTCATCTCTCCCATGGTTGTCTCATACATCTCCAGCTGATTTTTAAACTCATCCTCAGAATATTCTCTATCCTCCAGCTCAGCCAGATTGATTCTGGTGATTCCCCTTTTCTCCTCCTTCTTTTCAGTTGCTGCTCTCTCTACAGGTTCAGTCTTCTGAGTCTCCTCAGCTACCTTAGTAGTTGATTTTCTCCCTATAATCGGCTTTGCTTTTTTAGGTTCCTCTTTTTTGGTAGTGGGAGTTGTTTTTTTAGTTGGTCTGTCTCTTCTTGGTGCTGTTCTCTTTTTTCTATCACCTCCTTCTCTTTTAGCAGTCGTTTTTTTCTTTCTTTCCTCTGGCATTAAATTGTTCCTCCTTTATCATAGAATTCCCCTTAAAAAGGGGTTATTTTCCTTTGCAGATTTTTCTTACCTCCTTTGCCACCTCCCGTATTATCCACTCCGGGGTGGAGGCTCCAGCAGTTATCCCCACCCTTTTTACGCACCGAAACCATCTTTTATCCAATTCCTCAGCAGTTTCCACATGGTAGGTTTTGGTTCCAGCCTCCTGGCACAACCTGGCTAATCGGGAGGTATTAGCTGAATTACGCCCTCCTACCACCAGCATCAGATCCACTTCCCGGGCCAGTTTTAAACTCTTGCTTTGGGTGGTAGATGTAGCTGAACAAATGGTATTGTGTATCTTTATTTCCTTGGATAACTCCAGCAATTTATCTACTGCCTTTTTGAAGGAATTGAGATTCAAGGTGGTTTGAGCTACCACGCCCAGTTTTCTGAATTTGGAGAAATCATAATTTTTCATCCTATGGTTCAAAACCAGAACTTTATCCCGGGAATATCCCACTATCCCCCTCACCTCAGGATGATCAGCTTCTCCCACAACTACTACCTGGTAGTTTTGATCATGAAGTAATTTAGCCTTTTTTTGAGCTGTTTTAACAAAGGGACAGGTGGCATCAACGATTTTGAGACCTCTCTTTTTAGCCTGAGACATAACCCGTGGGTGAACACCGTGTGAACGGATGATCACTGTTCCTTGTTTTATTTCGTTCAACCTCTTAGCTACCTCAACACCTTTTTCCCTTAGAGCTTCCACCACCTGTGGATTATGGATCAGAGGTCCCAGGGTATAAACTTTGTTTTTACCATTTTGAGCTGCGTCTGAGGCCATCTTAATAGCTCTTTTAACCCCAAAACAAAAGCCTGCACCTTTTACCACGGTAACTCTCATCTTCTTCTAATTCCTAAACTCTTCTTTCAAAATCCTGATTCTTCTCATAATCTCCTGACCGATTAATCTATACCCCTCTTTGTTTCCAGGTACCTTTTTTAACCAGGCCGGTTCAACAGGATTGCCAAAACTGACACCAATACTTTTCCCCTTTAAGATCGACTGGATTAAATTCCCGGAGTTAGAAATATAAGCCGGGACAATGGGAACAGCAGCCTCCAGGGCTATTTTACCAATCCCGGGTCTGGGCTTTTTCAATTCCCCATTTTGGCTCCTGCCTCCCTCTGGAAACAACACCAGGGCTTTTCCCTCTTTTAAAAGTTCCACAGATCTTTTTAGTCCTCTTCTATCGTATTCTCCTCGGGAAATAGGGAAGGCATTGAACTTGGCAATAAGCCATCCAAAAAATCTATTTCTGAAAAGCTCTTTTTTCGCCAGAAAATACACCTCCCGGGGCAAAGCTATACCTAAAAGTGGCGGATCGATATAAGCTGTATGATTGGAAGCTATGATTACTCCTCCATTTCTGGGAACGAATTCCTCTCCGGTTTTCTTGAACCTAAAAAAAACCTTCAACAGGAAATATCCTGCTTTATAACATAAATAGTAGTACGATTTCATTCTACGAGATACTTTCATTATAAATTTGCACCACTTTATCCGCCTGTTGTTCGATGGTCAGATGAGTGGTATCGATGACAAAGGCTTCTTTGTCTTTTTTCAATGGACTTAGTTTTCTTTTTGAATCGATCCTATCTCTTAGAGATAGCTTTTCCTCCTGTTCATCCATGGAAGTGGTCACGCCTTTTCCTTGAAATTCCAAAGCTTTGCGTTTGGATCTCTCTTTCAAATCACAATCCAGATATATCTTGACGAAAGCGTGAGGGAAAACCACTGTAGTGGTATCCCTTCCCTCAGCCACTATATTCTGATTTTCTCCCAATTTTCTCTGGAGATTCACCAGGATTTCCCTTACTTTTATGTATTTTGAGACAAAGGAAACGTTCTCATCGATCCTGGAATCTCTGATTTTCTCGGTCACATCTGTGCCATCTACAAAAATCCTGTTTGCACCATCCCCAGGTTTAATCTCGATTTTGGATGTTTCAGCAACTTTACTCACTTCATCCTCGGATCTGGGATCAATTCCCTCATCCAGAACCTTCAGAGTAAGGGCTCTGTACATAGCGCCCGTATCAAGATATAAAAAGCCCAGTCTTTTTGCCACCAATTTGGCTGTGGTGCTTTTGCCTGATCCAGCCGGACCATCTATGGCGATAACTTTCGCTCTCATCCTTTAGAACCACCTTCCTTCAAGCTGGTCATCTTTTTCAGAGTTAAAACCTCCTTCGGGAAAAGATTTCTCCATTCACCTCTATCCAAACCTTCAGCAGTGATTCCCGCAAAACTCAATCTCTCCAGATATTTTACTTTACAACCCAGAGCTTTGAAAATCCTTTTTACCTCTCTTTTTTTACCTTCATTCAGTTTCAACTTCAAAGTGGTTATTTCATTGGTTTTATTTACGATTGTGGCTTCTCCCCTGGCTGAACTTCCATTTTCCAACCTGATCCCTTGCTTCAAATCTTCTATTTTCTTTTTTAGTACCTTCCCTAAAACCTCAACTTTATAAACTTTAGGAACTTGAAATCGGGGATGGGTCAACCTGTAGGCCAAATCCCCATCGTTGGTTAAAAGCAAAACCCCCTCGCTATCACAATCTAACCTTCCCACAGGAAATATTCTCTCTTTGATCCCGGAGATCAAATCAAGAATCAGCGGACGTTTAAAATCATCCCTGGTGGTGGTCAAAAATCCTTTAGGTTTATTCAGAAGAAGATAAACGAAATCTTTTTTTAATTCTATACTGATACCATTAATTTTGACCTGGTCTTTGTTCTCGTCAATTAAGGTTCCCACGTTTTTGATCTTCTCACCGTTTACCTCTACCCTTCCCGCTTTTATTAAAAGATCTGCTTTTCTTCTGGAGGCAACTCCAGCCAGAGATAAAAATCTATTCAATCTCACTTAATCACGGCTCAGGGGAGCTTCGTCCACCAGAAGCGACTCACTCCTCTGATCTTCAATCCTATCCTCCTCTCTTTCATTTATTTCCAAAACCTCACCCCTTCCCTCCTTGGAAACAGTTTTCAACTCACCTATCTTAGGCAGATCATCCAGACTTCTCAAACCGAAATGAAGTAAAAAATCTCTTGTGGTACCATAAAGAAGCGGTCTCCCAGCCTTTTTCTCCCGGCCCACCACAGTTATCAAATTCCTTTCCAGAAGAGTGTGCAAGACACCTTCGCAATTGACTCCCCGGATATGCTCTATCTCCGATCTGATCAAAGGCTGTCTATAAACCACGATAGCCAAAGTCTCCAGGGCAGCCTGGGAGAGTTTCTGTTTTCTGTTGTGATCCAGAACCTGATTTACCCAGAAAGCGTATTCCGGCAAAGTATACATCTGGTAACCAGAAGCGATTTCTCTGATGGCGAAGCAATGATCTTTTTCCCTGTATACCTGATTCAATTCGTCAATTATGTCTTTGATTTCCTTAGGTTTTAAGTCCTTTAAAACCGAGCCGATCTTATTCAAACTTAAAGGCGAATCCGAGGCGAAAAGCATAGCCTCCACGATCGATTTGTAGTTATTATTATCGTTCAATCTTTCCCCCTCCGTTTTTTTAAGTACCTCTTCTGGTTTTGGCTTAAACCCGATTTTGGGTTCAATGTTTTTTTCACTTTTAAATTAGAACCCTTTAAGAGTGAAACGGTCATAAGGTTTTCGATGATGGACACCTCCTCTATGAATTCCTGTGAACCCAGATTTGTGAGAAACTTTTTTTCTGGACTATCTTTATCTTTCTTAATCTGATTAATTCCAGGATGGCAATAAAGGTCACCACCATAACCAATCTTATGGGATTATCCAGAAAAAGTTCGGCGAATTTAACCTTTCCTCTGTGTTTTAGGTAATTCAGTATGTGATCGATTCTCTGATCAAGGCTGACATCTTCAATTTTCACTTGATGAAAGGTTTCTTTGGGAGCTGATTGGCATACTCTTTTAAAAGCAGCCAAAAGATCGCCTAAACCCACCTCGATTTCATCCTTTTTTTTATTTTCTGTTTCCAAATAGGAGAAGTCAATTCGGGGGAAAAATTTGGATTCCTCAGATTCTTTTTCCTTGAGCATACCTGAAAGCTCTTTGTATTTTTTGTATTCCAAAAGCGCTAAAACCAGCTGAGCTCTGGGATCCTCCTCTTCTTCCTCCTCATCCGTTTTGGGAAGGAGCATCTGGGCTTTAATTCGGATCAGGGTAGCTGCCATCAGGACAAATTCGCCGGCCACATCCAGATCCATAATTTTCATCATCTCCAGATATTCCAGGTATTGCTGAGTGATTAAAGATATGGGGATATCATATATGTCTATCTCGTTTTTCTTTATCAGAAACAAAAGCAAGTCCAGTGGTCCCTCAAAAACGTCAAGTTTCACCGGATAGGGCGATAACCTCTCATCGGTTTTGAAGTCAAAAGCTTCTATCATTTTCACATCATCCCCATGGCTTTCCTTACATCTTCCATGGTATTTTGAGCTTTAGCCCGAGCTTTTTTAGCCCCTTCCTGCAAAATCTTTTCCACCCCTTTAGGGTCCTGTTCCAACTTTTTTCTTTTGGCACGAATACCTTCCAGGGCTTTATTTAAATTCTCAGCTAAAATCTTTTTACACTCCACACATCCCAGCTCGCCTGAATGACAGGTTTTATAAAGTTTTTTATAATCTGGAGTATAGACTTGGTGAAGAAGATAAACCGGACACTCCCCCGGATGACCTGGATCACCTTTGTAGATTTTTTTGGGATCGGTAAACATCTTCATAATCTTCTGGCTGGTCTCCTGTGGCGACTCGGCTATGGTTATTTCATTGTTATAGGACTTGCTCATCTTCCTTCCATCCGTTCCGGGTATGATGGGGAATTTGGTCAGTTTAGCATCGGGCTCGGGGAAAACCTCTCCGTAAAGTGAATTGAATTTTCGGGCCACCTCCCGGGTTAACTCGATATGGGGTAACTGATCCTGACCCACGGGAACATATTTTGCTTTGTAGATCAAAATGTCTGCTGCCTGGAGCAGGGGATAGCCCAGAAAACCATAGCTATCCAGTCCTAATTCTTTTCTTTTCTCCTTGTAGGAAGGGACCCGTGCCAGACGAGGGACCGGAATCAGCATGGAAAAAAGCAGATGAAGCTCTGCATGTTCTTTGATCTGGGATTGTATAAAAATTGAACACTTCTGGGGATCCAGACCTGAAGCCAGATAATCATAAGCCACATCCATTATCCGAGCCTTTAAGTCCTTAGTATTATTATAATCCGAGGTAAGGGAATGCCAGTCCACTATACACAAATACATCTCATAATCGTTTTGCAGGTTTACCCAGTTTTTCAAAGCCCCCTCCAGATTCCCCAGATGAAGTCTTCCCGTAGGTTGCATACCGCTTAACATTATGTCCTTTTCCATACCTGACCTTTCATAAAAGCTGCGGCAAGGTTTTTTATCCTGCCTTATATTACTCCGACTCCTTTGTTTTTAAAATCAACAATCAGTACAAAATTTAATTTCACTCACCTCAAACGTGTTCATTCCAAGAACAGGTATTGTTTCCACCTGTGATCTGAAATCCCAACAAATTGTTGAATGAATGTGATATGGTTGGGGCGCTTGGGTCTTTTCCATAGTTTCATCCCTGCTTGTTCCGGTGTCCGGTTACCCTTGACATTGTTGCACCGGATACAGGCGCAGACCAGATTCTCCCAGCTGTCCTGCCCCCCATAGATTTTGGGAATAACGTGATCCACAGTCATCTGGGAATTATTCTCGCCGCAATACTGGCAGATGTGACTATCTCTTTTCAGTATGTTTTTTCTGGTTAAAAGTATCCTTTTATGGGGAATCCTGATATAGAAACCCAATCTCACCACACTGGGCACAGGTAAAGACCAGGAGACCGAGCGAACCCTGTTGCCATCATGTTTTTCAATAATCTCCGCTTTTCCCAGATAGATTAAGATCACTGCCCTTTTTACCGTACAAACCGAGAGGGGCTCATAGTTCTGATTCAATACCAAAACGTTTCTGGAGAGCATTATATCTCCTTTAATCCGATAGTATTATTTAATTTACGAAAAAACTGCTGCCTGTCAATTATTTTTTTACATTTTTAAAAAGTAAATATAAAGATGATTTTTACCGAAAATTAATTAAAGATTTGGCTTGACTTTTGATAATGATTTCTTATATTAAATTAGGTTAAGCTGTGAGATCATTGATAACTTTGAGTAGGTATTATTTTAGCTTCCCAATAAAAGGAGGTTTGAATGAAAAGGCTGGTTTTGATAATAACTCTCTTCGCTTTAACATTTTCCCTGGGTCAAGCCTATGCCCAGCAGGATCCTAATGACCCGGGAGAGGCGGATACCATATGGTTCTGCCCAGAATCTCTTTACGTTCCAGTTTTGGAAGGTGATCCAATAGGATTTCTTCATATAATGTTAGTGAACGACGATACTGTGGGAGCCGTAAGTACCCCTTTGATCTGGACTGGAACGGTAACCTTGGATTCGGTCACCTTCAAGAACACCAGAGTGGAGTCCCTGGAGTTTAACACAGTAAATATCGATCCGATTAATCAGAAAATTCTGGTAACAAACATACCCGTGGAGGAGGAACCCATATTACCCGGCCGGGGCAAAATTGGAACTCTGGTTTTTTCCTTTGAGGATATGAATCCCGTAACCTTGGATACAGTATTTTTCCCTCCCATAAATACATTGAAATGCGTTACCTTAGATCCAGTTTCCTATACCCCTCAATTCAGGGGCGGCTCAATCCCCATCCCCATCATCGTCTACACACCAGGAGATGTGAACAAATCTGGCATTGCAGACATAACGGACATTGTGCATATAACCAATTATGTTTTAAAATCAGGACCTGAACCTGATCCCCTGATCGCAGGTGACGTTAATGCGGACTGTATAGTGAACATTGTGGATGCAGTATATCTGGTCAATTACGTCCTCAAGTCGGGTCCTGCACCTTTGCCCGGATGTGTGGGCGTAGACGACTGTTAAGTTAAAATGATATCCAATAGAAAGCCAGGTTCTCAGAACCTGGCTTTTTTTATGGCATTATAATTAATTTTAACCGCTTTAAATAAGTATTACACTGCATTTCTTATATGTTAAGTAGTTACTGTCCCCTAATCTATAAACATGAAGACAAGGTCAGGAGACCTTATCCTACCCATCTCGTATTTCTAAATAACTTCTTCACTGAACTTGCTCCGATCTTAAAAACTTGCATTTTCTTGTTGACTCAGGAAAAGAATCTTTTAATATATATTTTAAGAATCGGGAATATTCTGAATTCTAAAATATTTTAGGCTTATGCTGGTAAAAATGATTTTAAGGAGTTAAATTCAATGGCTCCCCTGAAGGGACTTTCAGAGTCAAGAAAAAAAGAGATTATAGGTGTTCTGCTTTTTGCCTTGGCTTTTTATGTATTGTTAAGCCTTATCACCTATAATCATACTCACGATCTGAAGGTGATCCAGAAGGGGGTAAGCCTGAGCCATCCGGTTAAGGCTTTCTCCGAGAAAATAAAAAACCAGGGTGGACTGGTGGGAGCTTTTGTCTCCTATTGGCTCTATTATTTCCTGGGTTATTCGGTCCTGCTATTTCCTTTCTTTTTAGTTTTATGGGGAGCAAATAGGTTATTTAAAATCAAGATCGCATTTACCCTTAAGAAATTCCTGTATTTTTTCGTTTTTCTTTTGCTTTTGGGTGGACTTTTTTCTATATCCACGGCAGCTCAGGAAAAACCTTTTGACTTTAACACAATTACATTGGGTGGGTGGTGCGCTACTTGCCTGGCGCTTTTCAGTATGAAGCTCTTTGGGGTTGCCGGCTCTTATACCATCGGTATTACTTTTTTGATCGTTTTGATGATTGCCATAACTCCCTTGCGAATAAAACATATTCTTCTGACTTTCAGACTGATTTACGAGGCTATGCAGGACCTAACGGAGAAATTAAAAGAAAAAAGAAAAATTAGTAAAACCAGGATTTTAAAAGAACCTGAGGTGGAACTGCCCCTGCATAGGGCTCCAGAAATCAAAAAAGAGGTTACAACTCAAAAAGCACCAAAAGAGGAGAAAAGAGAACCTGAGGTTCAGGTAACCACTGAAAGATACACCGGGGAGGGATACGATTTCCCTGATCTAAAACTTCTGACTGATCCTCCATCTGTTAAACCTTCAGTCACCCAGGATGAACTGAATCAAACCGCCAAGGCATTAAGGGATACCCTGGAGACTTTTGAGGTGAGAATCGAGGGGGATGCCATAGAGCTATTCCCCGGTCCGGTTATAACCCGGTATGAATTCAAGCCTGCTCCGGGCATTAAGGTCAATCAGGTGGTGGGATTAGCAGATGATTTAGCTTTAGCCTTGCAAGCCCGGAGAATAAGAATTGTAGCTCCGGTCCCGGGAAAAGCTGCCATTGGAGTGGAGATACCTAACCGCTCCCCTCAGACAGTCTGCCTCAAAGAAATTTTAAGCTCATCTACCTTTCAAAACACATCCTACAGATTGGCTCTGGGACTGGGAAAGACCACCTGGGGGGAACCCTTTGTGGCAAATTTAGCCATGATGCCCCATCTATTGATCGCCGGAGCCACCGGATCGGGTAAAAGCGTATGCTTGAATTCCATTATCACCAGCTTTTTGTATAGACTTCATCCGGACGAGGCAAGGTTCATTATGATCGATCCCAAAATGCTGGAGTTAACTGTCTATGAGGGGATACCCCATCTGGAAAAACCAGTGGTAACCAATCCCAAACTGGCTGAAAGAATCCTGAACGAATGCGTGGTGGAGATGGAGGAAAGATATAAAAAGCTGGCAAGAGCTGGTGTAAGGAGCATAGAGGATTACAATAAAAAGAAAAAACACCTTCTCCCCTATTTGATAATAACCGTGGACGAGTTGGCTGATTTGATGATGGCCAGCTCCACCCGGATTGAGGCTTTGATCACCCGGCTGGCACAGATGGCCCGGGCAGTGGGGATTCATCTGATCTTAGCCACCCAGAGGCCTTCAGTGGACGTGATAACCGGATTGATCAAGGCTAACTTCTCAGCCAGGATAGCTTTCCAGGTGGCATCCAAGGTTGATTCCAGAACCATCCTGGACGTGAACGGAGCGGAAAAGCTATTGGGCAGAGGAGATATGCTCTTTATCCAGACCGGTCATCCCGAGCCCCAGAGAATTCACGGATCTTTTATCTCCAGGGAGGAAACCGAAAGGATAGTTCAATTTCTGCAATGTCAGACATACAGACCCAAGCCTCTGGATATACTTCCGGATCAGGATATCAGGGAGATAGAGGCATCCTTGGAAGACGAATCCAGAGACGATCTTTTCATCCAGGCAGTTGAGCTGGTAATCAGACATAAACAGGGTTCGGTCTCCCTTCTGCAGAGAAGGCTGGGAATAGGTTATCAACGGGCAGCCAGATTGATCGACCAGCTTGAGGAGGAGGGGATCGTGGGTCCCTATGATGGAAGCAAAGCCAGGGAGGTCCTGGTGGGTCCATCCTATCTGGAAAACAAGGAATTCCTGGCTAAAAGAAATCAGAGCAAAGACCAGAAATGAAAAGACTTATTTTAATAGCACCTATTCTGCTTCTGTTAGTTTCTCAAGCATTTTCACTTACCTCAGATGAGTTATCTTCAAAAATCGAAAAAAGATATAAATCCTATAAGGATATCTCAATGGACTTTACCCAAACTACCAAATCCGAGATTTTCTCCACAGAGAAAAAAACACGGGGCAAGATGTATCTGAAAAATCCGGACAAATTCAGAATAGATAATCCCTCTCAGAACATAGTTACTGATGGCAAACTTCTCTGGTTCTTCTCCGAGAAAAACAATCAGGTAACAATTCATAAGCTAAATGAATCAAAAAACATCTTCAAACCTCACGATTACATCTACAATTTCAGAGACAATTATAAGCCCCAACTGGAAAAAGATGAAAAGGTCGACAAAAGATCTTGCTTTAAGCTAATTTTAACTCCCATAAAGGAAGACCTTTTTATCACCAGAATGATTTTATGGATCGATAAAAAGGATTTCCTGGTCAGGAAACTGGAATATCAGGATATGAATGACAACCAGGTGAGCCTTGTTTTCACCAGGATAAAGATCAACTCCGATCTTGAGGATTCCCAATTCGTATTTACACCACCCAAGGGCGCAGATGTGGTGGATCTAACCGAGTAAAAACTGCAGATTGTTTAATTCTTTGTAAATTCCTTAAAGCACTGGTATAAAGCCTGTGCTTTGATCATGTTATGAAACAAAAAAGGGTAAAGATCATCACCTTAGGCTGCCCCAAAAATGAAGTGGACACAGATGTCATAAAATGGCATCTCATTCAATCTGGATATGAGTTGAGTGAAGATTCAAGACAAGCTAATATCTTTGTGGTCAATACCTGCGGATTTGTAGATCAAGCCAAAGCCGAATCCTTAGAGGAAATCTGGAGAATAATAAGTTTGAAAAAAGAAGATAAAACCAAAAAACTAATAGTTGCAGGGTGTTTGGCTCAAAGATATCCGGACCAACTCTGGAAGGAAATTCCTGAGATAAATGGTATTCTGGGTATAGCTGAGATTAAGAATATAAGCAAAGTATGTGATGAGATAGTGCAAAACAAAAGAATATGCCTGGTAAGTCCACCCATAGCAAAAGAGAATGAGAAAGTCGTTAAAAGAGAGGTCTCCGACCGCCCCTTTGCCTATCTCCGCATAGCAGATGGATGCAACAACTGCTGCACATATTGTTCCATACCCCTGATAAGAGGAAAATACAGAAGCAGGAGTATCGAATCGTTGGTAAGGGAGGCAGAGTTTCTAACAAAAAAAGGCGTAAAAGAGATAAACCTGATAGCCCAGGATACTACACTTTATGGAGTGGATATATATGGAAAGCCGCAGCTGCCTCGACTTCTGTCCTCCCTCTCTGAAATACCTGAGATAAAATGGATCAGGATATTATATACCCATCCGGCACATTATTCAGATGAATTGATAGAAGCTATTGCTTCCAATCCAAAAGTGTGCAAATACCTTGACATACCCTTACAGCACATATCCGATAGGCTATTATCTGTTATGAACCGCAGGGTGAAAAGAAAAGAAATTTTAAATCTTTTAGAAAAACTTAGAAAAAAAATATCTGGTCTTACGCTACGCACAACCTTTTTAGTAGGTTTTCCTGGTGAGAACGAGTCCGATTTCAATCAGCTTTTAGATTTCACTGAACAGATCAAATTTGACAGAGTAGGTGTTTTTACATATTCCCGAGAGGAAAACACAAAAGCTTATGATTTGAAGCATCAGATACCCTCCAAGATAAAACTGGACAGATGGGACAGGCTTTTGCTTTTACAGCAGAAGATTAGTCTTGAAAAAAACAAATCCAAAATTGGCAAAAAAATGACCGTGTTAGTTGAAGGCAAATCTGAAGAAAATGGCTTTTTTGGAAGATCCCAGGCAGAAGCGCCAGAAGTGGATGGCCTTATTTATATAAAAGGTAATAAAATAAAGGTAGGTGACTTCGTAGAAGTTAAGATAACTGAAGCTTTGGATTATGATTTGATTGGGCAAAGGAGGCAAACGTGAGAACACTGCAAGCTTTGGTAATTTGTATTGCACTAAATGTATTATTAATAGTTTCTAGTGTGTCGTCTGAAGATACACCGAAACTAAAAGTTGCCTCTCCTATAGGTGGTTACCAAGCGCTTCAAGATAGCATAAAATATCCAATGCTCCACTGCAAAGCTGGTATTGAATCTGCTTTAAGAGTTACTGTTGAGTTGGATTCCACAGGAACTGTTCTTTCTGTGCACTTTGACCATCTAATGGGGAAAATCCTTGCTGATGCAGATTCAGCATTATTCCCTGCAGTTAGTAATGCAATCGAGTCAGTAAAATGGAGTCCGGGGGTCATGGATGATCGTCCTCTTGCTATGCAAGTTTCCTTTCCAGTTCTGTTTTTGCTCACAAGCAATTTGGAGCAAACATATGATAAATTTAAACGTGGCGAAACTGTGATCTATAAGAACTCTGCTTTAATCATAACCCACGAGAAAATTTATAGACACAACATAAGGTGATGAAAGTGTTAGGTCCGTCTTTTTTTATTATCCGATTTGCTTCGGGAATTCTTCCCCCGCAAAATGCGGGGGAATCTTGAGACTATTCCCGAAGCATCAAAAAGCGGTTAAAATAGAGATGCAGGTTACAAATGGAAAGGTCAGATAAACGTCGAGAGCTTTGGGCACTTGGCAAAGCCCGATAATGTTAGACGAAATTTTGTCTAACTGAAATTAAGAGTAACAATAAGGAGGTGAATATGAGAGAAATTCCCAAAGGGTGGCAGGACTTCTGGGCTGAATTTTTTAGAATAAAGCATCGACACAGAACTGAAGGCATAAGGGAGTGGGATAAAAAGTTGGTCGCACATGTCATTGAAGTTCTTGGCCTCACAAAAGATAATAAGATACTCGATCTTGCCTGTGGAGGAGGTGATCAAGCGCTTGAATTTGCCCGCAGAGGCATAAGTGTGGTGGGAGTAGATCTTGCCAAAGTGTTGATCGACTATGGGAGGGAAGCTGCCAGAGGTGAGAATCTACCTGTAAAGCTTATACCGGGAGATATGAGAGAGGCAAAGTTTACAAATGAATTTGATGCCTGTGTAATTCTATCAGGTAGTTTTGGTTTCTTCAACGATGAGGATAACGTAAAAGTACTGCAAGTTATAGAGAAGGCATTAAAGCACGGTGGAAAATTTTACATACAAATGCCTAACCCACTAAAAAGAATCAAAGAAGAGTGGAAAGGATGGGACGAAGTAGAAGGCGGTTTTGTTTTGATGAGTTCAAACTATGATCCTAAATCAGGGAAAATAGTTGATAGTTTCTTCTATATTACCAACACTGGTGAACTGGTGAGATTTATGCCATCGCCTGAAGATAAAGATTTCTCGGTCGAAACAAAGATCTATACGCTCCCTGAAATGATCAAACTAATTGACACTGCAAACCTTAAATTCAAATCTAGCTATGGTTCAATCGAACTTCCCTTGGAAGAATACAGAACAACCTCAAGCAGTATGATAGTAGTAGGAGAGAAACCTTGAACTACAGTTGTGTTGGCAAAAAGATTTGCAGATGCCAATTAGCCGATTTGCTTCGGGGATACCTATACTTGAAACTGTAAAAAAGTAGCGAAAATGATTGATAATGATTTTATAAGAAACTGGTTATTGAAGTTTACCCATCGCCTGGATGAAATCGCTGGAGAGAAAATAAGAAAAAAGGTGTTGCGAGGCAGTGAAAAGCTTAGCTCCGGTGCTAGTCCTAAAGAGAGAATTGACTGGATTAAAAAAGCAATGGAGCGATTGGAGGCTTTAGTAGATATACAAAAAGGAATTGAAATAATGACCGGCTGTGCCTGTCAATACCCACAATCCGATCTGGATGAAATAAGGAAAGCCTATCAGGAATCCAAAGACATAGATTTAGCACATAAGATGCTTTTGGAAAAGTTTATATCATTTCTCAGAGATTCATTAAAATTAGATGACCCTGTTGTAGATGATATAGTAAACCGTGGATGGGGGCTGGCAGGAGTCAAGAAGGGAAACACAATTATCGCTACTAAAATACCAAAAAGTGGTTATCTTACAAAGTATTTAAAAGAAAAAGATCCGGAAAAGAAGCGAGCAATGTATTGTCACTGCCCCATAGTCAAAGAGGCAATAGAATTAAATGTAAAAATCTCCCCCACATACTGCTATTGCGGGGCAGGATTTTACAAAGGTATATGGGAATATATATTAGGACAGAAAGTGAAGGTGGAAGTGTTAGAATCAGTGTTACAAGGAGATGATGTCTGTAGAATCGCCATATATCTTCCTCCATTCAAGTTAAAACCTTAATAAAGATGTTCCTTAATAATAAAATGAAATAAAGCAATACCAGTTAGATGCCTAGGAGTAAAAAAGATGAAAGAAGATGAATCAAAAGATACCGAAAGTGTAAAAAAGAACTGGGACGAGCATGCAGATGGCTATGATGAATATTACCAGAATTTCAATGGTGCTGTGGAACATTATGTGGACTGGGAGCTTCTAAAAGGACATCTCCCCAAAAATAAAGATGCTAAAATCTTAGATGCTGCGGGTGGAACAGGCAGGATTACCCTGCCTTTGGTTAAGTTAGGATATTCGGTTACTTTATGTGACATCTCCCCAGCAATGCTAAGTGTGGCAAAACAGAAATTGAAAAAAGAGGGATTCTTAGATAAAGTAGAGATTCTGGAGTGTGATGTTCGTAAACTCAGCTTTCCCGACGAAAGCTTCGATTTAGTCCTGTGTTGGGACGGGACAATGGAAGCTGCAGGTGAGCTGATAAGAGTCACAAAGAAGGGTGGAAAGATCTCGATATTTCTGGTGAACAAATGCAGTTCTGCTATCAGTAAGTTTAGTGAAGATCCCGATTCTGCGCTCTCTCTGCTCAGATCAAAATCAAGTGTTATCCAGGATGAGAAAGAGAAACACCTGGTTATAAGCCCGGAAGAGGCAGAAGAGTATTTCAAAAACCAGGGAATCAAAGTTATTGGGATCTATGCTGTCTGCGGTATGCAGGAATTTTTGTCCATCCCGGATGAAATCCTGAAATCCAAAACCTGGGACGATAAATTCTTCAATCAGACTACTGAGATGCTTTTAAGGTTAAGCAAAGAACCTTCAGTTAAAGGATTTTCAAGACATTTAGTTTTATACGGAGAGAAAATATGATGAAAAACACAGAACATCACTCCAATTTCGCCTTCTGGATGATAACTATAATGCACGATAACCCGCTTCTCCCTCTTTTCAGAAATCCCTATAAGCTTTTAAAAGCAGCTGGATTGAAACAGGGTCAAAAAGTGCTGGAGGTGGGATGCGGCCCTGGATTTTTTACCATTCCCGCAGCAATAATCGTCGGAGATTCAGGCTTAATCTACGCTGTGGACGTTCACCCTCTGGCAATAAAAAGAGTTAAAGCGAAAATTAAAAGGGAAAGAATAAAAAATGTAAAACCTCTACTAACAAATGCATCTGATACCGGGCTGCCTGATCAAAGCATTGACCTGGCTTTTGTCTTTGGTCTCCGATACATAGCCGGCGGATTAGAGAGTTTGATATCTGAGATGCATCGTGTTATAAAACCAGGAGGCACACTTTCATTTGAAAAGACCAGAGGAAAAGAAGAGGAATTGATTCATGAGGTGGAAGCAAAAGGATTTGTTTATTCAGGTAAAAAAGGAAGGATTTTTATATTTACTCGGGGAAATTGATGAAACTCAAATCTTAGAGGTAGGAAAATATCAAAATTATGTATATCCTGGCAGCATCTGACACAAAAAGAAGTCAGGAGCATACAGCTCCTGACCTACAGACTGGGCATTGGCATTTCCCCCGCCTTAAGCGGGGTCTTGAGACTAATACCGATGCATCAAAAAAATTGTATTTGTGTGTATCGGAGGTCTTCAGACCTCCATTGAATGATTTTATTGTGAAAAAATGGAAAACTAAAGTTTTCCGCTACTCTTAAAAGCATTCCCGAAGCTGTGGGCATCGGCATTTCCCCACCATAGGCATGGTCTTGAGACTAATACCGATGCATCAATAAATATTCCTTGACAAACCTATATAAGGGCTTATAATTACAATATAAATTAAATAGGTTTTCTCAGAGGTCGGGTTAGAAGCAATATAACTCCGGTTGTTACGGGTGATGGAATGATGGGTGCAGCTAACCCACAGCAGAGTTGTGGGGCACCCCGGCTGTCAGGTCACACCCTTTGGGCATGACCTGAAAGAACAAGAAAGGAGGAGATTTCATGAGAACAAAAATCATTTTACTGGTCATATCGCTTTTTCTATTCACTTATCAGAGAGCATATACGATGCAAATTGCTGGAGGTCGGGTTATAGATGTTGTAGTCGCGGATAGTGGATATACAGATTCTACATTCGTGACTGAATTTTTTGAAAATTGGCTACCTGTTGGGCCGGAAAGTTTTGATATTGATAAAGATGGAAATATCTATGTTTTGGATCATCTAAGTGAAAGAATCCTGAAATTTGATAAAGAAGGAAATTGGATCACAACTCTTAAAGGCATTTCAGAAAGTGGACAGTCTGAACTACAACCTCTCCAAGATATGGCGGTTGACAACTATGGTAATGTCTATGTGGCCAAGGTATCAAGGGTTATGAAATTTTCTCCCCAAGGAAAATTTTTACTGGAAAGCGAGGATTTATCTAAGTTAATTGGGTTTTACATTATAGTGGACAAAAGAGGGAGGGTATATGATCCATATAACATGGTAGTATATGACCAAGAGCTCAAGCTAAGAGAAGTGATAAGGGTGGACACCCGCGAGTACACCGACATAGGGATAGTGCAGAAGGAAGTGGGTAACGATATTTTCTTCAGACAAAACAAATATCTTTTCAGAACTAGCTTAGAAGAATATGGCCAAAACGGTAAGATAGACACAATAGCAGTTCTTCCCAAGGAGATAACCAATCCACGATTTCTGGGGGAGCGAACCTGGAAAAAATATCATCCATCCCCAGAGACATTTTGTCTTTTCATGGGTTTTGACAAGAATAGCTGTTTCTATTTCTACAAACAAGAAAGTTGGGGTAATGAAGAAAAGCACAAGTGGCGCCTCAAAGGATATACCATATTCAGATATCGCTTGAGAAAAGGCAAGTTGGAAAAAGTTGGAGAGGTAACGATGACTTTTGAAGAGGACGAAGCCGAATATTCTAACACCTCATTTATCCTTGGGGCCATCCCCTTTTATTCTGTTGTCGCCGGCGACGGCACAATCTACTGGGTCCATGGCACAGTTGATATGGTGAAGGTGAGTAAGATAATCTTTGATGAATAGCTCTAATTCTGAAGTCTGTTAGGAGTTGTGTCAGGTCTTGGTCATGTTTTTTATGAGTGTGACCTGACACCAAGTAACGAATAGAGGCAAAGCTCTGTCTTCGCCCGTTTTAGTTTATGTTAAATTTGTATTAGTTTGTAGCGGAGGTCTTCAGACCTCCATTTTGCGGTGAGGTGAGGGGAAGAATGGAAAACTAAAGTTTTCCGCTACATTTAAAATTATTATCTCGTTGTGTTAGCTTGTAGGTCGGGAGCGCTGTGTATTAATCATCGTAGTGTTTTAGCCTAATCATGAAACGTGATTACACCAACCAACTATCCCACAGCAAAGCTGTGGGCCACCCAGTGCATAGTTTAACTAACCTCTTGCCTGTGAGTATTTTTTTGTTGTCTCCTTTCCTTTGTATTCGTAATATTACTAAATGAAAGTTGGAGAGATTTTCTGTAAATCTGCCCTGGTTAAATCCTATATCCCGGGGATCGATTATGCCCTGAATCCTTATCTGGGCTGTGAGCACGGCTGCGTCTACTGTTATGCCAGCTTTATGCAGAGGTATTATCATCCTGATGAGGTTTGGGGTGAATTTGTGGATGTGAAGGTTAACTTCGTGGAAAGACTTCGCTCGCAGATAAAAAGAACAAAGCCTGGCCTGGTCTATTTGTCCTCTGTTACTGATCCCTATCAACCCCTGGAGGAAAAATATAAGCTGACCAGAGAATGCTTGAAGATATTAGCAGAACTTAAGTTCCCGGTATCCATCCAGACTAAATCTGATCTGGTCTTAAGGGATCTCGATATTTTGAAGCAGATAAAAGATTGCGAGGTGGGATTTACCATAACCACTTTAGATGAAAAGATCAGAGAGAAATTTGAGCCTAACACATCAAGTTTGGATCTACGTTTTAAAGCTTTAAATATCTTGCACAAGAACAAAATTCCGACTTTTATCTTCTTCGGACCTGTTCTTCCCTATTTCTCCGACAACAAAAAAACCATCTATTCACTATTAAAGAAATTATCTCAACTGGGAGTGGAGAAAATCTATGTGGATAAAATCAACTATAAAGGGAGAAACTGGAGTAGAATCAGCAAATTGCTTTTGACAAATTTTCCTGAGATTTTTCGTTATTATCTCTGGACAAAAAATTCTGAAGGGTTATATTCTATGAAGTTGAAAAATACGATTTCCGAGTGCATCCAGGATTTGAGTTTAAATGTGGAGGTTGTCTTTTAAAAAGGAGAAAACATGATTTTAAAAGGCAAAACCGGGATCAACATCTCTTTGCCCTTAAGTCTTGTTTTTGTTTTCATCTATCTGGTGGAAACTTTTAGTATTGGATATCTTCTGCACGAAAGATTCAAAAAGGAGAAGCTCCTGTTTGAACAACAGAAACAAATTGAGGAGCTGCAGGAGAAGCTTAAAATACTGAATATCATCGAGGATTTTCAGATCGGGTTTAACCAAAAAGAGACCGGAGAGTTGACCCAGGTAATCTATGACGAGAGCAAAAGGTACGGTTATGATCCCCTTTTGATACTGGCTCTGATACTGACCGAGAGCTCCTTTAAGAAAGGTCAGGAATCAGTTACTGGAGCTCAGGGTCTGATGCAGCTTCGTCCCTGGGTGGGCTGGGATTTAGCCAGGCGCAGGGACATGAACTGGTCTGGAAAATTCTCCCTTTTTGAACCTGCTTTTAACATTAAATTGGGAACTTTATACCTTTTCGAGTTAATAATGAAATTCAAGGACGTGAAGAAAGCTATAATGGCTTATAATCTTGGAGAAAACGCATTGAGATTGAGAATAAGATCAGGTAGTAAACTGCCCACTCACTACCTTTCCAGAGTATTGAAAAACTACCAATCCTTACAGGAAAAATACAATGGTTAAAGTTTCCTCTAAAGTTTTGATTGTTTTCATATTCTTTTTTTTCTGCTGTCAGATTGTTTTGGGACAAGATGAAAATGAGATAAAAAATAATGAAATTTTCCTGAGGGAATCGATTCAAGAGCTTCTGAAACAGACCTTTGTTGATTTCCCCTCAGGTTCTCCCCGGCTGGTTTTCATTGATCCTGAATCGGACCATCCGGCTAACTGGTTTTTGCAGGAGGAGTTGATCTCCTATCTCACCACTAAAGGATTCTCGGTAACTTTAGCTCAGCAGGAATCCGGATCCGAAAAACCCGAGAATTGCTGGGACCTTTTTTATCGGATTATCCAGCTGAAACTTACGTATCCTAAGGTTAAAAGCAAAGGTCTTTTTGGCAAAAAAATGGTAACCCGTGAATCAGAGCTCAATTTGTCCTTTCGTTTAATGGATACAACTTCTGGAAAGATTCTCTGGACGAAAAGAACAAACCATACAACATTTGACGTGATACCCCAAAAGAGAATAGCAATGCTTGAAAATAAACAATATCTTTTCCTATCGCCTGAGCTTCCGCAAAGCAGCACCAGAAAATATATCGAGCCGGCATTAGTGGCCACTGTGGTGGGAGGCTTGGTCTATCTTTTCTTTGCTTCAAGATGAGGATTAAAATGTCTAAAAAATTAAACACTATCATATTATCGATTCTGACTCTTCTTTGGCTTTCCTGTGCATCTCAGACCATTAAACCCCTGCCTGGTGCTGAAGAACAATACCAGATAGCCAAAAGAGAATACCAGCAAAAGGATTGGTCAAATGCGGTTATGGAATTTCAGAAGCTGATATTCAACTATCCCGGGTTTGCCAAAGCTGATTCAGCTCAATTTCTTCTGGCTATGTCCTATTATAATAACAAGGAATATCCGTTAGCAGCAGGTGAGTTCAAAAAATTGGCTTTCAGCTTTCCTACCAGCTTCTTAACTGACGATGCCATGTACTATGCCGGGGTCTGCGCTTTGGAACAATCACCTAAACCAGATCTGGACCAGCAATATACCCAGATCGCCATTGAGAGGTTTGGAGATTTCTTAGAGGAATATCCCCAATCCGAATTTGTGCCCCAGGCTGAACAAAAACTTCTGGAAGCTCGCTCTAAAATAGCTAAAAAATCATACAATACAGCCTATCTTTATGTAAAGATGGGGGATTATAATGCGGCATTAATCTATCTGAACGAGATTTTAGATCTTTACTCTGATACTCCCTGGGCTTCCGAAGCTTTCTTCCTTTTAGGCGAGGTTTACTTAAAACAAAATAAGCTCGACAAGGCCAAAGAGACATTCCAGGAATTTGTTGAGAAATATCCTCAAGACAAATTAGCCGATAAAGCCAAGGAGAAAATAAATCACATCCAATAAATGAAAATTGAAAGCAATTTAATCATAGAACCATAAGAATAAAAAACGTTATGAAGAGGAGAATAGGATTTTTAGGCGGAACCTTCGACCCTATTCACTTAGGTCATCTGATCCTGGCTCAGCAGCTTCTGGAGCAATTCCAGCTGGAGAAGGTTCTATTCATACCCTCTGCTGCTCCTCCTCACAAAGATGAGGTATCAGTGAGCTCCACCCATCACCGATTTGAGATGACCAAAGTGGCAGTTGAGGACAATCGGCTGTTTGAGATCTCCGATATCGAGCTTAAAAGGAAAGGGATATCCTACACTATTGACACCATCAAAGAGTTAAAGGAACTTTATCCTGATTCAGACCTATACCTTCTGGCAGGTTCGGATGTGTTAACAGAGTTTGACACCTGGAAGGATCCGGACAGGATCTTTGAGGAGGTTAGAGTTGTACTGGGAATCCGTCCCGGATATGATAAGGTCGATCTGGACAGCAAATTCTTCGGAAAAAGCATAATGGTGGAGATAAGCGGATTGCACGTTTCCTCAACCCAGGTCCGACACCGGGTAAAAGAAGGCAAGTCCATAAAATATCTGGTTCCATTAAAGGTCGAGGAATATATCAAAGCCAAGGGATTGTACAAGTAATAGAAAGCTTTGGCTAAAGTTTTAAACCAGGTAAAAGTCCGGGTGGATAATGCCCCATAAATTACATACTCGTTACATATGGATTATCTCCGATGGTTCCGGCTTCACCGGAGAAAGGGTATTGCAGGCATCTTTAGTCCAGTTCCAGCAACATGATATCGAGGTCATGCGGATATCCAATGTAAAGAAAGTCACTCAGATAAAAGACATCGTCAAAAAAGCTTCCCGGAAAAAAGGTTTCATCGCATACACTCTGGTCACACCCAGATTGCGTCAGCAGATCGCCACCATAAGCAACGAGTATAGCGTGCCCACAATCGATCTTTTGGGACCCCTTTTAACCAGTTTGAGCTCCTTTTTAGCATCAGCTCCGGGATCCAAACCCGGACTTCTGTCGGATTTAGATCATCACTATTTCAAAAGAATCGATGCAGTGGGTTTTGCAGTTAAGCACGACGATGGGTTGAGATTGCAGGATCTGCCTGAAATTGATCTGGTTTTAATTGGAGTTTCGAGGACTTCAAAAACCCCTTTATCTATGTACCTGGCTTACAATAAGGGCTTTCTGGTGGCAAATATCCCCTTGATTTTGGGTCACGAACCCCCACCCCCACTTTTCAAAATTGATCCGAGAAAAGTTGTGGGATTAACCATTAACCCAGAACTTCTGATAAAACTCAGGCAGAGCCGACTGGCTCAATTAATCCACCAGGTCATAAATTATGCTGACCCCAAATACATAAGGGAGGAGCTGAAATACAGCCACGACATATTTCACCGTAATCCTCGCTGGGCAGTCATCGACATAACCGGCAAAGCCATCGAGGAGATGGCAGAGGAGGTCTGCAGCGTGACCGTCGACAGATTAAGATAAGCTTTTATTGTTGATGGAAATCCAATTCCACCTCCAATTAAAAATTTTTAAATATAGCAGCGGGTTTTAGCCCTCCAATATGAGTTTTATACTTAAGGGTAGGACAAGGTCTCCTGACCTTGTCCCCGCAATTTTGAATCAGAAGATCCAGAACTACCCGATTGTGTTAACACAGGTTGCCGGAACGGCCAGGGAGACAACCTGTGATAGGTGGGATAAATTCCCACCTCTATGATCCAAACGGGTAATGCCAGAAGTTCGCCCCCACGCAGTCTGGTTTATCTAACCACCAAAAACCAATCGACTATACACCAGCAGGGCGGAGACCCCCCGCCAGAGGCGGGGGATTTCGCTAAGCTCAACAAGCTCCGCCCCAACAATCCTTTTACTCTTAACTCTAAACTCTTTACTTTAATAACACCATCTTCCTGGTCTGGGTGAATTCCCCAACCTTGAGTCGATAGAAATAGATACCTGCGGAGACTTCTCTGCTTTTCTCGTCTTTTCCATCCCACACAGCCTGATGAATTCCTGACTCTTGATGGTAGTCGACCAGAGTTTTTACCAATTGACCTTTTAGATTGTAAATCTTTAAGCTTATCTGGACCGGATCTCTCAGTGAATATTGGATAATAGTCTCTTGATTAAAAGGATTGGGATAATTTTGATATGAAGTAAATGAACAAACAAGGGTTTGTTCTTTCTGTTCTTCGACAGAAGTCTCTTTCTGCACATACTTTATGGTGACATAGTCCTTGTCTGTTCCGCTGCCGTAACTTTCGCCGGTGACATAAACAGTGTCACAACCGCAAACGGCTATGTGCCAGGCCTTATCGTCGCCGTTACCTAATCCGTTGTATGTTTCCACCCAAAGCTCATTGCCTGAAGAATCATATTTTACAGTGGCATAATCAAAGTCTGTCCCACTCCAACTATATCCTGTCACATAGGTATTTCCATAACTGTCCACGGCTATGGCGGTAGCAACAGCGGAATCTCCTGGTGCGCTGTACCTTCTTACCCAGGCAGTATCTCCATTTGGATAATACCTTATAGTGGCATAGTCTGAAAACGTCCCACTGCCTGGACTGTCGCCAGTCACGTAAACATTGCCTGAATTATCTACGGCTATGGCAGAAGGCCGATCGTGTCCATTCCCTGGCTCGTTGTATCTTCTCACCCAGGCGGTGTCTCCATCAGGATCATACTTTATAGTGGCATAGTCACCGGATGTCCCACTTCCCAAACTTGATCCGGTTACACAGACATTACCAGAACCATCTACGGCTATGGCAGAAGCTTCATCCCAGTGGTTTCCCGGGCCGTCGTATCTTCTTACCCAAGCAGTATCCCCGTCAGGATAATACTTTATGGTAACATAGTCCGCCAATTCCTGGATGAGATCATTATAATCGGTCCATCCCGTCACATAGACATTGCCAGAACCATCTACGGCGATGGCTTTACCTACATCTGTGTAATCGTGTGTTCCATTGTATCTTCTCACCCAGGCAGTATCCCCGTTGGGAAGATACTTTATGGTGGCGTGATCAAACGACGTTTCGCCGAAACTGCCTCCGGTTACAAAGACATTGCCTGAACCATCTAGAGCTATGGCAAAAGCACCATCCAGGTCGTTTCCCGGTCCGTTATATCTTCTCGTCCAGGCGGTATCTCCATCAGGATCATACTTTATGGTGGCATAGTCACCAAAGATCATCAACTTAGGAAATTCTACGGTAACCCAGCCGTCGCAACCTCCTGTCACATAGACATTGTCAGAGGCATCTACAGCTATGGTAGAAGCACCATCCAGGGAGTCTTGGGACCCGTTATATCTTCTTAACCAGGCGGTATCTCCATTGGGATAATATTTTATGGTAGCATAGTCATAGTCTGTCCCATCACCGTAACTATATCCTGTGACATACACATTTCCAGAACCATCCAAGACCACGCCGTGAGCGGCGTCACTACCGTTTCCAGGTCCATTGTATCTTCTTACCCAAGCAGTATCAACGGACTGAGCAAAGACAGGAATGCCTGTCAGAAGCAAAGTCGCCAGAAAGAAGAATCCTCTAATCATTCTTTCCTCCTTTTCGAAGTTGACAGTTTTCTTGCTTGTGATATCTTTGTCTTCAGTAGAAGCATAGCCCGAGGTTCGGAAAATGTCAAGGAAAATCTGAAGCTTTTTTCTAAATGCGTAGTTGGTCGATCTATGCGGAGCATCTTGACGATCGAACAAAATAAGCCTGATGAATTGAGGAACTGCAGTTGGAACGATTTCCGGCATTCTCAGACTAACCTCCTGTGCGTCTGGAGACGCTTGATTGAAAAAAACCAACAACCATTAACCAAAAACAAAAAAAGGCGGGGACAAGCCCCGCCCCTACAATCTTTTTTACTCTTAACTCTTTACTCTAAACTCTTTACTTTAATAGCACCATCTTCCTGGTCTGGGTGAATTCTCCGGCTTTGAGTCGGTAGAAATAGATGCCGGTGGAAACCTCATTGCCCTGATCGTCTTTCCCATCCCATTCCACGATCTTATATCCCGCAGAAAGTTTCTCATCCACCAGGGTAACGATCTTCTCACCCAGAATATTGTAAATCTCGACTTTGACCTGAGTTGGTTTGGGAATCGAAAATTCTATATTGGTGATCGGATTGAAAGGATTGGGGTAGTTCTGCATTAGAACGAATTTCTCAGGTACTGTTTCCCTCTCCCCTATCTCCCTTACGCCTGTCTCCGGCGGCAGGGAGTCAATTTTATCCTCCAGTTCATCGAACATCAGCCATTTTGCATCCTTGGCAAATTTCAAGGCAATAGTAAAAGCATCCAGCATTTCCTCTATCTTGGGAAGATCGCCTGCGGTTCCCTTAAATTGCTCATAAATCACGTTAACCGAATCAAAATAAAAGCCGGCAGAGTCAAAATACAGATCAACCTCTTCGGGCAGACCCAGGTATTCTCTATTTAGAAGCGAGTCCAGCTTTTGCTCCAGGTTGGCAAACATCAGCCAGGTAGCATCTTTCTGCCACAATAAAGCATGTTTAAGATAATGTATTTTCAATCCTATTTTCAGCAGCTCAGTGGTGTCAGGTGCAAGTCTCTCATGAGTGGAATTAACCAGATCAAAGTATGTATTGGCAATTTGGAAATATTCCGTGACCAAACCCGGGAAGCCGATGGGTTCCCAGCCTCTTCTGGCAAAAAGGGTGTCCAGCTTCAATTCCAGATGCTCAAATATCAGCTCTTTGGCATCTTTTGCGAATTGCGAAGCCTGGTTTATGTTATACAGCTTCTTCTCGATCTTATCGAATTCAAAGAGCTCCTCCTTCCATTGACCAAACATCTTCTCCTGAGCTTGCTTCACATACTGCTGTCCCTGGCTCAGATAATATATCATTATTTCGATATCTGGAAGCTCCATTCCCGGACCAGGTAGTATCTTCCCTATTAGACCGAAATAAAAGTCGGCGCTGTCGAAATCAGCATAGATGTCAGGATCTAAAGCCTGATCCGGTGTCTCGGCATACATATTAATCTTAAAATCTAAAGAATCGAACATAATCCGGGTAGCTTCCTTTTGATTAACTAAACCATCTTTGATATTGATCAGCTTCAACACTATTTTTTCCAGTTCCGGAATTCCTGGTTCCCAATGAATTGATATGGCGGAATTGAAGAACTCATTGGCAAATCCCAGATAGGTGTCTACGCTCTCAGGTAACACCCCACTAAAAGGAACCGCCAACAAATCATCCAGTTTATATTCCAGCTCCTCGAAAACCCTCCCTTTAGCGTCCTTCTCATATTTCAAAGCCTGGGCCAGATAATATAGCTTCAACTCCAGTTTGTCAAACTCATAGGCTTTTCTTTTCAGCTCATCCAATGCCATCCATTTAGCATCCTTTTCATCCTTCAAGGCAAGTTTGAGGTAATGGACCATCCATTCAACTCTCATTGGTATAGGCATCTCAATCTGATTATAGATGAAATCCACTGAATCAAACCAGGCATTTGAGGAGGTGAAAAGTGAATCTATATCCTCAGGAAGTCCTGGGGGATCAATCCTGGGCATAGCCAGAATATCCAGCTTATGCTCCAGCTCTATGAACATAGTCCACATAGCATCTTTCTGGTTTTTCAAACTGTATTTCATATAGTACAGCTTCTGCATTATTCTCCATTCCTCTGAGGAATCAGCGAAAATTGCACCTTCGTGGATATAATTAATCGAATCGAGGTAATAGTCCGCATTGTTGAAAAGGGTGTTAACCTCAGGGGGTAGGCCATCATTGGGCTGATACAGAAGAGCATCCAGTTTTTTATCAAGATCGTCAAACATCAACCAAATGGCATGTTTCTGATTGTGTAAAGCCATTTTCAGGTAATGTAATTTCCATTCGATATTGAGCGGCTCAGGACCCATTGGTTCCCAGTGAATTGCAGTTACTGAATCGAAGTAAATATTTGCTGAAATGAAATATCCTTCAATATCGGGATTCAGTAATAATTCCCACCCGAGAAGGGTATCCAGCTTGGCTTCCAGCTCGATATAGGAAAGATGTTTTGCCTCCTTCTGGGACTTAAAGGCGTAATCCAGATAATGAATCTTCCATTCAATGTTTTCCCACTCAGTAGGAAAGGGTGGGTCTTCGTGAATGGCATTCACAGAGTCAAACCAGAAGTTGGCTTGTTCAAAAAGCTCATCCACTACACTGCTAAGTTCACCAATCTGCTCGTGCACAGCATCCACCGAATCGAAGTATATGTCAGAAGTATCGAAATTTGCATTTATATCATCTGGAATTAGATATTCCCGACCTAAAAGAGTATCCAGCTTGGCTTCCAGATCCTCAAAAGCACCCTTTTTAGCATGTTTTTCGTTTTTCAAAGCCTGATTTAAAGTCCAGAGCTTCTGCTCCACTCTCCACAGCTCGGAGGAATCTGCAAAGAGAGTATCGTTGTGTATCAGTCTAACCGTATCGAAGTAGGAGTTAGACGTGTTAAAATAACCTTTCACCACCGGAGGTAAATCCCCTTTCCAGGAGTGAATATTACTAACATTAGTGAAGAAAGTGTTAGCATTATTGTAGTAAATCACTGCCTCAGGTGGCAAACCCGAATCCGATAAACCTACGATATTGTCCAGTTTTTTCTCCAGAGTGTCAAATGCCAGCCATTTTCCGTCTTTTTCGAATTTCAATCCCTTGCCAATATAGAAAAGCTTTGATTCGATCTTCTCCAGTATAGGCATCTCCTGAGTATCAACATCTGCAACCGAATCGAACCAGGCATTAGCTGCTTCAAAATATGTGGCATATGGTTCCTCATCGGAAGGTAAACCAACCACCTGACCATTAAAAGGTCTAAAAACAAAGATGAATGATATGAAGGTCAGAACCACAATTGATAAGACCTTAAAGGTTTTCATCCTTTACCCCTCGGTTTAAAGGTTTTAAAATTTAGATTACCTACTTCCAATATCATTATCAAATATTTATTTTCCACCTTCTGGGTTAAATATTTTTACGATAACCTCCTCAATTCGTAAAAAGAAGCTAAGTTAAATTCCTACCCCAGGTGCAAACCCTCAACGCTTCATTTTAAGTGATGATATCTTTGAAGACCTAAGTTGTCAAGAAAAAAAATAAAAAAATGGTTTGAATGAAGAGAAGTAAACGAGAGATTTTCAGCAGAATTCATCAAACAAAGAAATTCACCGGGTTAAGTTTTTTGAGCCATTTCTTTTTCCCTTATAGCCTGACCTAAAACATTTAAAAGATCTTCTGCTTTGAAGGGTTTAGGAATCAGGAAATCGACTCCTTTCTCCTTTGCCTCCTCAAAATCGATCTGGGCACCCCAGCCGGTCAAAAGAACTACCTTCACTTCAGAATCCTTTTGCTTTATCCTTTGTATCACCTCCCAGCCGGAAAGCTCTGGTAAACTCAAATTAACGAAAACCAGATCGAATTTGCCTTTATTAAATACATCTACTGCCTGAATCCCATCCTCAGCTTCGCTCACCTGATGTCCTTTTGTGACGAGAATCTCAGAAATAATATCCCTTAGCTCCTTATTATCATCTATTATCAGGATACTGGCTGGCTTTAAGGAGGGTATGTACTTTTCCTCTTTTAATTTCTCTTTTATGGGCTCTTTGCTGGCTGGAAGTTTTATGTTGAAGGTAGTTCCCAATCCTTCCTTGCTTTCCACCCCTATTTTCCCTTTATGCCGGGAGATCACACCATAAACTACGCTCAAACCTAAACCTGCATTTCTGGTGGTCTTGGTAGTAAAGAAAGGATCAAAAAGCCTGGATCTCACTTCCTCGCTCATACCCACTCCGGTATCTTTAACTGAGATGACTACAGAATCATCCTGGCTTTTAGTCATCAGGGTGATCTTTCCACCTTCAGGCATGGCTTCAATGGAGTTCAACATTATGTTAGTAAGTGCCTCAAAAATCTCGGAGGAATTTCCCAAAACTGGTTTGACTTCGCCCAATTCCTTATCCACCTCAATTTTAATACCCTTAGTCTGAGCTTCATCCTCCCACCTGGGTCTGGTGACCTCCACCACCTCCTGAACCAAATGGTTTATATCCGTCTCCACCCAAATACCCTTGCTTCCGCTATGGTAGAATTCCTGAATTCTGTGAACTGTTTTTTGCCCCTCGGATACAGCGTTAAGAATCTGCTGTAACGATTTTCTAACTTTTCCATCTTGGGTCCAGTTCAGAGAAAGCTCAGCCCGCCCGGCAACTATAGCTAAAAGATTGTTGAAATCGTGAGTCATCCCCCGAGCCAAATCACCCAGAGCCCGCATCTTCTGAGAGTCGATTAGCTGGCTCTGGGTGGACATCAATTCGTTTACCGTCTTTTTTAAAGAATTTGCCTGTCTTTCAGATTCCTGGTGAAGCTCTGCCTTCTCAATGGACAAGGCTGCGTTCTCAGCAAATATGGTTAAAAGCTTCAGGTCATCCTGAGTGAATTTTTTATCCTCTCGATAACTGTTCACATTGAGAATCCCTTTGGGCTTCCCCTCTACCTTCAAGGGCACACAAAGGGAAGAAAATATCGGTCTCTCCTTTTCCACCAGATCGATGAACTCGTATTGGTTAAATTTGTCATGATCCAGAAGCAGAGGCTGATCATTCTTAACCACCCACCCACATACTCCTTTTCCCAATTCCTCTTCCACATTCTTCAAAAGTTCAGCTTTATACCCGTAAGCTGCCACACAATGGAGTTTATTGTCTTTGGAGTTCAGAATCATTAAGGAGGAACGGTCACCGTTCAAACAGGTGAGTGCATGTTTGGTAACCAGATGAAATATTCTGGAGGGCTCCACTTCAGAATTTACCTGGGTGCTCACCTCGAACAAAGCCTTAAGTTCTTGATAACGCTGTCCCATGGTAACTGACAGATTGATTTTCCCAGCAATCAGATCATGCCTCAAGCGCCGTACCGATAACTCCTGAAAAAGAATGTAGGCGATGAAAAGAAGGGAGATGCCAACATACCCTATGAACAAAAAGTTGAAACTATAAACGTCCAGCTTTTCCTGAAAGAAATTACTCATATCAGAATAGAAAACTATTAACACGATAAAGCTGCTCAAGATCAAAAACAAAGAGATCAATAAAAGTAAAAGATGCCAATCTTTTCTCTCTATCTCTTTTAACTCTGCAGGAATCATGTTCATTTTTGCCCCCCCTTAAATGCAGTTCATAATTTCTATCGGTTAAAAGATAGGTTCACTTTACGAACTGAGAATTTTTTTACCTTTAGATTCAAGAGGACTTTCAGTTTTTTCTGAAATCCCGGTTTCATTTGAGAGTAAATCGCCATTCCTCATACTCTCATATCTTTTTGATAGCTCCGCTCTTTCAATGGAGATAGATGCATTATCCGCAAATATGGATAAGAGGTTGAGATCCTCTTCTGTGAACTTCTTGTCTCGGGTCAAACTGTTAACATTCAGGACCCCTTTGATCTTTCCTCTCACTCTCAGGGGCACGCACAAAGCAGAACCTATGGTTCTTTCCTTCTCAATTAAATCGGAGAAAGGGTAATTACCTACTTTTTCAGGGGTTAAAAGCAATGGGTTGCCATGTTTCAGTACCCACCCACAAACGCTTTTCCCTGCGTCCACACATGCGTCTTTCACTTTCTCAATTTCTTCGCCGTGGGCCGCAGCACAGTAAAGTTTTTGCCTTTGCTCATCGTAGATCATCAGAGAGGATTGATCACCCCCGATACAGTTAAGCGCGGTCCTGGAGATCATCTCAAAAACCCGGGGCAATTCCACCTGGGAGTTAACCATGGTGGTCACCGCAAATAACGCCTTCAGTTTCTCGTAGTGTTTTTCCAGAGTTGAGGATAGGCTGATCTTCTCCTCCATAAGATTCCGCCGCATATTTCGGATAGACAGCTCCCGCAACATAATATAAGCAATCAAAAAAAGCGACAAGCTGGTATACCCGATAAACAGGAAATTGAAACTGAAAACGTTCTGTGTCTCCTCAAAGGATTTACTCAAATCCGAGTAAAAGATCAAATACACTATGAAGGCTGTGGATATCACAAAAACGGCGATCAGCAAAATCCATAAATGTAAGTCCTTTTTTTCTAATTCCTTCAGTCCAGCGGTTTGTGAGCTCATCTTAAACCCCTTTCATGTATTGTTCCTCTGGTCTATATTGGCTTTTCCTTCATAATTAAAAAATTTTGAGACGGGATATTCATTCCCCTTCCGCCTGAGGTTGGTAAAAACCCACATCGCAGACGGGAACCTGTATCTTTTGTTTTTCTCCAGATGAGGGACCTTCTGGTCTCTCCATTTTAGTCAACGATTTTTCCGGTTGAAGATTAAGACCCTGTCTCTTATGTAGGGGAAGTTTTGTAACAAATGTGCTACCCTGATTCAACTTGCTTTCCACGCTTATCTCCCCTCCATACCTGGTTATGATCCCGTAAGCCACACTTAATCCCAGTCCCACTCCTTTTACACCCTTGGTAGTGAAAAATGGATCAAAAATTCTTCTTTTATCCTCCTCACTAATACCTGCTCCGGTATCCTCCACGGAAATATAGACGGAACCATCCTTTTCCCATGACCTCAAGATTATTTTACCCCCGCGGGGTAGGGCATCGATGGCATTAATAATCATATTTATCAATACTTCACTTAACTCCGAGGGATCGAACTCAAGTGGTGGGACCTTTTTTAATTCCGTCAAAACCTCGAATTTTATACCTTTTGCCTCAGCCTCATTTTTCCATCTGTGCCGAGTCATGTCCACCACCTGCCGGATGATTCTGTTTACGTCTATCTCCATGGGAGCCTTCTCCTCACCTGTTCTGGTATACTCCTGAAGCCTGCGAATTATCTGCGCACCATCATTAGCAACTTGCTCTATCACTCTCAGCCATTTTTTTACGTCCTCCCCCTGGGCTTCCTTTAAGAGGAGCTCTGTTCGCCCCAGTATCACAGCTAAGATATTATTGAAATCGTGTGCTACGCCGCTGGCTATATCCCCTAATGCCCTCATTTTCTCAGACTGGACTAACTGATTCTGGGTAATGCGTAAATCCTGAATGGTCTTTTCCAAAGCTTTAGTCTGGGATTTCAGTTCTTGATACATCTCCTCTTTCTCCAGCGATGCAGCCATGTTTTCAGTAAAAATTGAAACCAGTTTCAGGTCAACCTGATCAAATCTTTTCTTGTCTTTTTTAGCGGTAACATTTAAAATACCCTTTATCTCCTTTTTAACTCTCAGAGGGACAAAGAGATTCGTTCCCTTTGGATTCTCCTTGATTTTTGGGGAAAGAACAGCCTTTTTCTCCTCCAGCAGAAGAGGTTGGCCATTTTCAATTATCCATAAGAGGATTTCCGGATCAATTTGGACCCTGCTTTTATTAATTTTCTCACCGCCATCTGTATATGCAGCAACACAGTGAAGTCTGTCACTTTTCCTATCATAGAGCCAGAGGTATAGGTTCTCCCCTTCCACATTTGCCAGCACCGTTTTACAGATTGTATCCAGGATAGGTGAAAGTTCAACTTCTGAGTTAACCAGAGTGCTTACCTCAAATAATGCTTTCAGTTCCTGGAAGCGATACTCCAGATCGTAAGTTAATAATTTCTGATTTATCAGATCACGTCTCAGGGCTTTTATGGAATGCTCCTTCAAAAGAATGTAAGCCACCAATAAAAGGGACAAAGCGGTGAATCCCAGATAGAGCAGATTGAAGTTATAATAGGTCATCTCCTTAACATAAAATTCCTCCAGATCCGTATAAAAAATAGTCAACAAGATGAATATACTGAAAACCAAAAGGACGGTTATGGTCAGGACCCAGAGTTGCCAGTCCTTTTTCTCCAGCTTTTTTATTTCCTCTTGAATCGGGGGCATAGGAATAGCTCAGTTTAGACCTAATTTAATCCCAATATTATTAAAATCGGAATGTAAGGTCAGGACTTTATGTCTAAACTTATTTAAGGGAAAGATTTGTCAGTGGTCAGCCCGTCCCACCCAACCAACTCACTCCTTTAACCAATGAAGGGATGAGGATTATCTGCACAATTATCCCCGGCAATCCAGTGATAAACGAAACCTTTAGAAAGGTGTAAAAACCATAGGGCAAATTAACAAATGCACCCAAAATCAGAAGCCCTAAGGCAAAAGCCGCTCTGCCCAGTATCATGGAGATAAAAAGAGATAAGATCAGGTTCACTTTTTTCACATAATAGAGTAATCCTATGCTTAATCCGTAAACAGGCAATTCCATTGCCATCAAGGGGACGGCATAAGGTGGAGGCATCCCGGTTAAAAAAAAGCTGATCACCGGGGATAACCCTCCTACTATTACTCCACCTACCGGACCTGTAAAAATCCCAGCAAGAAAGACCGGTATATGCATAGGCAAAAATAATCTTCCAGCCAATGCAAATTGATGAAAAACAAAAGGAAGAACTATACCCAGGGAGAGGAAAAAAGAGGTCAGAGCTATCCTCTTTGAGCTTAAGGTTACCATTTTTCTCCCTGAGCAAAATATAAGGCAGGTTGATCAATTATTTTAACCCCTTTTAATTTTAACTTGCTCATCATTTTTAACATTAAGGAATTCTCTGGCAAAACATCATCTTTGACTTCTTCTCCAGCATTAAAATGGTGTTCTTTTATCTCCTGACTGCTCAGAAGATGAGCAATAAAAAGCTTTCCCCCTTTTTTCAAAACCCTGCTCATCTCCTGAAGAGATCTGGGTTTATTCCCAAAATGGGGAAAGCAAGCAAAACAGATAACCCGGTCAAAAATCTCACAATCAAATGGCATATTTCCCACATCTGAGTTAATGAACTCAATTCCGCTGTGGGGCAGCTTTGACTCGGCAACTGAAAGCATCTCAGAGGAGAAATCCAGAGCGAAAACCTTGCCCTTCCCTCCAGTAAGTTTGCTCAAATAGGGTAAAAGGATTCCTGTTCCCGTGCCCACGTCCAGAATCCAGTCACCCTTTCTTATCTGGAATCTTCTTATCAGATCCGAAAGCTCGTCAGGTTCATTCTGATAGTAAAGTTCATCCCACTTGTTAGCATGACGATCAAAAAATTCCTTTTGCGACATATTTTTTCCTGAAAACCTGATTTCGATTCACCTAGAATAATGATGTTCTTGCAATTACGGGAGTGATTTAAATTTTTTCACGAGAACTTCCCGTTATACATATATCAAATAGAAATAGTGTCATCCGCTTCCATCACCGACTTCAGCAGCTCAGGCATGTTCCCGATTCTGCCTACCTGGATTTTGTCTGTCAAACCGTAATAATTAACACAGGTGGCGCAGGAGACAATCTCCACACCCATATTTTCCAGAGACAAAAGAGCATCCATAACCGGAGAACCTTTGGCCGTTAATTTCACGCCCAAACCATAAAAGACAAGCTTTTCTGGTTTTTCATCCAGCCCCACCAGACCGTTGATGAACTTCTTCATCATTATCTTTCCGATCTCCTCCTCACCTTCGCCCATCTTATCAGAGCTTATCAAAACCATTTTTTTCATCTTTGATCTCTACATCAGTTTACAAAACTTAGATCTTCTGAAAATCTCAATGGATAATTTTAAACTGCCATCCAACAGTCCGGGACTTTAAAGCCCGTATTTCTCTATTATCTCTTTTTTCTTTTTGCCCAGGATGTTGTATTTCTTACCGATCTTGGTGAATGCCTGGATGGCTTTATCCAGATGCTTCATTTCATGATCCGCTGAGATCTGAACTCTAATCCTTGCCTCCCCTCGAGCGACTACCGGGAAGAAAAAACCGATAACATAGATCCCCTCATAATATAAATCTTTGGCAAAATCCGAAGCCAGTTGGGCATTGTAGAGCATTATGGGGACAATGGGATGAATGCCCTCTCTGATGTCGAATCCAGCCTGGGTCATCTTTTCCCTGAAATACAGGGTGTTCTTTTCCAGCTTGTCCCTTCTTTCAGTAGTTTGGGAAATTAGGTCCAGGACTTTATTGGCAGCGGAGATGATCACCGGGGGCACGGTATTAGAGAAAAGATAAGGCCTGGCCCTTTGACGCAGCAAATCGACTATCTCTTTCTTAGTGCTGACGCATCCTCCTGAAGCACCGCCTAAAGCCTTACCTAACGTAGTGGTGATAATATCCACCCGACCCAATACTCCACAAAGCTCATGAGTTCCCCTTCCCGTCTTTCCCACAAACCCGGTAGCATGAGAATCATCCACCAAAACCATAGCATCGTATTTATCCGCCAGATCACAGATTTTATCCAACCTGGCGATATCTCCGTCCATGGAAAAAACCCCATCGGTAATGATCATCCGAAAACGATTTTCCTGAGCCTCTTTTAATTTCTCCTCCAGGTGATCCATATTGGAGTGCTTGTAAACATACTGCTGGGCTTTGCAGAGTTTCATCCCGTCAATGAGCGAGGCGTGGACTAATTTATCCGCAATCATGGCATCCTCTCGACTCAACAGAACTTCAAAAACAGCAGCGTTAGCATCCATACAGGAAGCAAATAAAATGGTATCCTCTGTGCCCAAAAATTGGCTCAGTTTTCTTTCCAATTCCCTGTGAATATCCTGAGTACCGCAGATAAACCGCACCGATGAAAGACCATACCCTCTGGCATCCAGACCATTATGAGCCGCTTTAACCACGTCCGGATGGCTGGAGAGACCCAGATAATTGTTGGCGCAGAAATTGATTACCTCCTTTTCTGGCGCACCTTGAGGAAATTCCACCTTGATATCCGCACCCTGAGGAGTGTGGATAAATCTCTCCTCCTTGTTCAACCCAGCCTCTTTGATGTTTTTCAGCTCATTCTGATATGATTCCTTCACTTTTTCACTGTATGCCATAAAATCCTCCAGCCTGATAATTTCTTGAAAAATTTAAGGGACGCGTAAAAAAAACCTTCCACGTATTCTTTACCTGGACAGACTCTTTATATCTTCACATACTCCTTAAGCACTGCAATGATGCTGTTCACGGTATCGAAAGCCTCAGGAGTTGCCTTATCATCCGGAATCTGAATCTTGTATTTTTTCTCAAGGAAAGTCTTCAAGGAGACCATGGAAAAGGAATCCACTATTCCGGATGAAATCAGGGGAGTATCCTCATTTATCTCCATATCGTCATCCTCTTCCAGAAACTCCTTTTTCACGTAATCGATGATTATCTTTTTAGTCTCATCCATTTTTACTCCTTTCAGATTTCTTCCAATTGGTTAAGAAAACATCTATAGTCTTATCCTTATTTCAAATAAAACTCATTGTTTGTAAACAGTTCCAACTTGCTGCAGGAATTTCATAATCAGTTTCAACTGTAGACCATGAGTTAATCGTTCTCCAGAGTGGAGACATCTCCTATGGGCTCACCCCACTCCTTAGCCCGGAGTAAGCGTCTCATCAACTTGCCGCTTCTGGTCTTGGGCAGGGATTCGACAAATTCTATTTCCTGGGGCATGGCTAAAGGGGAAAGCCTTTTGCGAATGAAATTCATTATATTCAACTCCAGGTCATCACTTTTTTGAAATTCCGGTTTCAACGCTACAAAAACCTTAACCACCTCCATATTTATGGAATCAGGTTTACCCACAGCTACTGATTCCGCTACCGCTTCGTGCTCTAAAAGTGCCGATTCCACCTCAAAAGGGCTGACCAGGTGTCCAGCAGTATTGATCACATCGTCATCCCTTCCCACAAACCAGAAATATCCGTCCTTGTCAATACTGGATCTGTCGCCAGTCAAATACCAACCATTTTTGAATTTGTCCTTATAGGTCTGCGGGTTATTCCAGTAAGTCCTGAACATGGCTGGCCAACCTGGTTTCAAAGCAATAAGACCTACCGCACCTACCTTATTGATGGGATTGTGATCTGAGTCTAATACTGTAGCCTCGATCCCGGGAAATGCTTTACCCATAGAACCTGGACGCAACTCCATTCCGGGATAATTGGAGATCACTATGCAGCCGGTCTCGGTCTGCCAATAGGTATCATAAAACGGCAAACCGTAAACCTTTTTTGACCACAGAACCGCCTCGGCATTTAAAGGCTCCCCCACACTGCAAAGATGCCGCAAAGAGGATAAATCGAATTTCCTGACGATATCCTCTCCCTCCTTCATCAACATCCTGATCGCTGTAGGTGCGGAATACCAGACAGTTACTTTATGTGTCTGTATTAATTTATACCACCTGGACGGTTGAAACCCGCAATCTAAAACCACCTGGGTGATACCCAGACTCCAGGGACCAATGATCCCGTAAGAAGTTCCGGTAACCCAGCCGGGATCAGCAGTACACCAGTAGACATCATCCGGCTTCAAATCCAGGCACCACTTGGTGGTCAGATATTGAGCGAGAATAGAGGAGTGAACGTGTAGGGCACCTTTGGGCTTTCCGGTAGTCCCGGAAGTATAATGAAGAACCGAAGGTGTTTCAGGAGTGCTTGGAAAAATGTTAAAATTCTCGATCCTTTTAGATTTCCTCACCGAGAAAGCCATTTCCTTGTTCTCAAGTTTTATATTCTCATCATCTGTGGCAATTATAATCTTTTTAAGCTGAGGCAGTTTGTCCTTTATTCTTCTGATCTTTCTTATCAGTTTGGGTATAGTAATTATGGCAGAAGCCTTGCCATCCTCCAGTCGTGTCAAAAGCGCATCCTCTCCAAAAGCGGAGAAAAGGGGAGCCACAATCGCTCCCATTTTCAAAATACCCAGAAATGAAAAATAAAGCTCCGGAATCCGGTCCATAAAGATAAAGACCCTCTCCCCTGGTTCAATCCCCAGATTCTTCAAAAGGTGGGCAAAATTGTTAGAATATATCCTTAGATCGTTAAAGGTGAACCTTTCCGTCTCACCTGAGAAACCCTCCCAAATCATAGCTAACTTTTCAGATAAACCTTGTTCACAGATCCTGTCCGTGCAATAATATCCTATATTGATGGGAGAGCCCTCTTTATAATCTACCTCTTTCTGAGCCAGTGACCAATCAAATCCCTGGTTTCTTTCATCATAAGAACCGATGTTGCTCATCTCAAAAAAACTCCTTCTTTTTTAAAACCTACGATACCAAAATCTTTAAAAAATAACAAAAAGAGATACTTTTAGCAAGTTAAAATTTCAACACGAAAATCTCGAACTCACCAAACTTTTTAGAATAATTAGAGAAAAAAGTAAGATTTTTGTGAATCTAATTACACTACCCAAACAATTTGTAATCGCAACTTACCTGTTTTCCTTGTACCGAGATTTCTCTAAGGAAAAAGCACCACCTTGCCACATTCCTTTTTGGGTGATAAAATTGCATCAAAACCCTTTTGGAAATCCTTTAAGGGAAACTTATGCGTAATTACCGGACTGGGATCCACCAGCTTGTTATTTAAGAGATTAGACAGCTGATACCAGGTCTCAAACATTTTTCTTCCATTAATCCCGATAATATTGCAGCCCTTAAAAATAACGTTGTTGCTTAAATCGAATTCTATTTTGCCTGAGGGAATTCCAAAAGCAGTGAACGTTCCTCCCTTTTTCAGAATTTTGAACCCATCCTCAATAGCTTTCTTGGCTCCGGTCATCTCCAGAACCACGTCCACCCCCTCACCTGATGTGGCTTTCATTATCTCATCCACCGGTTTGTGCTTGAGAATACTGTAAACAGGATTTGCTCCCATCTTATTCAAAAGATTTACCCTGAAAGGAAACTCCCCCACTCCGAATATCTTTGCTGCACCCACTACCCTGGCAATACCTGCGGCAAAACAGGCAATGGGTCCATCACCCATTATGGCAATGTTTTTAGCTGAGACCTGACTTTCCATCACGGTGTAGGTGGCATTGCCAAAGGGCTCCTGAATGCTGCCGATCTCCGGGGCTAAAGATTTATCGTTTTTCCACACGCAGATTTCCGGAATGGCGATATATTCAGCAAATGCCCCGTTAGTATCCACTCCCAGGATCTTTAAATTCTGGCAGATATGCATCTTACCGGTTTTACACAGAAAACAGGTCTGGTCCGGGATGTGGGTCTCCGCGGAAACGTAATCCCCAACTTTAACTCCCTTCACGTTTTTGCCAACTTCCACCACATCACCTGCGCATTCATGCCCGAAAATCATAGGAGGCTTTATCCGGGATTGTGACCACTCGTCCCAGTTATAGATATGCACGTCGGTGCCGCAAATGGAACAAGCTTTTATCTTGACCAAAACCTCATCCTCTTTAATTTTGGGAATATCAACTTCTATTAGCTCTGCTCCGGGAGCCTTTCCCTTTTTCATTACTGCCAACATCTTTTCAGCCATAAAACCTCACTATCGAATTTCTTGATCTTTTTCGCTTCTTTTCAAGAAGGTTTCCCTTTGAAAAACTTATAATACAAAAATAAAAGAAAAAGTCAAGCAAAATGAACAATACGATCTGACATTATAGTGTAAATTCTTTTGTGTAAAATTTATGTAGGAGGGATAAAGATAAAGGGC
>CAYURP010000021.1:0-50618 GCA_964447175.1 uncultured Ignavibacteria bacterium | reverse complement strand
GGATTAAAGCTAAATGATCCCGCTCCATTGCCCGAATCAACAAAAGTGGCATTGGTCGGAACGCCCTCTGCTGATAAACTCAGAGCATCCCCATCCGGATCTAAAGATGATACTCTGAACTCTAAGCTCTCTCCCTCATCCACTAATTTAGCTCCAATGGAATCTAATGAAGGTGATCTATTTACATTATTAACTGTTATCGCAACCAGTTCTGAATCAGCCGAAGATCCATCTGAAGCTATGAAGGTTACGTTATATACTTCTGATTGATCATAATCTGGATTAAAGGTGAATGATCCTGCTCCGTTACCCGAATCTATGAATGTAGCATTAGCTGGAATATCCTCTGCGCTTAATATTATCGAATCACCATCCCCATCCGTAGCGCTGACTCTAAACTCTAAGGTTTGTGCCTCATTCACACTCTTTGATCCTATGGAATCCAATACCGGTGCCTGATTAGCTACCGATACCAGTACCGTATCCGGTGAACTCATCAAGAATCCATCATCCACCAAAAGCTCAAACTCATAATTACCCTTAACATCCGGGGTAAAGGTCGGATTTACTGCATTAGTGTCTGATAAGGTAACTGTTAATCCCGATACCTGGACCCAGTGATATCCTATGGAATCCCCATCCGGATCAGAGGAACCAGAGCCATCCAGGGTCACCAAACTACCCGCTTCAATATTTAACTGATCCGAACCCGCATCAGCCACTGGAGCACGATTAACATTATTTACCGTAATAGCTACTAACTCTGAATCAGCCAGAGTCCCATCAGAAACTATAAAGGTTACATTATATACTCCGGCCTGATCATAATCGGGATTAAAGGTGAACGAGCCTACTCCATTCCCCGAATCCACAAAAGTAGCATTAGCAGGAATGTCCTCCGTTGATAGACTCAGAGCGTCTCCGTCCGGATCTGAAAATGATATCCTGAACTCTAAAGTTTGACTTTCATCTATTGATTTAGCTCCAATTGAATCTAAAACTGGAGATCTATTCACATCATTAACCGTTATGGCAACCAGCTCCGAATCAGCTAAAGTACCATCTGAAGCTATGAAGGTTACATTATATACTCCTGACTGATCATAATCCGGATTAAAGGTAAACGAACTTGCTCCATTACCTGAATCTATGAATGTAGCATTGGAGGGCACATCCTCTGCTGTCAATGTCACAATATCCCCATCCGGATCAGTAGATGATACTCTGAACTCTAAAGTCTGTGCCTCATTCACACTCTTTGATCCAATCGAATCCAATACCGGCGATCTGTTCACATCATTCACCGTTATAGCAACCAGCTCTGAATCTGCTAAAGTTCCGTCAGAGACTATAAAGTTTACATTATAAGCCCCAGCCTGATCATAATCTGGATTAAAGGTGAACGATCCTGCTCCATTGCCTGAATCTATGAAAGTGGCATTGGTCGGAACGCCCTCTGCTGATAAAATCAGAGCATCTCCGTCCGGATCTGAAGATGATACTCTGAACTCTAAGCTCTGACCCTCATCTACACTCTTGGCGCCAATGGAATCTAATGAAGGTGATCTATTTACATTATTAACTGTAATCGCAACCAGCTCTGAATCCGCCAATAAGCCATCTGAAGCTATGAAGGTCACATTATATACTTCAGCCTGATCATAATCTGGACTAAAGCTAAACGATCCCGCTCCATTGCCCGAATCAACAAAAGTTGCATTAGTGGGTACATCCTCCGCTGATAAACTCAGAGCATCACCGTCCGGATCTGAAGATGATATCCTAAACTCTAACATCTGTGACTCGTCCACACTCTTTGATCCGATGGAATCCAGTACTGGCGCCTGATCACTTACCGATACCAGCACCGTATCCGGTGAACTCACTAAGGTTCCATCATCCACCAAAAGCTCAAACTTATAATTACCCTTAACATCCGGGGTAAAGGTCGGATTTACTGCATTAGTGTCTGATAAGGTAACTGTTAATCCCGATACCTGGACCCAGTGATATCCTATGGAATCCCCATCCGGATCAGAAGAACCCGATCCATCCAGGATCACCAAACTACCCGCCTCAATACTTAACTGATCCGATCCCGCATCAGCAACCGGGATTCGATTAACATTATTTACCGTAATGGCTACTAACTCTGAATCCGCTAAAGTTCCGTCTGAAACTATGAAAGTTACATTATATGCTCCGGCCTGATCATAATCTGGACTAAAGGTGAACGATCCTGCTCCGTTACCCGAATCTATAAATGTGGCATTAGCAGGAACATCTTCTGCTGATAAACTCAGAGCATCTCCATCCGGATCAGTAGATGATACTCTAAACTCAAGGATCTGTGCCTCATCCACACTCTTGACCCCAATCGAATCTAAAACTGGTGACCTGTTCACATTATTAACCGTTATAGTAACAACCTCTGAATCTGCCAATGAACCATCTGAAGCTATGAAGGTAACATTATATACTCCTGACTGATCGTAATCTGGATTAAAGGTGAATGATCCCGCCCCATTCCCAGAATCCACAAAAGTAGCATTGGTGGGGATATTCTCTGCACTTAGAATTATCGAGTCTCCATCTAGATCTGTTGCACTAACTCTAAACTCTAATGTTTGTCCCTCATCTACATTCTTAGAGCCAATAGAGGCTAATTCTGGTGGCTGATTCGTAGCCGCCGGAAGCAGCGAAGCAGCGACTATTGCTTGACGGTTAGGACCTGAATGGGTTGCGCTGGCAGTTGAAGTACCATCCGTAGAGTCTTGTTTATCTGCAGCGGAGTTGTTCGCGGAACTGACACTTTGGTCGTATCCCTCGATCCATCCGTTATTCCAGGTGTAAGAGCCGATGTTACCGCACTGCGCTGTGGCCACGCTCAATCCATTGGCCACAACATTTAGCGATGTAGTTATTGGATTGGGAGAGGAACCATCCACTGTTGCGCTGGAGGTGTCTCCTACTGGATTGGTCTGGTCAACATTTTGATAGGTGGCCGCGCCATAATAAGGTTCAGCTGGTGTTCCACCCGTCCAGGTAATAGAGAATGAGTTGCCAGAAGCAGCGTTAATACCAGCCTCATTCAGATACCAGAGCTCCGCCAGAGCAACATATCCGCTTGCCGATAGAACATAATCGCTTTTAATTAAGGTAAGTGGTTGCCCTCCATATGTGACTGAAGAAGCACCTCCTCCTAAATCTGATGAATGTTCATAACCTAATGCGAAAACCAGCAGACGGTTACTTCCTGAACCCACGATATGAGAAAGACCGGTGGACCAGGAACCCACCCGGGAAACATTAGAAGGCGGAATTTGGACTGTTACTGTGTAAGCAGGTGAAACTTCATCGTTATCATTTGTTACGAAAAGATATAAAGTACCTTGCGGTAAACCACCTAATACCATATCAATATTAATCAAAGTATCAGACCAGCTATTAATGGCCTGGGTAACTTTCGTAGCTGTTGCGTAATCCGGATCATCTCCCAATTCTACCTTTCCGGTTCCCTGTGTGGTTCCAAAAAGAATTCCCTCTACGTCGATATCCGTTTCATTGGGAAGGAAATTTTCATCCTCGGCATTGGTGATTCTGATGGTGGGAGGTCCGCTCGGCGTCATGCTCCAAACGATCAGATCTCCATACTGGAAATGATGCGCTGTGGAATAGGAAGACTCTCCGGAGATCTGCAGCGCATAGGTTTTTTGAGAAGATATCTGCTCAGCTCCAAACACCGATAACATCGCTCTATCTATATTAATATCTTTGGAATCGTCTGAAATGAAATCAGAGAAGTAAGTGTTATCTGTTGAGTTCTCCAGCCTGACTATGATGCTCCTGTAGTCTTGTCCCTGATTGCTCCACGTGTTTCCGATCACCACCACATACTCCTGTTGACTCGGGGTATATGTATGGGTTATGAAGTCGTCATAGGTGGGGTAATTAGCCGTAGTCGTGTTGTCAGTATCATCGCTGGTCGATGTGAGCTGGTCGAAAGCACCAGCCCTGATAATTACTATTCGTCCCCGGCGGAATGATTTAGACGATGTTCCCTGGGCTGGGCCTACCTCGATTCCAAAAGTATTATTGCCAGAATTAAGATTGTGGATTCTGGCATAGGAAAAAGAACGACTGGCATTATTGGTTTCCCACTCCTTCCCCATTGTCGCTTTCTGTATAGAAGCATCTATAACAGCCCGGAAGGCTTCTCCGTCACTGGTACTCCCGCTGGGAAGCCACCCCTCTGCGCTCATCAAAACCAGGTAGTCTCCCGTCTCTGGGAGATCCTTGGTCATTGTTAACAGATCGACCCAGGAGCTTGTTGCCGTCTGCTGAGCAGCATCACCGTTCTGCTGGGAATACCAGTAATCCGAATTCTCAGTCAGATCTTCGAGAGGTATCGCAATCAGAGATTTACCCTTGACATAACAGGTTCCCGAAAATCTCGTAAATTTGATTCTCAAATCAGAACTGCCGTCACCAGTTAAAATGTAGAAACCCTGAAGAGAAGCATCCCGCATAGCCTCCGGGCTTCCAGAACTTGAGCCCTCATCACTTCCTCTGGCTATCACCGTGGAACCATACTCAACCCGAACACCCACATCATCTGATGTTCCAGCTCCCCCATATGCGGCTGAGTAGAGGATTAGATATTTCTTGCCGTTTTCAAGCTGAGCAGCAGGGATATAGGTGTCGGTATTGGCACCATCGGTAGTGCTGCTTTCTTGAGTGTTAGAAAACGAGAAGAGAGGAGTTACGGCCAACACCGGCTTACCCGCTAAAAGGCAAAAACAAAATACCACAATAAAAATAACACTTAAGCGAAGCTTCATTGTCTTTCCCTGAGATAATTCAGAAAGAACAAAAAGTTTTCTCATTATGATTTCCCAGAATTTCTTCATTCCTATTTCATAAGCACCATCTTCTTGGTTTCCTGATAATCTTTAGCTTTGAGTTGATAGAAGTAAACTCCGGAGGATACTCTCTCACCGCCATCATCTGTCCCATCCCATATCATCTGATAATTCCCCGGGGTCTTCATCTCATCAACTAAAGTTTTGATCCTCCGACCCAATACGTTATAGATTTTCAGGGTGGTGTGTACCATCACCTCATTTCTAACATCCGAGAGAATTTCGAACTCGATAGTAGTCGAGGGGTTGAAGGGATTAGGATAATTCTGAGCCAGTTTGAAATCCACTGGCAGGTGAGTTCCTTTTTTCCCAACCGGAATGCCCACAGCCTCAGGATCAGCCATAATCACCTCTTCTATTTCCACCTGAGGATCGTCCTTTAGGCCGGTTTTAAGCACCACGGGCAGAGCTAAGATATTTCCTTCTCCGGACTCAATTGACTTCCCAGCCATATTATACATAACCACAGTCATCTTTCCTTTTCCCTCATCCTTATATTGAATAATAAAATCGTTGGTAAGATCAGTTGTGACAGGAGAGGAGAAGCTCATTTGGTTTGGATCATACCTCAGTTTCAACTGCACACCGGCAACTGGCACCAGATGCTCGGAGTGAACCAGGATTTGAGCATCGGAACCTTTCTTGAGGCTTTCCAGATCCAAATCCACAATAGCCAAAGGAGAAGATAAGCCGATTCCCGGAGTTCCAATGGGTCGACCCAGAATGATGTTTATGATAGCCTGGAGATCAATTACATCTATGGTCTCGTCCCCATTAACATCAGCTGCTCCCTCCTTACGAGCATCATATTCTACATTGCCCAGGATATATCCCACCAGAGAGACCACATCAGCAACGTCAATCAATTTATCTAAAGTGACGTCCCCGAAACAGTCCACGTAAAAAGATCCATCCTCCGTGGTCAGTTCTCTGGACTCCACATGCGGGAAGTTTATAGCCTCAGCTGCATCAGATAAAGTTAGAAGAGCATCCAGCCCACAGACAACGGAATCCACAGAAACAAAAACATCAACGATCTCCTCGGTCCCTGCCAGAATACTCTGATTATCCAGGCTAAAAAGCAAAACCGTCACTTGGCTTGAAACATCGCCCAGGTTATCCCGGAGAGAGAAATGGGAAAATGAAGGTGACAGCTTGATAGAATCCACATCCAGCACAGTATCGTTCCACCCCAGGGTGAACTGGATTCCGTAAACATCCTGGGAATTGATTAAAGTGATAGGCACTGGTATGTCTTTAGCTCCAGGAACTCCTCCCTCGGCATCGGAAACCGTGAGTATATCAAAAATCTGAGGCACATCATTTACTATAATAGTAACTGTGGTTTTGGAGATACCATTATTTTCATCCCGGGCAGCAAATGTCACAGTGTAACTAACGCCGCCCTGAGTATAATCGGGCTTGAAAATAAAATCCTGGGTAACATAAGCCTCCCCGGATTTTGTGGGAAAGGTTGCATGATTGGGTAGAACCGTTTCTGCATAAAGGGTCAGATTATCCCCATCCGGATCAATTGCTCTAACTTTAAAAGCCAGGCTATCCCCCTCATCCACTGTATAGGGTGAACTCAATGGATCGAACACGGGAACATGATTTCCTGGAATACCAGAAGTTATGATAATTTGACCATTGTGAAGCCGAGGTATATAAAGATCTCCCAGTGGATCTGAGAAATTATTATAAGCATAGGGAAGAGTGGGATGAGGAGAAAACACAATATGAGCCACAGTATCCTGTTGAATATCAGGATTAATGTCGAATTCGAACTCCACAACCGGATCATTTCCCGGAGGTATATATTTAATAGGTAGGTCATACCAATCCGTGGCGCAGAGAAAGGTCATAATTCCTGATTGAGGAATTAGCCCCCCGAAATTGGGCATAAGCTCGTAGGGTGTTCTTGAGGTTCGGTAAGCTACTAAAACCCTCTGTCCATCCTGCTGTGTATACTTGGGAGTGACTAAGGTGGAATCGAACGCCATCCTTATAGTGAAACCAGCTACATTGATCGTGTTGTGCATATTTACAGCGACCCGAACTCCCTGCTCCCCCGGCGTAGCATATACGTCCACAATCCTTAAAGTATCATTGAGAAGCTCGTTCTGAGCTGAAGCATATCCCGTAAGTAACAGGATAAACAAAAATCCCCAAAGTAATATTTTAACTCTCATTTTCTCCTTCCTTTTTTTATGATCTCTTTATTCATTTTTCAAAAATGCAATCTTTATGCCAAGTCATTAAAAATCATACACATAAAAGATGCCTGTTTATTTCCAAAGAGTTTGACTCCTTTTGCTGAAGGTTGAATTTATAAGTCCAAAATGTTTTTTACTTAAAGCAGAACCATTCATAAAAACTGAATCCTTTTTCATATATGCTGTCAGTTTTTGCATTAATCTATTTTAAAAGAACCATTTTCTTAATAATTGACTTCTCACCTAACGTAAGCCTGTAAAAGTAGACACCTGAGCTCACCTTTTCTCCGGATTCATTCCTTCCATCCCATCTAATAGTGTGATTTCCAGGACTCATTCTCTCTTGGACTAAAGTTTTAACCAGTTGACCCTTCACATTGTAAATCCTTAAGCTCACCTCTGCTTCATTAGGAATGGTGAAATCTATATAGGTTTCAGGATTAAAGGGATTGGGATAATTCTGAGACAGGGAGAAATCAGACGGAATTTCCTTTTTACTCTCGTAAGCTGTATCTACCTTTAATAGTTCCCCTTTGGTATCACATACCTGAATATTTTCTAATTCTATGCTTCCATCCTCTTTTTCTTTTGAAATTGTCAGGAGTTTTTTTAAACCTGGTTTTAAACAATACCCGTTTTCACTATATACAAATACTCTTATTACATCCCCATCTTTATGGATCCTGGAATTCATTGAATCTATCTCAGAGGATAACTTTATATCACTCGGATCAATCTGATCTGATCGGAGCTCAATCAATACGCCTCCTGCTTCAACTTCGGAGTTCATATAAAACACCAGGCTTGAAGATCCATCCACAACATCTATTTCCACCTCTTCCCCGCCAGACAGGGATTTCCCAATGGCACCTCCACCTGAAATCATATACCTTATCATAAATATGAAATCAGCTATAGTTGCCTGGATACCATCCTCATTCACATCAGAGTTAAACATCTGTTCAATATTGAATCCATCTGCCACCGGATCTACAAAGAAATTTGCAAAGCGAACGATGTCTCCTATCTCAAAAGGGGTTTGGTTTAAGTTCAAATCCCCCAATAAAATATTTTGAGGCTTTTGAAGCAAAATCCCCCCATCATTATAAGTTATCTCCTCCTGGGTGATAAAACCACCCTCCGGATCTGAGAAAGTATTGTTAGTACTATTTATAAATCTGAACTTGACTGGTATTGAAACTCCATCATACTTCAGGTCAGTTGTGGCCATAAATTTCAGGTAACAGGCCACCCCGGTACCCGGACCCAGAGGCGGAGTTACCAATCCCATCTGGACATCAGCTATACCGATTATTCTAACTTGCTGACCCGAGTCAGTGGAACTCGCCAGATAGCCAAAAGATTCCCATGACTCAATTCTTGTATCGCTTTTACTTACCTCTATGAAGTTTAAAGCTGTGGTATCAAACTCGATTAAAAGATCCATCCCGGATATAAAGTCAGGATTACTCAAATAAACAGGTAAACCAATAAGACCTCCCAGGTTACCCACCACGTTGCCCAGGTTCAAGGTATAGCCCTGAATGGAACTCACCATAATCCTCACTTCACCGCTATCCTTTCCCCCGTTGGGGTCTTGGGCATAAAACCTCAAGAAATATTCGCCAGTGTCTTTCTCCTCTGGAGCCCAGCTGAAAATTCCCGGATTGCTACCATCAAAATTTGACCCCAGAGGTTGGTCCAAAAGGGTAATTGTGACCAGCTCTTTATCCGGATCCGAGGCTGAAACAGAGAAGCTCAAAAGCATCCCCACCGGGATGGCTTTATCACCGGGAATATTCAATACCGGTGGGGCGTTTGAATTAATGACATTTATCTCCACCCCCTGATATGCAGAGTTTGTTCCATCTGTAGCAAAAAATGTCACATTGTATGGGCTATTGGTGGAGGACCAGGGACCATAAAAGTCAGGAACCCAAATAAACCTGCCATTTCCATCGCCTAAATTCTTAAAGGACGCAGTGGGGGGAGAATTTAATACTCCTAAACTTAAAATTCCCCCTTCCGGGTCTGTGGCATGAACGTTTATTATCAGACTATCCCCTTCATTTACATACTGGGAGCTTATAGGATCTATTTCCGGGGGTAGATTTTGAGTCACGACATTGATCGACCCTGTTTTAAATGCTGGAATCAGGTCAATCACCACCCCGCTATCAGGTCCTGAAGGAAAGGTATAAATAAGGGTAAGGGAGAATGGGGGTTCCTCTACTGAGAAAGTATCGATTTCCATAATCTGAGAGGGAGCATCGGCTTTAACTCTGAAAAACAGAGCAACCAGCTTTCCCCTTCCAGGGCTTAAGGGAGGCTCTAATACACAGATAGCCCCAATTTTAATCGTCCCCTGGACAGTATCTATGTTAACCGGTTTGGCACTGATATACTCAACCCTGCTTCCGGTAAAGGAGACTGAATCGCAGACCAAATACTGACTTGAGTATTTCAGAGGCAAAGTCAAAGCTCCGATCTCCTCATCGTTGAATTCATATACGGATACCACGACTTGGGAACCAGAGGAAGCAACTACATTTTCCACCTCCACCGTATCTACAACCCCAATAGTATCCTGAACTTGTGACCAGCTTATCCCGAAGCTACCCAAAAAAATTAGGATAGCACCGAGAAGATTTGTAAAAAAGTTTCGTTTCATCACAGCTCCCCCGCTCAATCTTCTCTATTCTCTGCTTCGGCATCCAATATGTCGAAGCTCAAAGCTCGTCTGCTATCCTTCAAAACAGCAAAAAAGATGCCTGAACTTAACTTACTTTATTATATTCGGCTGAATTTTCCTCCTCCCAAAGTGGTTTTAAACAGTCAGTTCTTTCCATAAACAGGAGAAGGGTCTTTGAAGACCCCTCTCCTGGAAAAGTGATGACCAATTACTTGGTCAAAACCATCTTCTTGGTGCAGCTGTAGTCACCAGCTACCAGTTTGTAGAAGTAGATACCTGATGCAACTGTCGCACCCTTAGTGTTGGTACCATCCCATGTAATGACATGGTTACCAGCCTCGTACACGCCACCATAAGTCTTAACCAGCTGGCCAGCTACGTTGTAAAGCTTCAAGCTGACCTTGGAGTCAACTGGCAATGCAAAGCTTATGTTAGTGTTGAGGTTAAACGGGTTGGGATAGTTGTTCATCAAAGCAAACTTGGTGGGCAGAACCTTGGTGGTTATGGTGCTCTTCATGGCAGAACCATAGAAGTCAGCAGCCTTAACCTCCACCAGCTCAACTTCCTTAGCCTGGAAGCTAAACAGATCGGTGACGCCCGAGATGCTCTTGCCCTCGAAGCTGTACACCAATACTCTCAGCTCGCCATTGGCATCGTTGTACTTCAGATCCATATCCGAAGTCGAAGTCAGGTTAGCCACCTCACCAGAATGCTTGAATACATACAGGGCTCCTCCAATACTGGTGTTGGAGTTGCTAACTACCTTCACCGCATCACCCTGAGTTACCACTGTCACATTAGCCAGCTCGGTTGTCGGTGCCAGCTTATGTTTCGGTGATATATCCTCAAGGATGATCCGAATCAAAAACACGAAGTCAGCAATGCTGGGATAGAATCCATCCTTATTCACATCGCTGGCCAGAAGCTGCATGTCGTAGTTGATGTCAAATACCTCATCGCCTTTGATGAAGTAGTTGGCATACAGAACTGCATCAGCGATTTCATAAGGAAGCTCGTTTAAGTTCAGATCACCAGTCCAGCAGAAAGCATCGCTGCAAACCTTAACTCCACCGTCGACGAACTGTATCATCTTCAGAATCTGCTCGTTGGGCAGGCTGGTCTCGCCGGGCCAGTCCTGAGCAACGTAGAGTATCTCACCAGTAGGATCTGAGAAGCTTGGTGCTTTCAGATCGAAGTCATAGTCAAACTCAAACTTCACTGGTAACAGCAGATCCTGGAGATTGGCATCTCTGGCTACCAAGAACCTCAATACCAACAGTTCCTCTGCACCCTCGGTTACCTCGAGCGGTCCGGTGATGTAGCCATCCGGCATATCAGCAATACCTACAACCTTGATCTTATAGGTCTCGCACTGCTGCGCACATGGCAGAACACGACTCTCGAAGTACTGGAAGTCGTACTTTTTGGTGTGATCATACGGATCCCAGTAACCGTCGAAATCAGAGATCAGGTCGCCTCTCTCGACACCCAGGTAGGTCATTACAGCAGGATCATACTCAAAGTACATCTTGAACCCACCAAAAGGAACATAGCCCGTCAGGAAGACGGAAAGTTCAGCTACATTACCCGGGAATACGCAGTCTAATTGTTCGATCTCCACAATACCCACCAGAGCTATCAGAGTCAGAGTGGTGTGGCAAGTGTCACAGGCACCAAACTCATCACAGACTATAAAGCTGACATCATAGGTGCCAGCGCCACAAGCCGTGCCGGCGGTGGGATCAAAGACCACAGTCCAGCCAGAAGCATCACCAGTTATAGCGCCGAAGCTGCCACAATCTGGATTTATCTCGACGGTCGGTGGCATAATGGCATCACTCTCACCATCTGTGGCTGAGAAGGTTAAAGTAACCGGAAGCACGGTGAAGCCAGATGCGCTAGCATCGCAGTCGACAGCCGGAGGAGTGTTGGGTCTCCTCTTAACCTCAAAGCATGTAGCAGCCCAGGTGGGATAGATGGTTTGTGCCAGGGTATCCACGTGGGTCAGCACGCCGGATGGCGGATAGAACATGCTATCCAGGCAGATGCAGGTATCCTGTGCGCCAGCGGGCATGGTGAACCTCATGGTGGCGATGTTTCCATCACCCGCAGGAAGTGCAGGAGCCATCATGGCAGTGCCTCCCAGCATGAACCTGTACTGATCTATGAGGTTGATGTTCAACGACTGAACTCCCCATCCTACGACTGACACTCTGCCAGGACCCGCACCGTAAACCTGTGTTCCAAAGCAGGTCGGAACTGTTGCACCATTGTTCAATGCTGCATTGGTAGTGTAAAGTGTATCAATTGCCTGACATGTCTCAACAAAGGGATACACTAATGCGGAAATGGGTTCGTCGTTTAGGGCATTGACCCCGATTGCTACAACTCCCCCGCCCAGGGGCTCCATGTAGAGCACACTTCCCACAACTTGAACGGCACTGTCAGCAGTGAGGTAGACAGTATCAGCACTAGCAGTTCCGAAAAGGAAAATCACAGCCAAACCAAGAAGTAACAGTGTTTTTCGCATTTTCTACTCCTTCATTACTTAAAGTTTACTCTTCTCTGAAACTCCATATCTTTTTCAAGAGCTTCAGTGTCATTCTCCCCTCACTTGAAGGTTAGTAGCCTCTAATTCTCCTCCTCACCTCCTTCTTTAATTCCGGGTTTTATTTCCTGTCGTTGGCTTTACCCCTTCAGCTTATCACCTCCTCTCGCTTTAGGTTTAACGTTTCAGTTCCCTCAATATTTTCTTACACAAACCGGATCAGCTCCGTTATTGAATAGATAATTTACCAAATAAACCACATCCGCGATGCTTGTTCCTCTAACCGCATTGACGTCACCCATAAGCTCGGGACATAAATCAGGTCCGTTATTGAACATCCAGTTTACCATATAAACCACATCCACTATAGTCGCCTCTCCGCTGGTTTCCACATCGCCGCACAAACACTTCATTAAATCGCCGCACCAGGTTTGATTTAAATACAGGGTTCCAAAGTTGAACTGAGTTTCCACCAGATGCCCCTCAGGGTCCGAAACGAAGCCATTCAATACTATATGAGCCATCCGATCCTGGGTGGTGTCGGGTATACACAAAACATCTAAATACAGTTTTAAAAGAACGCCTGATCCCGGGGGTATAGGACTGCCTTCATGTGCCATTCCTGCTACCTTGACCCAGTCGCAATCCAGAAAAGCGGTATCTCCCAACTCACCGTGAGCCTTTATCCATTCGAAATTCTGAACCAAAGTTCCTGCCGTTTGAATCTTGCAGTAACGAACAACCGACGTCTCCGGGGGAACTAAGTTGGTATCCACTTCAGATTTAATCCGATCCGTGGTGAAGTCTGTTATCGCTGGACGTCCCAGAGTGAACATCAATTCGATTCCTTTAATCGGTACATCATTTTGCACTGTTACCGTTACTAGCTGATAGGTGTCTCCGCTAGCCAGGGCTGTATCCATAACCGTAATGTAGGCTTCCACCTGGCCGCTCGCAAGATTAGCGCCGCATACTATCCAGAAAAACACCAGCAATACTGAGATCCATCTTTTTTGCATCGCCGGCTACTCCTTATTTTAAGTTTACCTCTTCTTTTTTTTCCTCCTAACCAGCGAGCGAATAGAACTTCCTCCTTTCTCTAAATTCACACTGCGGCTAAGGTTTTAATCTCCTCTTAATATTTTAAGAAACTTCCTCTTTCTGCTCTTGCGTTGTCAGAAAAGATGGAATTAAGATATTTTTACAATCCAGTTCGCTTACTTCAAAGAACTAATATTCCCCCTCCGAGAATATCTTCCTGAAGACTTTTTGTGATGCTGTTGAGGACATCTTTGCTGCTCAATTTCATCTATAATATACATAATTCACATATTTTGTCAAGAGATATTTTTCAATAATATCAGAAAAATCTCAAATTTCTGTGTATTTCCTTCAACATTTTTCTATTTCGATATATTTACATAACTCATTCATAATCAATAAATTGAATTAACGTTACAGGTGAAATAAGGCAAATCCCGTTCCCACATAGTAAGATTTTTAAAGAAAATTAAGCTAAGGAATTGCAGCTCAAGAACTAACCAAAGCGAAAAAGTGATCGGTTTTTAAATCCAGAAGTTGATGCTTATGCATAAGTTTTCACAGATTCTGCAGTTTTAAGAGACAGTTAAATTAAATATTTTAAAATCTCTGATTTGTTCAGAGGGATTACATCCAGTTCCTTATATTCCTCAGAAGAATTTCTCCACAATTTCACTTGAAGTTTTTTTTGAGCCTTTTCCTTACAATAATAAGCACAGATTTCAGCTGCCATGTTTAAATCATCTGAGACGGGATGACCCAGAAAAAGAGTATAGGTGCTTTTATAGTCTTTGACTGTGAGCTTTATCTCATCCGGATAAGACAGAAGCATCAAGGTTTTGTTTTCATTTTCATTTCTTCCAGCTATCACCTTGGCTCCGCTGGGTAATCTGAAATGCCTTCCCACCTTCAAAAGAGAAACGTCCCTCAAAGAAAACTCCTGATACTTTAACAAATCCTTGAGCTTTTTAGCAAAATTCTCGTCTGTTAGAAGGCAACCCCCCGCTGGGGAGGGGTACTCTTTTATTTTAAAGGAATCCGCCAGAGCTATCTGGGGCTTTCTTGATCTTCCCCGGATAAAGAGAAGCTTTTCCCGGTCTACCCAACCCTCCTTTTCCGGAGTAGTCGGTTCCAATAGCCGAGCTGAAAGTGGTCTTAAGACTCTTCCCTGAAGACCCGATTCCCTATCGATCAACTTCAAGGCATCCAGCCTCTGTGACATGGGGCGTTCACCTAAAACCTCACCGGAGAAAACAAAACCAGCTCCCTCCTTTTCCATGACCTCCTTGGCTTTTCTGAAAAGATAAATCCTACAATCAATACAGGGATTCACATTCTTGCCATAACCGTGTGGGGGATCTTTTACAATCTCCAGGAAATCCTCTTTACCAAATATTCTTATGAGTCTAAGATTATATTCTTGTGCCACTAAATCCGAAAAGCAATTTCCACCTGTATCGCACTGGCAAAAAGGCGTTTTCATATTCAAGCAGATAATCTCCACTCCCTGATCCAGCATCAGTTTTACTGCCAGCCAGCTATCCAGACCTCCGGACACCAAACCAATGGCTTTTTTCTGCTTATTACCCATCTTTTCCATATTATAAGGACCTGAATTAATCCAAAAAAAATCTATCTTTTTCTTCTCAGGAATTCCGCCATACAATCCTGAGAACAGAAATAAAATATCTTCCCCTCTTTTTCTAAAGCCGGAGTTTTAGAGGAAACTGCCAGATACATTCGACAACCGGGGCAAAGGGCTACCTGATCTATTTCCTCCGGTGTTATTTTATATTTTTTATAGCCAGAAGCTTCCAACTCCTCTTCAGAGATATTAACTTTCGTTTCTGCTTCAGATATAATACTATCTTCTTCTATTGAAATAAACTTCTCAGGATCTTTCATAAATTGATCTTTTTCGTCTTCGGTGCAGAAATAGTATATTTGTCCCTTATATTCCAAGGCTGGTGTCTGGGCCGAAATCGTGATCTCCATCCCACAAATCGGGCAGACAGTTTTTACCCCCAGCTCCTCCTGGTCTATCCTATGAGTTTTAAATTGAGATTTAGGTTCTTTTTCTCCGCATCCAGAGAAAATAACAAAAACAGATAACAGAATTAACAAAAGAGAATATCTTATCAATTGCATCTCCTTTTCAAGAACCCATCAAGGTTTCAATTTTATTTACAATTTCTGGTTCGGTCCAGTGCTTTTCACCAATTATCTTTTCCTTTATAATGCCCTCTTTGTCTATAATATAGGAAGTAGGTATATTTCTCACCTCATAACTCAGTGCAGTTTTCATATCCTCGTCCAAAAGGATGGGAAAGGTAAGACCGTAATTGGAGACAAAACTCAGGACCTTTTCCTTGCCAAACTTATCCAAATTCACCGCCAAAATCTCGAAGTTCCGGTCCTTGAATATCTGATATAGCTCCTGCATGGAGGGCATCTCCTTTCTGCAGGGGAAACACCAGCTGGCCCAGAAATTTAAAAGAACCACCTTACCCTTATAATCCGAAAGGTTGACTACATTCCCTCCACCCACCATCTCCAGGGTAAACCCAGGTGCGGGATAGCCCACCTCCGGTTTATGTTGGGGATTTTTAGACAAATCATTTGAAGGATCACCCCCATTGCTGCAGGACAAATGAAAGGATAAAGTAAAGACCAAAAGCAGAAGTGGTAAAAGAAACCTGGGTTTTTTACTTTGGTACTTCACCTGTTATCTAACTCCTTTATCTATACTAATACGGCTCTATTCTTCGAAATAGAGCCGCAAGGAAATTGCATCCTTGTTATTACAATGAATTCTTTACTACTGATTTAAAAACATCCTCACCTTTTGGCATTCTTGACGGGTCGTTTCTGCATGTTTTTTATGGTAGAAAGTGTCTTTTTCAACGGTATTGAAAATCTGGTTTTATTCGCGTCGTTAATTTCAAAAGTAATAGCCTTATCGAATGTCTCCAGATCAGCGTGTCGGTTGAGTTTGACCATTAATTTGGTTTTCTCTCCAGGTTTTAGATTAGAATCAGATAATTTAATCCTGAAAAGATCCACTGGATAACCTGCTGGTGTGATCTTTAGTTTTTTATTGCCCACATTCTGAATCAGGGTGGCCATCTTAGTTCTTTGCTTTCCATCGACCGGAGAGAAATCCATATCCGGGGGGCTAATTATCAGAGGAAAAGCAGTATCTGGATACCCGCCTGCTTCTGCTGAGAAACGGAGTATCAAAGTGTTGTTAGTTGAATCATTGGTAACCACCCGGGCTGATTTGTTAATTGAACCCTTATGTCCACTGGAGTGATAGACCAGTTCGACCTCAGTGCTGTCACCGACAGCCAGCTCCGTTTTCTTTATTGGAGCCTTGGTGCAGCCTCACCCCGGCTTTACACTTAAAATCTTGAGGGTATCGGTTCCCACATTTTTCAACCAGAAGATGTGACTCACGCCACAGTTCAGAGGAATTCTGCCAAAATCCCAGGAGGTCTCAGAAAAATAAGCTTTGGGACCTCTGGATGAGACTTCAGGGGATCTCTGGGGTTGATTAGCTCCTGAGATCGGGTTGGGGTTAGACAGAATTGCTATAAATGCAAAAAGAATTATAAGGGCTAAAAACTTTCTCATGATGTGCCTCCAAAGCAGTTTTATCTTTTATTAAAAATAATCCAAAATGTTTAAAAGTCAATAGAAATCTGTGTTGTAAATCTGCACATTCGAAAATTATACTTTTTTGAATCTGATCCGTTTGCAGAAATCTCTTAAAAATCCATCTGCTACAAACACTTTCATCATCTGAATAGAATTTTGAATAAACATTGATCCCGGTTTAACTTTCAATAAGAAAACCAGTGTCTTGTTCTTTTACAGAAGGCAACCAAGCTCAACATAATGGGAACTTCGATCAATACCCCTACCACAGTAGCCATAGCAGTACCTGATCCCAGTCCAAAAAGAACCACTGCAGTAGCTATAGCCACCTCAAAATGATTGCTGGCTCCGATCATGGCAGCAGGTGCTGCATCCTCATAGCTCAGTTTTAATAACCGAGCCAGAGAATATCCCAGGATAAAGATGAAACATATCTGGATAAAAAGAGGAATAGCTATCAGACCAATATCCAGAGGCCGTTGCAGCAAGATCTCACCTTTTAAAGAGAACAAAACCACCAGAGTCGCCAAAAGTGCCACGATGGAAACAGTGGTCAGGCTATGAACAAAGATAGACTCAAACCACTCCAGCCCTTTTCTTTTGATGATCTCCTTTCTGGAGAAATACCCGGCTAAAAGAGGGATTCCCACATATATCAGAACTGAAAGAATTATGGTTTCCCAGGGGATAGGCATCTTATTCACCTTTAGAAGAAAACCTCCCAGGGGGGCATAGAAACAAAGAGCATGGTCAAAGAATTTATGGCCACCATCACCAGGGTTAAAGCGTCATTGCCCCGAGCCAGATAGCTCCACATCAGAACCATAGCAGTACAGGGAGCGATACCTAACAAAATTGCCCCTGAAATATAGGACCGGTACAGGGGTACGATATCACCTCGAACAACTTCAGTGCCCGGAATGAGGGATTTAAAGACATATGCCAAAAAAAATGTTGCAATAAAATACATAGTGAAAGGTTTTATACCCCAGTTAATAAAAAGGGTCAAAAGAACCGGCTTGGGAGTCTTTCCCGCCCTGACTACCCGGCTGAAATCGATTTTCACCATTATGGGGTACATCATAAAGAAAAGACATATGGCAATGGGAATCGAAACGTGAGCTATGGACAGCTTGTCTAAAATCAATGAAAGTCCGGGAAAAAGCTTTCCCAGAAAAGTCCCGGCAATTATACATAAACCTACCCAGACGATGAGGTATTTCTCAAATACGGAGAGTTTTCTTTCATTTTCCACTGTCAAACTCCTTTCCATATTTGCAGGCATAGAGTCTTTTAACTCCTCTCCCAATTTTGTGTATGCTCAGGAAAACATTGGTCAAATTCAGGTATGACAGGTAATGCTCCATTTTCGTTAAACATTGATATAAAAGATGTAAAGCCCGGCCAGAAGGATCAAAACTCCACTGATCTTTTTGGTGATAGCCGAGAAATTACTCACCCCTTTAGATTTGGCATAGCTTTCCACAAACCCGGTAAAAACACCAGCCAAGACAATCAAAGCACAGTGACCTATTGCATAAACAAAGAGTAAGGATGTACCATAGACTATTTTTGCCTTCGTGGCTACAAAAGCTACAATCACAGCCAGAACCGGCGTGGCGCACGGAGAAGAGACTGCCCCAAATAGAAGGCCGAGGAGAAAGGCACCGATGATGCCTTTGTGTTTGGTTTTCAATGTAACCGGTTGAGGGAGTCTAAAATTGAGTACCCCGATCAAATAAAGCCCCATAACAACTGCCACGGCAGCTGCGAAGTAATACCAGAACTTACCCACATCTCCAAAAAGACCGCCTACCAGAGAAGCGATAGCACCTAATACCGTAAAGGTTAGGGACAGTCCCAAAGCAAATACTAAAGAGTACACAATTGCCTTTTTCTTGTTCCCTTCAGAGTAACCTCCCACAAATCCGATCACTAAAGGAATTATCGCCAGTATACACGGACTGGAAGCAGACACTAACCCGCCCAGGAAAACGAAAAGATAAGCCAGGCCAGGGGAATTGTTTATTACATCTGCGACGTTTGCCAGGATCGATTCCATATCAATGTACTCCCATCTCAGTAAATTTATTTATTATGGATTGTTTATCCAAGAATCCCTCGTGCCTGTACACTTCATTGCCATCCGCATCAAAGAATATCTGAGTGGGAATTAATCTAATCCCGTATTTGCTGGCTGCCCGACTGTCAAATCGAAGGTCGATTATTTCTACGGTTGCCTTTCCTCGGTATTCAATTTTCAACTCATCTAAAATTGGTTTCATTTTCTTGCAGGGGATACAGGTCCCTTTTCCCAAGTCAATCAGCGTCGGTAGTTTCTTTGTAGGTTCATCTTGAGCTGTGGGTTGAGGTTTTAAACCTTTCCCAGCCTGATCAGAAGGACCTCTAATTAAGATGAAAGTTATTCCTATCACTAGTAAAATTCCCATGACTAAAGTTCCTGGTTTAAGCTTCAATTTTTACCTCCGTTTTCTGGCTTTTTTGGGGGATATATATTCTCTGGTTTTTTATCTTTTAGTTTAACTGTATCCTGTTTTGTATTTTGGTATTCAGATTTAGCCTTTTTCGATCTCATAATAAACTCATCTATTTCTCTTTTGAAATTCAGGAGGAATTTCTCCTTCTCCCCGCAAAATTCCCATACAGAGTCAATTTCTTTAAACTCTTTTTCACCCCCATAAAATTTTTCAAAACCTAAGGCAGACCAGGAAATTCCATATTTTTTTGCTGTGGAGGAATCTTTGTCGATATCGTATTCCCTGAAGATTATGGATCCTTTTTGGTATGGCTCGGCGTAGAATTTTTCTAATGCCTTCCTGGCGAAGCTGCTGACATTTATGCAACAGGAACACTGGACCGTGGGGTGAAAGTGAATTACAAAAAGGGTATCAATCTTCGAGAGATATTCGGATATGATGACTTTCCCTGAAGATTCTCCGGAGGTTGTTATCTGCAAAACTTCAGCTCCCGAAGAAGAACAGAAAACAAGGCAAAATATAATCGAAACAAGTATAAGCTTCATCAAAATAAGTCCTCTGCTAGCCATCTTCTCCATCTAAACTGGCTACTTGACGTCTTTTTTGGCTTCCTCATCTATCCATCTCTTCAAGGTCGTCACCACTGGAATTTTGCCTGATGAGTAGACTTTGCCGTTTATCACCAAGCCCGGCGTCATTAAAACCCCGTATGACGAAATCTTGTTCAGGTCTGTAACCTTGACCACTTCAGCTTCAATTCCCAACTCAGCCAGAGCAGCATTCACATCTTGCTCAAGTTTTCTACAGTTAGTACATCCGGAACCTAAAACCTCGATCTTCATATCTCATACCTCCTATGAGATTAAGTTGCCAAATATCATTCCGGTTATGGTTGACATTAGGACCACTAAAAACACATATACACCTGTCTTTTTTATCCCCATTATTCCTGCAATTACAATCATATTGGGCAGGCTTAAAGCCGGACCGGCCAAAAGCAAGGTCAAAGCCGGACCTCTGCCCATCCCCAGATCCATCAGGGCGCGGATGATGGGAACCTCAGTCAAAGTTGAAAAATACATTAAAGCTCCGAAGACCGAGGCTATAAAAGTAGCCCTGAACCCATTTCCTCCCAGCCAAGTTTCCACCACCTGTTGGGGAAGAAACGCTTTTATGATTCCAGCTACAAAAACTCCCGCTAAAAGAATGGGGAATATCTTTTTGAATAGGTCCCAGGTCTGCTCCATCCAGTACCTCAACTCTTCTTTTTGAAACCAGCGATATAAGATGAAGCCTAAAACTATCAAAAGAACCGCGGTCACAGTCCACTTTTGGGCTGCTCCAAAAATTAAGATTCCCACCAGAACTGCAAAATAAAACAAAGTCAGGCCTTCAGGTCTTGTCTTCTTTTCCTCTTGAGGCAGAACTAACTCACCTGGATTGTTCGCTTTTTGAAACTCCTCTTTTCGCCAGATAAAAGCCATAATCAAACCAATGACTACCGAGAAAATGACAGCCCCAAAAGCCCTGGCTATGCCTAAATCAAAACCCAGGAGTTTAGCTGAATATACAATGGCCAGAATGTTTATTGCAGGTCCCGAATAAAGAAAAGCGATAGCTGGACCCAAACCTGCTCCCCTTTTGTGTATTCCAGCAAAAAGAGGAAGTATGGTGCAGGAGCAAACTGCCAGAATCGCCCCCGAGACCGAAGCCACAGAGTAAGCCAGAATCTTTTTGGCCTTGGCACCGAAGTATTTCATCACCGATGCCTGGGAGACAAACACCGCTATTGCTCCGGCAATAAAGAAAGCCGGAATAAGGCAGGTCAAAACGTGGGCTGATAAATATTCAAGTAATGCTTCAATCCCACTCTGGACAATTTCATTTAAGTTCATATGAGCTTTTATGCTTATTTGCACATAGATGCATATAAAATAGTAAAAAAATTAGAGCACCTTCATCAGTTTTGCTTCCTCTTTAACCTGCGCCTTGAGAATATCGTCTACCAAACCCAAAATAGAGAAAACTCTTTTGTCCTTTATCTTGTAATAGACAGATACCCCCTCCTTGCGGGATTCAAGTATACCTGCGTTTTTAAGGTTATTCAGATGTCTGGAGACGCTGGACTGATCCTCAGCCATTTTAGGAATTATCTTACAGGCACACTTCTCGCCATCTTTTAAGAAATACAAAATCTTGAGCCGGGTGGGCTGGGCAATAGCCTTTAAAAATCTGCCTTCGAAATCTATCAAGTCCTGATTTATCATAAGCCGGATGCTTATATGTTCATATTTGCATAAATACGTAATATCAAGAAAACAGTTTGATCTCCAAGGACACCAAAAAATATTTTCCATCTTGAAATATACTCATAAATATTTTTTTAAAATAAATCAAAAAAAACTTGAGAAATTGTCAAATATGCCGTATATAGTTATGAGCATACGCTCATAACTAAGGAAGAACAAAATGCCCAGACCAAGAAGATGTCGCTGGATATGGACTTTGCCCAATGTTTCCTATTTCAAACCCAGAGGAATACCCTTATCCCAGCTGGAAGAGGTTATCCTGACTGTGGATGAGCATGAAGCCATAAGGTTAAGCGACGTGCAAGGATTAGAGCAGGAGGAAGCAGCAAAAAGAATGAAGATTTCCCGACAGACCTTCGGGAGGGTCTTAGCTTCTGCCAGAAAAAAAATATCTGACGCCATAATAAACGCTAAAGCTATAAGAATCGAGGGGGGGAATTTTGTGGTAGCTGAGAGGATATTCAGGTGTTATGCCTGTGAAAACATTTGGGAGGTTCCTCACGGTACACCCAGACCTGCCTCCTGCCCTAACTGTGGAAATACTAACATTCATCGAGCTGAGGAGGACAGAGAATGGGGCAGAAGGGGAAGGAGATGGGGGAAAGACAGAAGATTTCAATAGAATTTGATATCAGAAATAAAAACTTAAAAATAGAGGTAGATTAAAATGGAAAAAGTTCCCAATCAGTCAATGCAGAAGATAAAGCACAAGATCCTGGTGATGAGCAATAAGGGTGGAGTGGGAAAAAGCACGGTAGCGGTAAACCTCGCCTTTGGGTTAGCACAACAAGGTTTTCAAGTAGGTCTTCTGGATGTGGACATGCACGGCCCCAACATCCCCAAAATGCTGGCAATTGAGGATATGGTCTTGACCGGTGATGAGAAAAAGATACAGCCAGTACCCTTCATGACCAATCTCAAAGTAGTATCCATGGCTTTTCTTCTGAAGAAGAAAGATAGTCCCCTGATCTGGCGGGGGCCACTTAAGATGGGCGCTATAAAGCAATTCCTGGAGGACGTGGACTGGGGAGATCTTGATTTTCTGGTAATCGACTCCCCACCCGGTACCGGAGATGAACCCCTATCTGTGGTGCAGCTTATAAAAGACATAGATGGTACTATTATTGTAACCACCCCTCAGGATTTAGCTCTCTTGGATTCCCGGAAAGCCGTTAACTTTGCCAAAAGGTTGAATATGCCGGTTCTGGGGATTGTGGAAAATATGAGCGGCTTTGTCTGTCCTCATTGCGGTAAAAAAACTGATCTTTTCAAAACCGGAGGTGGCGAGAAAGCAGCAAGGGAAATGGACGTGCCCTTTTTGGGAAAAATTCCCATAGAGCCGGAAATTGTCACATCCGGGGATGAAGGTAAGCCTTTTGTACAGCAATATTCGGATAACCAGACTTCCAGGATTTTTGCACAGATAGTTGATCGTGTAATAGAAAAACTTAAACCAAGTTCCTCAAATGAAAGGAGTTAATTTTTTTCACGGAAAGATGATGATGAAGCATAAGCTAAAATTAAAAGTAAATCATAATAAAAAGAGAGGAGGCATTCAAAATGCCAGGAGGAGATAGAACTGGTCCTTCAGGATTAGGACCTATGACAGGACGGAGAGCTGGATACTGTGCCGGCTTTCCAGTGCCAGGGTATATGAACCCCGGTTTTGGCTGGGGGGGATTTGGGCTAGGCAGGGGAGGTTTCCCCCGAGGCGGAGGAAGGGGACGTGGCTTCGGCGGAGGACGCGGCCGGTGGGGGAGAGGCGGATTTTATGGACATCCACCATATGGCGGAGCCTATTATCCACCTTATGCCCCGGCTTATCCACCTTACGGAGCAACCTATCCTCAACCCACACCCGAAGAGGAAAAAGGATTACTTCAAGAGGAACTGGCTGATCTGGAAGAGGAGATGAAAGCTGTAAAAACCCGGATGAGCGAACTGGAAAAGGAAGGGAAAAAAGAGAAAAAGTAGAAAGGATTGGGGGGAGAGTTCTTCTCCCCCCAAGCAAAAACAGGAGATCACATGAAGATCGCAATATCATCCCAGGGCGAAGATCTTGAGGCTCTAGTTGATCCGAGATTCGGACGATGCCCTTATTTCATTATCTATGATACTGAAACAAAAGAAACTGAGGGTTTATCCAATCCAGCTTTAGAGGCTATGGGAGGTGCCGGGATACAGGCGGCACAATTGATAGCTGATAGAGGTGCAGAAGTGGTGATTACCGGAAACGTAGGTCCCAATGCCTTCCAGACCCTCAACCAGGCCAACATAAGGATATTTGGAGGCGCCACCGGAACTGTTAAAGACAGCTTAAAAAAATTCGAAAATGGTGAACTGAATGAACTTTCCAATTCCTCTGTGCCTCGCCATTTTGGTATGGAAAAGGATAAAGGAGGATCGTAAAAGTGAAAATAGCCATCTCAACAGATAACAACTACGTTTCAGCACATTTTGGACGCTGCCCCCATTTCACCATTGTGGAAATCGAAGGAGAAAAGATACTGAGTAAGGAAACGGTCGACAATCCCGGTCATCAGCCTGCGTTTTTGCCTCAATTTCTTTCCGATCTGGGAGTGAACTGTATCATCGCCGGTGGAATGGGGAGACGTGCAACTGGACTTTTCGCTGAAAAAAACATCCAGACCCTCGTCGGAATAAGCGGTTCCGTAGATGAGATCATAGACAAACTGATCAAAGGCACCCTTGAAGGTGGAGAAAGCCTGTGTAGACCTGGATCAGGCCGAGGTTATGGAATTGAAAAATCGGAATGCGATCACTCTGAGGATCACGAACATTGATGTCATAGAATTTGCAGATAAAAGGATTTTGAATTTAAAGAGAAGATCGAACAATGCATTTAAAAGAAAATTTGATCTTTCTATTTCTCAGAAAAACCTGAGAGGATGTAAATGCAGTTTAACAACCCCATCACAAGAATTGGGACAAGAAAAATCGGAATTGGATTCCATCAATCCCTTAGGATTAATCCAACTCTGTTAAGCCGAGAAAATGAATTAAGAATCTTAAGACACAGGGTTCAACTTATCTCTCAAAGGCTAAAGCAGATCAAAAAAAGAGTTGAAACTCCGAAGACAAAACCAGATCAGAATGTCATAGCTGTAGTGGATAGGGAGGAATGTGCAGGCTGTGGGATCTGTTATGATGTCTGTCCCCAAGGAGCAATTTCAATTGATATAACTGCCAGAATCGATTCCAGCAAATGCATAGCCTGTCTGGAGTGTGTGAACCGATGTCCCAGAGGAGCAATAGCCATAAAATATCAGAATCATTAAGTAGCTTTTTAATTTAAAAGAAACTGAAATTTTTAAGTATTTTATACAGGAGGTTTAAAATGCCGAGAGGTGATGGAACAGGACCAACGGGTCAGGGACCCGGGACAGGAAGAGGTATGGGAAAGGGAAGAGGTAAGGGCAGGGGGCGTATGGGCGGCAACCGCCCAGGATCAGGACCGGCAGGTTTTTGTGTCTGCCCCGCCTGCGGAGCCAAAGTCAGCCATCAACAAGCAGTACCCTGTTACCAGATCAACTGCCCTGAATGTGGCAGGCCTATGACCAGGGAATAGAATAATCCTAATCGATATTTCAACAATTGTTAATCCCTTAAAGATTCCCTGGATTTAAAAGGAGAAAATGGGATGCCTATTTATACTTACAAATGCATAGATTGCGAAGAGGAGTTTGATCTACTGATTGGAGTATCCGCCCACTCGGACAAACTGCAGTGCCAGAAATGTGGAAGTGGGAATATTAAAAGGATATTCTCTTCTTTTGGTGTATCAAAGGGGAAATCAAATAGCAGTTCTGGGTGCCCCACCTGATCCATCTCTGGAAATTAGGGATTGGTTCAATCCCAGAGGATTCATAAGATGCCCATATACGAATACAAATGTATTAAATGCGGCAGAAAAACAGAGATCCTTCAAAAAAATCTAAAACAAGAAGGCTCCATCACCTGCCCTTTTTGCGGCTCTACCAAAATGGAAAAACTTCTATCTTCACCAGGGGCAATCAGGATGGGAAGTTCCACCCCCAAAGGCAGCACCTGCTGTGGAAGAACTCAAAGATGCGATACTCCTCCCTGCTCAGCTGATGGGGAATGCACAAGGGATTAAAGAAAAAGAGGAGATGAAAAATGAAACTTCTCTTAATAACAATTTTCTTTGTAGCTGCCATTCTAAATTTCTCCTTTGGAGAAATTCCTCAAAAAAAACAGCTCTTAACCATCCGGATCGTTTACGATAACAATCCGTATGATCCTGATCTTACGCCGGAATGGGGATTCTCCTGTTTTATCAAAGGAAAGGAGAAAACAATTCTTTTTGACACCGGGGGAAATGGAAAGACTCTTCTTTCCAATATGAAAAAAATGAAAATCGACCCACAAGAGGTAGATTTGATTGTGCTTTCCCATATCCATGGTGATCACACCGGAGGCCTTCAGGAATTCCTGGAGAAGAATAGCCAGGTGAAAGTCTGCTTGCCCCGATCATTTCCTTCAGGTTTCAAAAAGGACATAAAAAAGGCCGGAGCCAAATATGTTGAAGTTGAAAAATCACTGGAGATCTGCAAGGATGTTTTCTCAACCGGAGAGATGGGAAGCGTTATCAAAGAGCAGTCGCTTATCATTAAAACGGAAAAAGGACTTGTAGTTATCACCGGGTGTGCTCATCCGGGAATAGTTGAAATCGTGAAAAAAACAAAGGAACTATTAGGCGAAGATATTTATCTGGTTATGGGAGGTTTTCATCTTCTGAATACCTCAAAAAAAGATATAGAGATGATCGTCTCTGAGTTTCAGAAGATAGGTGTACAAAAGGTTTCCCCCTGCCATTGCAGCGGTAAACTCTGCCAGCAGATTTTTGAGGATAAATATAAACAAGACTACATAAAATTGGGTGTGGGTGCGAAGCTGGAGGTGGAGTGATCGTCTCAGTTGCCAGCGGCAAAGGGGGAACCGGCAAAACCACGGTTGCTGTTAATTTGGCTCTGTTTTTAACCCAAAACGGCGAAAAAAACGTTCAATTTCTGGACTGCGACGTGGAGGAGCCTAACGCCTATATCTTTTTGAAACCGGAAATTCAAAAAACCCAGAAAGTGTCCATCCTGGTGCCGGAAGTGGATGAGAAAAAATGCAACTTCTGCGGAAAGTGTGCGGAGGTATGCGCCTATAATGCCCTCGCAGTTTTAAAAGACAAAGTCCTGGTCTTCCCCCAGCTTTGCCACGGTTGTGGAGGTTGCACTCTATTTTGTCCGGAGAAGGCCATCAGTGAGAAGGAAAGAGAAATTGGAGTCCTGGAGCAGGGAAAAAGCGGGCTAATAGATTTTATTCAAGGAAGGTTGAACATCAGCGAACCCATGGCAACCCCGGTAATAAGGGAGGTCAAGAAAAAGGTTAATCCTGATGGAATCACTATAATAGACGTTCCACCTGGCACATCCTGCCCGGTGATCGAAGCCGTTAACCGAAGCGATTTCTGCTTACTGGTAACCGAACCCACTCCATTTGGATTGAATGATCTTAAGCTGGCAGTGGAGGTTCTAAAAAAACTAAAGATTAAATTCGGAGTGATTATCAACCGAGCAGGCATAGGGGATAATAAAGTAAAAAACTACTGTGAGGATGAGGGTATCGAGATTTTAGCTGAGATCCCTTATGATAGAAATGTAGCAGTGCTCTATTCCCAGGGCATCTCGATTTTAATCGAAGCAGATTATTCGATAATTTTTGAAAAGCTCTGGGACTCGGTCAAAAGGGAAATTAAACAAAAATGAAAGAGATAACCATAATAAGCGGCAAAGGCGGAACCGGAAAAACGGTAATTAGCGGTTCTTTTGCAGCTCTGGCTGAAAACAAAATAATGGCAGACTGCGATGTTGATGCTGCTGACCTTCATCTCCTGCTTCATCCGGACATAAAGGAAAAACATAAGTTCAAAGCCGGAAGCAAAGCTATTTTAAATGAGGAAAAATGCACGCTCTGCGGCAGGTGTATTCAGGTATGTCGATTCTCAGCCATATACGAGGAAAAAGATAAAGTAATAATCGACCCTGTTGCCTGCGAAGGTTGCTGCGTATGCGCCTTGGACTGTCCAGAACAAGCCATTAAGATGGAAGAGAATGTCTCCGGAGAATGGTATATTTCCGATACCAGATACGGTCCTCTAATTCATGCTAAGCTGGGAATTGCAGAGGAGAATACCGGAAAATTAGTCACTCTGGTAAGACAAAACGCCCGCACCATAGCCCAGAAGAAAAACCTGAACTTAATACTTATAGACGGCCCTCCTGGTATCGGATGTCCGGTCATTTCTTCCATTACTGGAGTCGATCTGGTAGTGGTGGTTACCGAGCCCACCCTGTCGGCAATAGCAGATTTAGATAGAGTACTGAGCTTAACCCAGCATTTCGGAATAGAGACTGTGATCCTGATAAATAAATATGACATAAATTATGAAAACACAGAAAAAATCGAAAGCTTTTGCCAGAGAAAAAGACTTGAGGTCCTGAGCAAAATTCCCTTTGATAATTCCTTCACCCAGGCCATGGTGCAGGGTAAAACCATTATCGAATATGACAATTCAGGTGCGACTCAAGAGATAAAAAAAGCATGGGAAAAGATCTCCACAAAAATAAGAAGATGAAGTTTTCAGATTCTTCTGGATTTGTCATTCCCTAACAAGAGATGAGGACCTTAGGTGGAGGGATTGTATTTCTTAGCTCCTGTAATCTTTTTTGTTATTTCTTTTGTCTTCTCCATGTTAGGAATGGGAGGAAGTCAGCTTTACGTCCCCATCCTTTATTGGCTGGGGATGAATTTTAAAAACGAGGCAATACCCTTGGGACTTTTGCTAAACCTGTGCGTCCAACTATCTGCTTTTACCACCTATTCAAGAAAAAGATTGGTAAAGTTCAGGATTGCCTTGCCTTTTGCACTAATGATGATTATTTGTGCTCCACTGGGAGCCATGCTTAACTTTGGACTGCCGGTTAAACCGATAATCTTTCTATTTGCTATCTTTACCCTTTTTGCCGCCATACTGGTTTTATCTGGCTGGAAACCCAGAAAAGAGAGTCTGACTAAAAGGGAAGAGTTGATTGTCACTTCAATCATCGGCTGTGTTCTGGGATTTCTGGTGGGACTTATCGGCAGAGGCGGAGGGTCTTTCATCGTCCCCATACTTCTGATTATGGGTCTTGATCCTAAGAATGCTGCGGCCACCTCTACGCTTGTTGCTGGCCTGTCATCGGCTACAGGTTTTACTGCACATCTGTTTAAAGCAAAATTGAATTTGTGGATAACCTTAGTCACAGTTATCTCTGTGATTTCAGGGTCCCAGATCGGCTCACGGTTGATGGCAACAAAATTAAAATCACAAACCGTAAAAAAGGTTTTTGGAATCGTTTTAATTTTTGTAGCAATATTACTTCTAAAGGACGTGTTCTTAAAATGAAAAGTGTAACCTACGGTCCGGTTCCATCCAGAAGACTTGGTTTTTCCTTGGGAGTGGACATAGTCCCCTATAAAGTCTGCTCCTACAACTGTATCTACTGCCAGCTGGGTAGGACCACAAATAAAACCCTGAGGAGAAGATCATATGTAAATCCAGCTGCTGTTTTAAAGGGAATAAAAGCAGCCATCTCAGAGAATAAAAAAATCGACTATATCACCTTTTCCGGATCAGGGGAGCCCACCTTGAACAAAGACCTGGGCGAAATGATACAAAAAACAAAAAAAATAACCTCCATACCGGTTGCAGTTCTTACCAACGGATCCCTGTTATGGAGAAAAAGCGTCAGGGAAGATTTAGCCTTAGCCGATCTGATCGTTCCCTCTCTGGATGCTGTATCTGCAGGAGTTTTCAGAAAGATAAATAGTCCAGCTAAAGGGTTGAATATAAAAAAAGTTCTGGAAGGGATCAAAAAGTTAGCAGAGGATTTTAAAGGAGAAATTCGACTGGAAATATTGCTGGTTAAGGATATTAACGACTCAGAAAAGGAGATAAAAAAGATCAATGAATTTGTAAAAGATTTAAAAATTGATAAGATCGAGCTTAACACAGTTATCCGCCCTCCCAATGATCCACAAGCTAAACCCTTAACAAAAGGGGAGCTTTTAAAAATCAAGAAGTTATTTGATCCCAATCTCAAAGTGGAAATAATCTCAGATTTCACTAAACATTATGAGAAGAAGGTATTTCGCAGGGACTTAGAACAAAGAATCATAGATCTTCTTAAAAGGAGACCCTGCAGAAAAGAGGAGATGGCAGTCTCTTTAGGCGTTCATCTAAACGAGCTTTTGAAATACCTTAATATTTTATTGCAAAGAAAAAAGATAAAGAACTCCGAAAAATCCTCTCAAAAGGACTTCTACATTTTAAACACATAGAGATATGAAAACATATATAGAATGCGTGCCCTGCATAATAAACCAGGCCATCCATCTGTCCCGGGATTTAACACAGGATCACAAAAAACAGGAGAGATTTTTAAGGGAGGTTCTGAAAAGCTTGTCTGAAGTCAGTTACAACCATTCACCACCGCACATTGCGGCTCACGTTTACAGGCTTATACGCCAGACTTTAAACAACCCTGATCCTTATAAAAAGGTAAAAATTGAATATAACCAAAAAGCAAAAAGATTATATCCTTCTCTTAAAAAGAAAGTTAAAAGTTCCAAGGATAAATTCAGAACTGCAGTAAAATTAGCCATAGCCGGAAATGTTATCGATTTTGGCTCATCTCAGAATATTCAACTGGACAAAACCATAAAACAGGTCTTGAATAAAAAATTGGCAATAGATGATGTCACTCGATTAAAAAAGGAAGTAAAAAAAGCTTTAAATATACTGTACCTGGGTGATAATGCCGGCGAGACATTTTTTGATAGAATTTTAATCGAGGAGTTTCCCAAAAAAGAGATTTATTATGCAGTTAGAGGAACTCCAGTAATAAACGATGCAACTAAAGAGGACGCCTACTTTGCGGGATTAGATAAAATCTCCCAGATCATCTCCAATGGTTCAGATGCGCCGGGCACGATTTTAGATGAATGTTCCAAAGAATTTAGAAGTATTTTTAAAAAAGCAGATTTAGTCATAGCCAAAGGACAAGGCAACTACGAGACCTTAAATGAGGTCAAAGACAAGAACATCTTCTTTTTATTTATGGTCAAATGCCCGGTCATTGCTCACGATGCTAAATGCTGCGTGGGCGATAATGTGGTTTGGAAGCTCAAACTTTAAATACTCAAAAAACGATAGATCATATAAACTGGTTTAAATCTGTTTTAAATATATTTAATTCTATAATAACTTCTCCCCTTATGCTAAAACTTCAGAACCAGAATGAATTGATTATTCCCCTACTTTTACGTTTCTGAACCTGCAGGGAGAGGTTCCCTGGCTCACCCTTGCATTCTGCACTGGCTGGCCCTTGCCGCAGTTGGGTGTTCCCCAGATCCTCCAGTGCTTTTCGTCTGCAATGCCATCACAGGAATTCCAGAACTCGATTGTATTTCCTGAATAGCTGGGCTTTTTTATCATATCCCCTAATTTGCCGCTTTGGATCTCCCAGCCGATCTCGGTTCCCATCTTGAAGTTCTCCCGGTTGTCATCTATGGACCAGGAGGAAACCCCTTCCATATATATCCCGTCATCTGTTTCAGAAATCAGATCATCCAAAGTTTTGTCCTGAGGCAAAAGATTGGTATTGGTCATCCTGACAATGGGCACGTCTCCCCAACCCTTTGCCCTCATGCTGGCATTGCTTTTTCTTTTTATCATATGGGCCGTCTGCCTGGAGCTTAAATATCCCACTAAAACGCCATCTTTGATAAGATAATCCCTTTTAGCTTTGACACCCTCATCATCATATCCAAACGTCCCCAGTCCCCCTGGTGAGGTGGGATCGGTTATCACGTTCACAATCTCTGAAGCATATTTCAACTTGCCCAAATTATCCGGGGTAGCAAAGCTTGTTCCGGAGAAATTCTTCTCCGCTCCGAAAACCCTATCCAACTCCAATGGGTGACCTATGGATTCATGTATCTGCAAGGAAGCCATTGCCCCGTCCAGGATAATAGTCTTTTGGCCGGATTCACAGGGCTTTGCCTCCATAAGGGCTACTGCTTGCTGAGCAACTTTCTCTGCGTTCTCATCGAAATTCAGCTCCTTAATCAGCTCATAGCCTTTGCTCTCATACTGCCCGGACGAGCTGGGATATGACCTGGTTGCCATATCCCGATGCGACTTCATGGCTGTGGCTGAGATTCCAGCTCCGGTGTGTATGATTAACTGGTCTATCCTTGCGCCCTCAGATGAGGCAAATAACTTTTTCTCCTTTCTGAAGCTCATAAAAGCATCGGTCAGGTTAATCCCGGAGACCTTTCTCATCAGCTCATCCAGATGTAAAAGATATTGTAGTTTCTCCTTTAGACTAATGGTAAAAGAATCTATCTCAATCGGAGTCTGGTATGAATCGATGATCTTTCCTTTTTCCTCACCAGGTTCCTCCAATTCTAAAGGAGCTAGGCTCACGTCGGATTTTTTCACTCTGGCGCTGGCTTTAGCTATTTTAACTGAAAGCTCTGCAACTTTTTTGATGTTATCCGGATCAAAATCAGAGGATGAGGCAAACCCCCAGCAACCAGAAGCTATAACTCTTATGCCAAATCCCATTGATTCGGATCTGTCGGTTAACTCCGGCGTTCCGTTTTTAATTGATACCCCCTCGTCCTGGGTCTGAACAATCCTTACATCGGAATAGGTGGCACCTTTGCCTCTGGTGGTGTTTAAGGCTATTTCTGTTATTTTATTCCAGTCCATCATAATTGAATCGAATGAGGTATGAGATATAAAAGAAAGGTTAATATCACGCCCATAAGCACAAAAACTCCCAGCAGCTTATCCCCCACCGCATTTAACTTTGAGTTTTTCTTAAAGATGGTTCCTTTCATCAGATACAGAAGAATAAGCCAGTATAAAAATATAATCAAGGTTTTGCTGTCGGTTATGTCCCAGCCAATGGGAATTCCCTCCCAGAGCACTCCTAAGGTCTGATAGGTAACCCACCAACCCAAAGGCATTCCACCCAGAAAAATGAAAAAGGTAGCCAGAAGGGAGAGGTTGCCCACATCTTTTATAACATCTTTGCCCCTTAAAAGATCGATGTCGTAAAACAGTACCATGAAAACAAAGAAAATCCCTGCAAACATGGCAATGATATGGGCAATAAGTACAGCAGGTGTTACCCTCCCTTTGAATTTTATCATAAAAGGTAAGTTCAAACGATTAACCCTATCCGGTAAGGTCAGCTCGTTTTTTTCACCATCCATAATTGAGATGTAATAGTAGACCTTGGTTCTCATAGGCTGCCAAGGAATTAGGGCGGAGAGCGCAGTGGAAGCCTCCACCTGTGGCTGCATGGGAACAAAGATGAGATCAGCTTTGCCGACTCTGTACACCAGATTGATCCGGTAATTTTCAACAGGTTCAGGAGTTGAAATTTTAGCGGAAATATCCACGTCCCCTTCACCTATTTTTGCAACCACTGTGGTGTGCTCTATTTTAATCCCCCCATTTTCAATGACTTTTAACTCAGGTTTTCTCTCGGAAAGTCTCCTGGAAACCGATGCCAATACCAGGGTGAGAATCAAAGCGATTATTATTCTTAACTTCATCCGCTGATCTGAAAAGTTGTTAGTTATTGGTTGTTAGTTGTTAGATGATTACTGTAAACCAATAACAAATAACTATCAACTGCTAATGGTTAAGGTTTTCTCCTGTTCTTTGGTCTTTAAAACCTCGATCAGCTCATCAATGTTTCCGTCCAAGATATCATCCAGCTTGTATAATGTCAAATTAATTCTGTGATCGGTGATTCGGGATTGGGGGAAGTTATAGGTTCTGATTTTAGCGGAGCGATCACCCGTGCCCACCATGCTTTTTCTCTCCCTGGCTATTTTCTCAATTTGTTCTCTCTGGGCTTTGTCCAGAAGCCTGGCCCTCAAGACCTTCATGGCTTTGTTTTTGTTTTTAAGCTGCGATTTCTCATCCTGGCAGGTGACCACCGTGTTGGTGGGAACATGGGTTATCCGGACAGCGGAATCGGTGGTGTTGACCGACTGTCCCCCTGGTCCGGATGACCGGAAAACATCCACCTTCAGATCCTCGGGATCGATTTCCACATCCACCTCCTCAGCTTCGGGTAAAACCGCAACCGATGCCGCTGAGGTATGGATTCTTCCTGAAGCTTCGGTCACCGGCACTCTCTGGACCCGGTGCACGCCTGACTCGTATTTGAGTTTTCCGTAAACCTCCTCCCCCTCTACCAGAAATATGATCTCTTTGAATCCCCCGATGCCCGTGGGATTGGAAGACAAAACTTCCGTTTTCCACCCCATACGCTCAGCATACCGGGAATACATTCTATAGAGATCAGCTGCGAAAAGCGCAGCCTCCTCCCCGCCGGTGCCTGCCCGAATTTCCAAAATGGTATTTTTGGAATCGTTTGGATCTCTGGGCAATAAAAGAACTTTCAGCTTTTTCTCCAGCTCCTCTCTCTGCGGGTAAAGCTCCTCTAATTCGGATTTTGCCAGCTCCATTAAATCCTTATCCGCAGATTCTGCTCTTATCCTTTCGTCCTCTTCTATCTGTTTTAGTATTTTTCTATACTTTGAGCCCACCTCTATTATCTCAGAGAAGTCCTTATGCTCCTTAGCTACCTTTTTATATTTTCGCTGATCGGAGAGAACCTTAGGATCGGACAAAAGATCGGTTAGCTCTTTTTGTTTCTCTTCAATTTTTTCCAAAAGCTCCAGCATCTCTATCTCTTTACTCTTTACTCTCTACTCTTTACTCTCTACTCTCTACTCTTTACTCTTTCCCAGGGCACTCTCCAGAGCCACAATTGCCACCTCCAGTTGGGATGGGGTTGGTTCACTGGTGGTTATTTTCTGGAGCCATACTCCTGGGGCACTGAAAATCTTGATAATTTTGTTATCCCTTTTCTTTCCCGAAAGTTTGAGCAGTTCATAGGCCCCCCCAGCCACCAGAGGAAGCAAAATGAAGTGAATTAAATATCTTTTTAAAAGGGTAGGAGGAACTCCTGTAATCAGAAAATATAAAGTATCAGATAAAGAATAAAAAAGAATGGCAAAAAGGGCTACTATAATTATAAAGCTGGTTCCGCATCGGGGATGGGCAGTGGGGTATTTCTGGGCAGTCTCACAGGAAAGGTTTTCACCTGCCTCGTAAGCGAAAATCGATTTGTGTTCAGCCCCGTGATACTGGAATACCTTTCTGAATTCCCCCACCAAAGAGAGTATCCAGATATATGCGATAAACAGGGAGATCCTGATTATACCTGCCACCAGGTTAAAGGCTAAGGCTTTTTTCTCCACTCCTAATAGCTTGGAGACAAAAAGAGGGAAAAAGAAAAATACCACCAATCCCAGAGCCATAGCACCCACAGCCGTCAGGGCTAAGAGCAAATCATTAGAAGATTTTTTCTTCTCCCCAAAGGAGGAGTCTTTTTTACTTTTTTCCTCTTCCTCCATATCCTCCATGGCCACGTTGGCCGAATAGTTCAGAGTCTTAATACCTATAACCAGCATCTCCCCCAGGGAGATGACTCCCCGGATTATAGGAAGGCTCAGGACTTTTTTTCTCTTGGTCAGGGAGACATATTCGTCGTTTTTTATCACGATCTCCCCGCTTTGCCTGCGCACCGCGGTGGAAATCCTTTGAGGTGAACGCATCATCACTCCCGCGATGACCGCCTGTCCTCCGACTTCAACCCGATTCAAAACAAACCTCTCAGCTTGTTATTCTTGTTAAAAAAGCGATCTGCAGTTAAGATAGAAACAATCTAAAACCACAGATCGCCAAAAAAACTCGCTACTTCTCAGATGAGTTAGAGGAGGTTTTTTCCTCCTCCTTTTTTTTCTGGATCTTCTCGTATTTTTTGCGGAAGCGTTCCACTCTACCTGCCGTATCCACCAGCTTTTGCTTTCCGGTGAAAAAGGGATGACAGGAAGAACATATCTCCACGCGAATATCCTTAACCGTGGAGCGAGTTTGGATCACGTTCCCGCAAGCACAGGTGATGGTGGTTTCAAAATACTTGGGATGAATTTCTTTCTTCAACTATTCTCCTCCTTTATTTTATCCACCAATATAATACGATTAAATAACATTTCCAGCCAAATAAAGTTAAGGGGATGGAGATCTTTTCCAGTTTTCCATCTCCCCTTCCGTTATCTTTAATGCCTCCTGAGCTATCTTAAAGTCGGGGTTAATCTTCAATGCCCGGCGGTATTGGGACATAGCTTTATCCAAATCCCCTTTTTTGTAATACAATAATCCCAGGTTGTAGTAAGCATCCAGATATGAAGAATCCATCTTTAACGCCTTTCTGCACTCCTCCTCCGCTTTTTCCCACAAATTACTATCCCGGTATAGAATACAAAGAAAATTATGAGGCACAGCCGAGTTTGGTCTAAGCTCTGAGATCTTCTCAAACTCCTTTATAGCCAAATCCATTTTCCCCAGACTATAATAGATGGTACCCAAACTATGATGAGCATCCACAGAATTTGAATCGATCTGAATGGCTTTTTCTAAATGGAAAATGGCTTTGTCCGTTTCTCCTTTTTGCCAATAGGCGTTCCCCAGGCCATTGTGAGCCAGGATAAATTGAGGATTCAGCTCCACGGCTTTTTCCATTTCCTGGATAGCCTTATCCAATTCGTTCTGACTGGCATAAATCATTCCCAAACTGTGGTGTGCGCTTTCCAGGTTGGGATTGATTGCAACCGCTTTTTTATATTCAGATAAAGCCTCATCCATTCTCCCTTGATTGGAGTAAATCAATCCCAGGCTCATATGAGCCTCCACAAATTTCGGGTTCAATTTTAAAGTTTCCCTTAACTCCTCCTCTGCTTCATTCAATTTTCCTAAAAGATAGTAAGCATAAGCCAGATTATAATGAGCAGATGAACTGGACGGGTCATTATCCAATGCCTGTCGAAATCTTACAATCGCCTGCTCATAGTTCCCCCTCTGTAGATTTAGCCCCCCCAACCCAATATATGCACCCGCGTTAGTGGAATCCAGTTTTAAGGTTTTTCCATACTGAGCTAATGACTGCTCAAAAAGCCCCTGGTTTTGATAAGCCATAGCCAGAAGATTTAAAGCATCGATATTGGTGGAGTCTATGCTCAAAGCCTTATAGCAATAGGGAATGGCTTGATCCGGTGAAATCCTACTTAAATAAGCCCGGGCAATGTTGTTGTATCCTTCTACCAGAGACGAATCCAGCCCCAGAGCCTTTTTGAACAGGTCTATAGCCTCATCATATTTCCCTTTGTCCATTAGCTGGTTACCTTTTGACACGTAATCCCTGGCTTTTGTGTAATCGTCTTTGGCACAGGAAAAGCATAAGCTTATAAGAAATATTAAAATTATAAGAATTGTGGACTTCATCTTTTATTGCCTCCGGGTTTTCTTTATTCCACGGTTACGCTTTTGGCTAAGTTTCTGGGTTGGTCCACATCACAACCCCGCAGCACGGCCATATGATAAGCCAAAAGCTGCAAAGGTATGATGGAGAGAAGTGGGGTGAGCTGTTCAACGGTTTCCGGTATATATATAACGTGATCCACTTTGCTTTGTATGTCCTTGTCCCCCTCAGTGGCCAGGGCGATTATTTTCCCCTGGCGAGCCTTGACCTCCTGGATGTTGGAGAGAACCTTCTCATAGACCGAATCTCTCAGGGCTATGACCACCACCGGCATATTCTCATCGATTAAGGCTATGGGGCCATGTTTCATCTCGGCAGCCGGATACCCCTCAGCATGAATATAGGATATCTCCTTTAATTTTAATGCACCCTCCAGAGCCACCGGGAAGTTGATTCCCCTTCCCAGATAAAGAAAGTTATTTTTTTCATAATACTGAGAAGCAATTTCCTTTATGTGGTCGTTTGTTTCAAGAATTTTTTTCACATTTTCAGGTATCTTCAAAAGTGCGTTTATAACATCTTTTCCTCTTTCCATCGACATATTCCTCATCCTGCCTAAAAGAACAGAGAGAAGAGTTAAAACCGTTATCTGGGAGGTGAAGGCTTTGGTCGATGCCACGCCGATTTCAGGTCCTGCATGGATATAGACTCCACCATCAGTTACCCGGGCAATAGTGCTGCCCACCACGTTACAGATCCCCAGAATTGTGGCTCCTTTTCTTTTGGCTTCCCTCATCGCAGCTAAGGCATCTGCGGTTTCGCCTGACTGGGAGATGACAAAGACCACGGTCCCATTATTTATTATAGGGCTTCTGTATCTGAACTCTGATGCATATTCCACCTCCACCGGAACGGAAGCGTGTTCCTCTATGATGTATTCTCCAATTAAGGCAGCATGCCAGGAGGTGCCGCAGGCGGTTAAGATTATCCGATCGATGTGGTGCAGCTCCTCATATTGAAGATTTAAGCCATTGAGTCGAACAGTTCCCTCCTCCGGGTTGAGCCTTCCCCTCATGGCATTCTGCATGGTGGTGGGCTGTTCGAATATCTCCTTGAGCATAAAATGGGGAAACCCGCCCCGCTCGATCTGATCCAGAGTCCAGGATATCTCCTGCACCTCAGGGGTTACCTCAACTTTATCAATGGTCGAGATGGAAAACTTGTTCCTACTCACCAGGGCAATTTCCTTATCCTCCAGATATACTACCTGATTGGTATGTCTCAAGATGGCGGAGATATCCGAGGCTACGAAGTTTTCTCCCTCACCCCGACCTATCACTAAAGGGCTTCCGTGGCGAGCAGCTACGATCTCCTGGGGATTATCCTTACACAGCACAGCTATTCCGTAAGTGCCCTCCACCTGGGATAAAGCTAAACGGGTGGCTTCACATAGATCGCCTTCGTAGTACTCCTCTATCAGATGAGCCAAAACCTCGGTGTCCGTATCGGTGGTGAACTTGTGTCCCTTTCTCTCCAGAAATTCCTTCAAGCTCTGGAAGTTCTCTATTATACCATTATGCACCACCGCTATTCTCTGTTTGCAATCCAGATGGGGGTGAGCATTTATGTCCGTGGGCTCACCATGAGTAGCCCAGCGGGTATGAGCGATGCCTATAGTGCTTTTGAAATTTCTCTCCTTTATCAGATCATCCAGGACATTAACCTTGCCTGCGGTTTTCTCGACTATCAATCCACCCTTTTCCAGAACCGCTATACCAGCAGAATCGTATCCCCGGTATTCTAACCTTTTCAAGCCCTCAATCAGGATGGGAACAGCTCTTTTTCTGCCAACATAGCCGACAATTCCGCACATTTTTCCTCCAGAGTTTATCTCAATATATTTATCGCCTTATTCGCTAATTTATTTGCCATCCCCTTTGATTTAGCCTCGGCTATAATCCTCACCACCGGCTCGGTATTGGATTTCCGGATATGCAGCCAGGAATCTGTAAAATCCAATCTCAATCCATCCACCCGATTTATTTTTACATTTTTAAACCTGTTTTCTAACTTTTTCAGTTTGGGATTTAAATTCCCCTTTATTCCTATTTTCTTTTTGACCATGTGAAAGGTGGGGAGCTCTTTTGATAATTCTGATATTGGTTTTCTGGATTCTGCCATGTACTCTAAAATCAGAGCCATTCCCACGAGTGCATCCCGGCCACTGTGCAGCTCAGGCAGGATAACCCCTCCGTTCCCCTCTCCGCCTATAACCCCTTTGACCTTTTTCAACTTCCTGGCAACAAAGGCTTCTCCCACTTTTGTCCTGTAGACTTTAACACCAAACTCCCTGGCTATTTCTTCAATAACCTTAGAGGTGGAGACGTTAATCGCCATATTACCAGGATTTTTGCCCAGGATAAACTTGGCAGCCAAAGCCAGAGTATTTTCCTCTCCCAGAGGCATTCCTTTTTCCGAAACCACTGCCAGTCTATCGCCATCAGGGTCTAAGGCAAATCCGATATTCGCTCTGGTTTTTTTTACCTTGCGGCAAAGCATCCTGATGTTTTGGGGCAAGGGTTCTGCAGGATGAGCAAATGTTCCACAAGGTTTGCAATTCAACTCGATGATCCTGCAGCCTAAAACTTCAAGTAGCATGCCTGCGATTTCGGAGCCAGCTCCATTATTACAGTCCAGAACAACTCGAAGCTTTCTTTTCTCTATCCTCTGAGCTTTAATATATCTTAGCTTAAGAATCTTGGAGATATGCTTTAAGATCAACAATTCTGATACCCGGAGCTTACCCATCCGGTTCCAGGATTTATAGGGGATCATCGAACTTTGCACCATCCGCTCTAATTTCTCCCCCTGCTCTTCTGACAAAAAGATTCCGTCTTTCCCGATAAATTTAAGTCCATTCCACTGAATGGGGTTATGACTTGCCGTTATGACCAGGCCATAAGCTCTGGATTCCTCAGCTGCAATGCCCACTGTGGGAGTGGGACAGATTCCCAGATCGACCACATCGCATCCTGAGGCTAAAAGACCACAGACCACGGCACCCCTGAGCATCTCACCTGAGGTCCTGGTGTCCCTGCCCAGAAAAACTTTACCAGCTTTACAATAGTTGCCAAAAGCTAAAGCATATCTTAAAGCAACCTCAGGAGTAAGTCCCTCCCCTACTATCCCCCTAACCCCAGATATGGAGACTAATAGGTTTTTCATCAGTAAAAAGTTTTTCTCCTTTTGTCCAGTTGAACTTCCTCAAGACAATCATACCTGATTTAATTATACTCTTTCGTCAGAACAGACACAAAAATATCACATTTTAAGTTAAAAAGCAATAAAAATAAAAGACTGATTTTTAAACATTTATTAATTTAACTTAAAATTACAAGGAAAAATTTAACTGATTTAGGGGATTACATGACCCTTAATCCCGATTTAAGCTGGAATTTAATTATAATCTAAAACAGTTATAAAAGGTGGGGTCAAAATACAATTGTACGTATCACAGGTTGGGACAACTTGTGATACCGTATCTAAAAGGAGTGCAAAAACTTGTTTTTGCAACAATAAATTGTTGCACTCCAAAATCTCGGACCGACGCAGACTCCAGCCCCTACACATACGATATCACCATCATTGGGTAGGACAAGGTCTCCTGACCTTATCCCCATATTTCAGGATCAGGAGACCCGGAACTAGCCATTTATGTAATCATAGGTTATCTCAACCTGTGTTACCGAATTGAAGGTACCAATCACTAGAAAATATAGACTGAGATGTAGAGAAACCCTTTAGGGTTTCATTTATTTTCCTGTGGTGAGCTGAAGCTCGCCACTACATTTTTTCATCTATCTATTCGATCATTCTACCTAAATGTGAAACTCCACCACGTCCTCGTCCTGCAGGGGATAATCCTTTTGAACCATCTGCCCGTCATACTTTTCCTTGCCCCAGATCCGGGCATATTTTAATTCCCGGGCAAAATCCTTGTGAATAGATAAAGCAGCATCCAGAAGCTTTCCCCCTTTTTTCAGGATTATAGGTTCGCTATAATCGGGTTTTTTACTTGGCTCTTTAGTGTATACCCGGATGATCCCCAAAAGATCATATATGGTTTTTTTTAGATCGCTTAGATTTTCTTTTGTGGCAGCGGAAAAAGAGAAGATCGGAAACTTGTCCTTGTAAAATTCTCTCAGGAATTCTAAATTTCCCTTTGCTTTTTCTGTCTCGTTTTTGTTGGCTAAAATCAGAGTTTTTTTGTGAGCGATACCATCCCGGGGATCAATGGGTTTCTCCTCCATTTCCAGACTAACCTTGGAATCTTCAAGTCTTTTGATAACCATCTCGGTCTGGTCAATCAGGTCATCAGAGGATAAATCCACCACCAGAAGCGCCCCATCGGAGTTTCGCACAATCCCCGGCACCCAGAACTCCATATAGTCCGGCGATATGGGGGGAACGTCCACCAGCTGAATCTGAATGTGATCATAGGGCATCATTCCGGGCAGAGGCTTCTGGGTGGTGAAAGGGTAGGGAGCGATCTCCGGGTTGGCATTGGTTAAGCTGGCTAATATCTGAGACTTACCCACATTAGGAGGACCTATTAAGACCAGCTGCCCAGCGCCCTCCTTCTCCACCTTAAAAACTTGCGCCCTTTTGCTGCTTTTCTTTTGCTGGGAGGCAAGTTTTTTTAGTTTGGAGATCCTTCTTCTGAGATCCGCCTGAAGCTTGTCTGTGCCCTTGTGCTTGGGCATAATAGCCAGCATCTCCTGCAGGCAGCTGAGTTTGTCCTCTTCGGTTTTTGCCTGACGGTATCTTCTCTCAGCTTCGTAATATTGTGGTGGCAGGTTCGCCGGCATCTTTAACTATCCTTATTCTTCCTAATAATATAATCCGTTCCTCTTCTGGAGTCAATTGGATAGACAGAGCCTGATATAAATTTTAGACAACTGCTAATCTCTTGTAATTCAAGAAAATTACAGGAATTAACTCAACAGAAATAAAAGTTTTTAATTTTTTGAAACCATACATCGAGATTTTTCGTTAATAAAAAAGGATAAATATGGTCGAAAATATTTAATCTTTATACCCGGAGAATTTTTATGAAAAGAGCTATTATAATATCCCTATTAACCACCCTCTTCTTTTTTCTTTTATTTAAATACGTTTTCTCCACCACAGGTCGAATTTATGGAAAAATTTATACAGATGATGATAAAGTGTACGATGGGTGGATCAGGTGGGATAAAAATGAGGCTTTCTGGGACGATATCCTGGATGCCACCAAGAAATACTATACCCCCCACACCAGAAAAACAAAAAAGGAAAAATACGTAAGCATTTTCGGCTTACGCATCAGCCTGGGCGAAGAGGGTGAGGAAGGCGAAACCAGTGCCTCCATGGGCGTCAAGTTCGGGCATCTGGAACAGATCAAGGTCAGGTCAGGTCATAAAGCCACCCTCTATCTAAGGAACGGAACCAGTATGGACGTTACCAGCTACGGAACAGACATCGGGAATTCTGTCCGGGGGATTGAGGTGGAAGGACCGGAATTCGGAAAGTTGACTCTAAATTGGGATAACCTGGAAAAGGTAACCTTTGAGAAGGAGCCAAACAAAACCCCTCCCATAAAAAGGAATAGGCTTTATGGTAAGCTGACTACCCGGGACGGAGAGGAGTTCACCGGCTTTATCACCTGGGACACAGACGAGCTTTTCTCCACTGACATTTTAGACGGCAATGAGCATGGCCGGGACTGGGAGATTCCATTTGGCAATATTGAAGCTATAGAAAGAAGATCACGAAGCTCAGCCCGGATTTATCTTACCAATGGAGAAGAATTGAACCTTTCGGGAACCAATGATGTTAACAGCTCCATCAATGGAATCCAGCTTAACGATTCAGAAATCGGCTTGATCGATGTTTCCTGGGGTAGTTTCGATAAGGTTGATTTTCTGGAGGGTGGAGAGAAATTTTTAAAAGCCTATGATGAATTCGATGGGGGTAAAAGGCTTTATGGAACAGTCGAAGATGAGGACGGGGACAAATACACCGGCTATATAACCTGGGACGACGATGAACAGTACACCTGGGAGATTTTGAACGGAAAGTATCACGATCTGGATATGGAGATCGAATTTGGAAATGTCCAGTCCATAAGAAAGCGAGCCTTCTGGGGATCTGAGGTCACATTAAAGAACGGCAAACAGTTCAGGTTAGAAGACTCCAACGACGTAAATGAGGATAACAAGGGAATTTTTATAGAGGATGAGCACGGAAACGAAACTAAAATAGACTGGGACGATTTCGAAGAGGTCCGTTTTTTCGATAAATAGAGATATCTTATAAAGCTACAGTATTGGAATAAGTAAAAAGTTCACAAAAAAAGACCACTCATCAATCAAGTGGTCTTTAATTTTTCCTAATAACAAAACTAAAACTACTTAATTAATAACATCTTCTTCAATTCTTTATAGTCTCCTGCTTTGAGCTGATAGAAATAGATTCCGCTGGCAACCTCAGCTCCACCTTTATCCCTGCCATCCCAGAAGACAGTGTGCTTACCAGCTGGTTTTTCTTCATCCAGCAAAGTAACAACTTTTTGTCCTAAAATATTATATATATTCAGCGTAACCTTTGCATCATCGGGCAAGGTAAACCTGATTTCTGTAGATAAGTTAAAGGGATTGGGATAATTCTGATCCATACTGGGTATATGAGTTTTTGCCATGTCTGGTAGCTGATCTGAGGGAGTTTCAAGTTTCTTATAATAACCCTTGGCTACAAAAAGGAAACCTCTTTGTTTTGTGGAATCATCTGGCAAAGCAGTAAAGGAGAGTTTAATAGATTGGTCGGGGGAAAGCTCCACTCTCTGATTATCACTCGTATTAAGTAAAGTATTTACGTCCCCTTGATCTGAGTGAATAGCCGAAGACAATGCTAACTCAGTCATTGCCAGCTGGGTATCATCAAACCTGTAATAGGCAATATGATCTGCTGAATATGCCTGATCCCAGCTTATCTTCATCTTGAAATCCTCATTGGGATTGACATACTGGGATAGTTCCACCAGACTGAGAACTGGTCTCGTCCTGGGATATATCTTAGCCACATTCTTCCACTCTCCATTTTCCCCTATCACATCAATGTGGACTATATTAGTGTTTAATCCAGGTTTTGGGACAAGTCGCTCAATACCGGGATCCTTGGGTGGAGGCCAAGTTCCACCACCACCACCGTCCGACATCTGATCAGAGGGCTTGAGAAAAGCGGGAGTATTCATTCGCCCAAAGTTAACTATGAGATAGCCAGGTTTGCTGCACTTGAAATACTCTCCGTCCTTGGTCAAGATTTCGTCAAGATGATTAATACCGTCTTGATCAACACAGGATATAGGAGAGACGGGATCTGTATAAATCCACACTTTTCCCTCTGGAGTAACGCCCACATTCTGGCCTAAAGGATAATCTATAGCAAAAAGACTTATATTGTCAATTCGGGAAACTTCATTTTCGAATTCTCTTATCTCAAGCTCATATTTACCATCTTCAGATGCCAGGGATTGAGAGAGAACGTAATAATCAGTCAAGGAGGATTTATCGCTGTATTCATCTTCAGATCCAGTCAAAATCACGTTATCATTAACAAGTGCCTCATCATTCCAAACATAAAGAAAAGGACATTCTGGATCAGGACAAGTATATGATGTGTCGTAGGCTGTGTTTGAGTAATCACTGTTACAAGTGCTGTTGTAGCTCCTAACGCGATAGTAATATGTTTTCTCACATTCTATAGAATCGTCTATGTAGTTCTCAGAATTAGCTCCAACAGTTACTATTTGATACCAAGATCCTGTAGTTTTTCTCTCGATTTTGAATCCATTCTCACTTTGGGAGTTATCATCCCAGGACAGATTGATTTGTTTATGTATACCCGTAGCTGATAAGGAGGTCGGCTGAGGGAGAGGTTCTATCACAATAGTTAATGATTCAGGAAAGAAGTTTCTTTTGGATGCAACCAAGCTGGCTGAGCCAACGGAGAAGCTTTCGTAAAACAAAACAATCCCATTTGAGTTGGTGTATTCTACGCGATATACTTGATCATCATCTTTCATCAGGCAAACCAGCGCGCTATCTACATTCGATGAATCGGGCTCAAAAACATGTGCCCCGACTAATGTCTCACCACACTCCAATGTAGTCTGAGAAGGGTTCATAGTGAAATGCCTCGGAGCTTCAGTCCAGACCTCCATCTGAGGATCACCTAAAAGAAGATAAGCCATACTCTCACGACGAAAAACACCATAATTTGTAGTTTGATCAATGTAGGATAATTTGGCTTCTGTCAAAACCTTGCCGATTCTTGTTTCTCCCCGGTTAAATATTTGGTTGAATATTTCGGTATGGAAATCGGAAGTTATACGAGGCACATCATATGCTGCTGTCCCTATGTATCCAACAAGACCACCATTTGGGTTCAATATGAAATGTTTGGAAATGCAGTCCAGATCAAATTTATTGTTTAAGCAGGTTGAATTTAACATAACTCCATAACGATGTTGATTGTTTAGACTATCAAGATCATAATTGAAAATCCAATCTCTCGGTGGTGACCATGTACAGATAAAATTGTTCTCTGATTCAGACATACTATAATTTACTATTAAACCAAAACCAGAATTCAGTGAATCTATTCCTTCATCAGTGGAGTATTCATCTAAATTAACCTGCGTAAACCAGTATGGTAGAAATGTGACCAGTGTATCACGAAGCGACTGGGCACTACGATCGCCATTTATCCATGAAGTTAAGAACAATGCCTTAGTTTGATAATCGGAATAGGTGCTGTCCTTCTCATAGCTTAGTAGCTTATTAATAAAATGAGATACCGTATCAGGATTGCTGGTTGGAATACGTCCCACATAAACCTGAGGATTTAGATCCACACTATCCTCCAGCTCTCCCCATATTGAATCATCATCATAGTTCCAATCTCCATTCAAACAAGAATAATAATAATCGCTTATAGCGTTTAAATCTCCTAGCCCTCCCAGCCACACACGTGCGTATCTGGTGGGCACCTCTGAAACATCTCCACCCAGGAGAACCCATCTGGTGTAGTAATTGTCGTGCATGTGCTTTATATAGTTCCTTACCTTCTCAGCATTATCATAACCGGGAAAGTAGTCTAATATATAAGACATTTCTATTACTCCGGTATGAGTTCCTTTCATCGTCTTCCAATCAGCTAATACCTGATAGGCGGACTTAGCCTGGTTTGTCGTTATGATTACATAAGGAACCGAATCGGAGGGGACATATGGAAGATTGGGCTTGGCAAAACTAAAGGGGGAAACTAGAAAGACTATGGCAAGAAGAAATAAAATTGCCTTTTTCATAGCTAACCTCACTTTATTATTAATTGAAATTTACTTAAGTAATATCATTTTCTTCGTTTCTTTAAAATCATCGGCTTCCAGCTTATAGATATAAGTGCCACTTGCCACTTCTCCGCCATTGTCATTCCTGCCATCCCAGATTACATCATAATATCCGGTTGTTTTTGTCTCATCTACCAATGTCTTAATCCTTTGCCCCATAACATTATAGATAGATAGTCTGACTTTTGAATTCCTGGGAATGGAGAAGTCTATTTTGGTATCTGGATTAAATGGATTGGGATAATTCTGAGAAAGTGAAAACCTATTCGGAACTCCTGTCAAGTCTTCTTTTTCCTCTATATCGGTCGTGTTCCATACCCTCACCGTCATAGAATCTACTACGCAATTGTCACTTTGATCACACACCTTTACATAGAGCTTATAATATTCATCAGTATATCCATTAGTCCACCAATAATCATTATAAGCCATCCATGAATTTGTGGCAATATAGATGTAGGTAGACTTATTTGAGCCATTTGCATAAACATAATCCATGTCCCACCAACCTGTATACTCATCGAAGATTATATCTCCAGTCCAGAACAGGTCGCTTTCAATTTTATAACTTACACTATAAATACCGTTATTAATATCGTACCAACCCGGGTAGGAGGTAGTATCACTCGCCCTTACCCAGATATCAACTTTACCTCCAACAGAATCCGGAGAAAGCTCCGTGGTGGTCTCATCCTCCACAATTTTAATCCAATGAATTACTGGATAGTGTGTATCAGAGAAGGGTTGGAGTGACCATTCCGAGCCATAATATTGGTCAAGTGGATTATTCTCCAAACCCCAATAGGGCCAAACATCGTTATCCTCCTCAATAGAAAAATGGAGATGATCATTGAGGGTGTCACCATCATTCAGAAAGTCGGTAGTGTAACCTAAAAACGTTCCTTCTTCAACACTATCACCTACTCCAAGCAAATAGAAGGGAACAATATGACGATAATCATGCTGTTCAGTCAAAACAGAACCAAAAATTGTATCAATCGCCCATATTGATTCAGGCTCGACTGAATAAACATAAGTCTCATAAGGAGCATATATGTCCACACCATCGTGAAAATGTGTGGTATCATAAGGTGGATTATTGCCGCTGGTATGTCTGAATTCTCCGAAGGTCGCTGTCACGTGCTGCTGTATATCGCCATCCTCTCCAATTGGCCAACGTAATCCCTGTGTTGTATTTGGCTGAAATAATAAAATCATAAGCCATATAAGCAGGCTTATACCTAATCTGGAACTAATCATTTTCCCCTCTCCTTTTGATCTTAACACCATATATGAAATCCTCTTTTATGTTTCATGTTTTCAGCTCACTCAATCTCCTCAAAAATTTCATATCTTTGAGGAAATGAGAAAATAAGTGATCCATCTAAGGATGAAATCTCTCTCAAATCAGAGAATTCCTTTTGCCAGACCAAGTCCCCTTTGATATTGAATACAAATACTGGATAGATATAGACCGGGATATGGCCTCCACCCATCTTCTCAGTACCAATTTTGGTTTCTGTTTTAACTATCAGATATTGTCCATCTTCTGAGAATAATATGTCTCTAATCCTGCGATTCTCTGGAAGCTCTGTTTTGAATATAGTAGAGCCATCTTTTGTTCTCATTAACCAGATAAGATTATCGCCTGCCAAAGCTGCATAATCTGCTTTGGGTGAAAATCGAAATCCCCCATATGTAAAAAGAGATGTATCTTTAAAACCGGTCTCATTCCCCTCTTTATCATAAAGACTCAATGTTACACTGGTTAGGGGACGCTCTTCTCCCTTATTCCTGCGTTCTTTTTTCTCTCCGAAAGTGAAAGCTTTAAAGAACAAGTATTCTCCATGCTCGGAGATAGCAATATTCCCATATCGTTGTTCATCCGCCTTTCTTCGCCAGAGCTCATTGCCTTTTATATCAAATAGCATAACCCAAAGAGTGGCTTTATGAAAACGAACCTCGCGTCTCGGTCCTGGTACATCCTTTGCCAAAACAGCTAAATATTCTCCATCACCAGACAGAATTGCCCTGGCAACTGCATTCCTCCATCCAAGTTCACCAAAAATAGGAACTATTTTGATACTTCCGTCAGGTCCAAAAAAGTCAATAGCCCCGTATGCGATTCTGGTTCCTACTACTGTTCCATCCTTGTCTGAGATAAGCCATTGATCTGTTGAACCCATTCCTTTCACCGGAACTTTGATCCTGTATATTTCCTCTCCTTTATCATTACAGATTGTGAATTCCTCCTCGACAATGTAATTCATCGGGTCTCCAAACTCGCCAGTGTATTCTCGAATCGATACAAAACTACCCTTGGAAGACATAATAACCTCTTTACCAAAAAATTTTCCTACCACTTTAGGCTTGGTCACCACAAGAGATTTTCGAGAGATTATTTCACCCCTCTCATCAAGAAACTCAACCTCTCCTCCCATCGCTATTACTTTAAGATACACTTTCTCCTTGCCGTCTACAATCGTTTTCGCAAATGCTATAGCACCTATCCGTTTATCATATGTTTTTTCCTGAACCTTTTGAAACTTTACTTCTTTTTTGATTTTTTTGTCGGGCGTGGTACTGAGTGCATCTATGAAGAACAAACTCAGAAGGCATATTACTACAAATACCTTTTTAGATAATGAAAGGTAAAACATCTTCGACCTCCTATACTTGTATTAATTTCAAATACTTCTCACCCCTAATCAAATCCTCACCCACAGTACTTTTTTATTTGTATTAATAATAATAGTTTTTCCCTTTCTTGTCAAGTATTTTTTTGTGTTTTGGTAATTATTTTAGAATTTTTGATATAACTTAAATACATTTTATATTTTTGTAAATGAGAATAACAGTGGAATTTGGAGAGTTGTATTGGACGAAGCCCCATAAGTCTTGTGTTGTATTCTGTTATGTAGAGACTGATTGGTTGTTAGGTGTTGGTTGTCAGTGGTCAGTTGTCGGTACATTTGAAATGTTTCTTACCAAAACTTTTAGTATTAGATTCTGTTACCAATTGCCCCGACCCGAATTCAATAGTTCAGCTAAAATCTTATGAATTCTACTTTTCCTATTTCAGTATTAATTACTGCATGATTATTACTTTTCAGAGCTCCGGGATTTACAACTGTGGTATCTTTAATTTTTTCTTCTCCCTGAGCATTGTGTGCATGACCGCAGAAAACCAATTCAGGTTTGATTTTATCGATTAAATCATTCACTACTTCTGAACCCTTGTGCGATCCATTGTCCAGATCAAGCTTGCCTACAGGTGGGGTATGCAGTAACAGAATCTTTTTCTGGGACAAATTTGTAAGAAAATTCAGTCCATAGGTCATTCCCCATCGGGGATACCTGAGAACAAAGAAATCCTCCCCCTCGCTCTCCGTTATCTCACCCCCGAAGCCTGCTATTACCCAATCATTAAAAATGTAAAAACTGTGGTGAATTATGTGAAGATCGGGATTCTGCATTGCCTCTAATCCGATCCTGAGATACTGGGATATGGGCGCATCCACATTTCCCGGAATTAGAAAAGCTGGCTTTTTTAATTTCCCTATTTCCTCATACAATTTTCTGTAGACCTCTGCATTTTCCTCGATTTCCTCTTTTATGCCGGCTTTGTTTTTATCAGGTGCTCTATTCTCCTTTCGGGCATTGGCCCATTCAGTGGCTTTGCCCCTCCATTTGAGAATATCTCCAGTAAAACAGATTATGTTAAAGTTTATATCTTTTACCATTTTAATAAATTCGGGAAGAACCTCTCCCTTAGCATGATAATCAGAGATAACTAATATCC
>CAYURP010000020.1:0-51200 GCA_964447175.1 uncultured Ignavibacteria bacterium | reverse complement strand
GATCAGGGATTTAAAAACTCAAATCCCAGATTGAAGATGATGAGATTGAAAATGTACCTCAGGGCAGTGACCAACAGTATTCTGGATGCTAAACTGCATACTGGAAAGATGTCAGATGAGGAAGCGATGAAACTGATGGTAGAAGGTGCCTTCCAGGAGGAGTCTGAGGCTAAGGGTAAGCTAATTCGGGCTAAACTTACCTCCACCCAGCTCTCCACATACTTTGTCGGTTTTCAGGAGGTTTTCAATCTCTACCAGGAATACAAGAAAAGAAAAGGCAAAGAATTTAACCTGAAGGAATTCAACCAGAAATTATTGGGACATGGTTCTCCACCCACAAAGTATCTCCGGGAGATAATTCTCGGTGGATAGCGCATAGTGGATGGTAGATAGTAGATGGTAAATAATAAATTGTAAATAGTTTACCCTTCTGGCAAAGATACTTTAAAAAGCTGGTGGTTAGGTTACTTGGTCATCTATCCTTTCAGTAAATAACTTTATTACCGCTATTAAACCTTCAAGAAATCCAGTGCTTTAAACTCCTTCGAAATAAGATTTTGTTTCTTCTATTTCTTAGAGAAATTTTTAACTAAGCTATCCTTATTTGTCGATAATTTATATAAAGATAGAGGAATTATGGATTGACAGATGGGCTTTAATTACGTATATTAAATTAAACCTAGTTATTTGAAAGATAAAGATATATAGGAGAATTATTATGAGAAGCTGGGATTTATGGAGAATTGCTCCTTTTCTTGTTTTTTTCTGGATGTTAAGTACGGGTGTTGTCTTGGCGGAAAGTTCACAAGACCTCACTCTGGATCAGGTTCAGAGAATGATAATAGAGAAAGGGTACAGCTGGACTGCTGGCAGAACGTCTGTATCCGGGCTGTCAGATGAAGAATTCCAAAGACTTTTAGGGGTGGTGGTTTCCCCGCGTTACGAGGAGGGGATGAAGAAAACGGGGGAGTTCACACTTAAATCTCCGGCTTCTTTCCCCACGGTCTTTGACTGGAGGGATTCCAGCGGGGTAACTCCGGTGAAAAACCAGGCTGGTTGCGGCAGTTGCTGGGACTTCTGTGCCACTGCTGCCTTTGAATCCATGATAAAAATCTACGATGGTTGGGAGGTGGATCTTTCAGAACAGCACGTTCTTTCCTGCAATCTTTACGGAGGAAATTGTGAAACCGGAGGATGGATGAGCGACGCTTATGAACTCTTCATGCATTTCGGAGGAATTTATGAATCCTGCATGCCCTACCATGCCAATGATACCGATCCCTGCATCCAGCTTACCTGTGAAGTGGTGGACAAGATCCAGGGGTGGTCTGGTGTGCCCAATGATGTGAATTCAATTAAAACCGCACTTTTAACTGGTCCGGTGGCATCAGCTATGACGGTCTATAATGACTTCAGGTATTATACTGGTGGCTGTTATGAGAATTCTGGTACATCATCTGTTAATCACGGAGTTTTGATCATCGGTTGGGCTGATACTTCTTGTGGAGGAGAGGGTGCCTGGATCTGCAAAAATAGCTGGGGAACAGGATGGGGTTTGGGTGGATTTTTCTACATCAAATACGGATCGTGTAATATCGGATACGGAGTCGACTTGATCAACTACACTCCTTCACCACATACCCTGCTGACTTACAAGGATTATCTGGCAACAGATTCCGCAGGAGACAATGACGGGATAATCGAGCCAGACGAGACCATCAATCTCCAGCTCACCTTAAAGAATATTAGATTTGAAGATGCCACTAATGTCTCGGCAATTTTAAGTACTTCCTATTCCGGCATTACGGTTACCGATTCGTCAGCTACCTTTCCAGATATCCCTGATTCTCAGGAAAGGGCTTCAGATTACCCTCATTTTACATTTGACGTTGACCCTTCAGTCCCTCAGGGAACAAGAGTTGATTTTCTTTTTACCATTCAAGCGGATCAGGGTACTTACAAAGATAGCTTTTACCTTTTTGTGGGAGAGTTATTGCCTGTATTCTCTGATGATATGGAGGGTGGGGATAATGGATGGACTCATGGTTACACAATGGGTGAGGATGATTGGGAGCATGGGATTGTTTCCGAATGGAGTCGTTCGGATCCCATATCTGCCTTTTCAGGCACCGATGTCTGGGGTAATGGTCTGGTGGGGGATTATCCCAACCTGATAAATAATTATCTGGAATCACCGATTATCGACTGTAGCGGATATTCGAAGGTAAGGCTTCAGTTTCATAGGTGGCTGGCAGTGGAAAGGGGAATCTATGATCATGCCAGGATTTTTGTCAATGGCAATAAAATCTGGGAGAACCAAACCTCGCAGGATCATGTTGACTATGCCTGGGAGAACCAGGACATAGACATCTCCTCCTATGCGGATAACAACTCATCCGTTAAGATTAAATTCCAGATAGCCTCAGATGAGTGGATAAATATAGGTGGCTGGAATATAGATGATTTCGCTTTAGTGGGGATAAGTAGCGCAGGCTATCACGCACCAGGTATTTTCTCTTTGATTATGCCTGCAGATGAGGATACAATATGGGAGCTTTCAGCTACCCTCCACTGGCAGGCAGCTGAGGATGAGGATCCAGGGGATGTGGTGAACTACACACTTTTCTACTCAACGGATCCCACCTTTACAATAAAGGACTCTGTGGTTTGTTCCACCGATACCTTCAGTACACTATCCGATTTGACCGACGATCAGGTTTTTTACTGGAAGGTGAAGGCTTTTGATACTTACAATCTGGAGAGGTGGAGCACGGAGACTTATAGTTTCCAGACCTATTTACCTGAGCCCCCTGAAAACTTTACTCTTCTTTTTCCTGCAGATTCTATCAAGATATTTGAGGACACGCTTACTCTGGGCTGGGAGGAACCGCTTGACCCGGACCCGGATGATAACCTGTTTTACACCCTGTATTATGGTGAATCAATCATATTTGATCCCGGATCCACCACTGTTGTTTCTAACATCTCGGATAGTTTCTACACAGCAAGTGATTTGATCGGCCCAGAGCTGGAGAAAAGCTATTTTTGGAAAGTTAAAGCTTTTGACAGATGGGGACAGGAGAAATTCTCAGATCAAACCTGGTGCTTCCGGGTTTTCTCTTATATCCCCGGTGATGCCAACAATGATGGGGAAGCCCAGATCGTAGATGCCGTGTATTTGGTGAATTACCTTTTCAATGATGGCCCTGAGCCCGTACCCTATGAAGCTGGAGATGCCAATTGTGATTACATGGTTAGTATCGTTGATGTTGTCTATCTGGTGAATTATCTTTTCAATGATGGTCCCGCACTAGGTTGCCCGTAGCAAATAAGACGGAAAAGCCTGAACCGAAAAACGTCTTTATGTACCGATGTAGAAATCTATTCTTTTTGAGAATATTGTTAAGGGGTAATAGGGGAATTTTGAGTTTTCAAAAACCGGGTGAGTTTTGATCAATACCATAACATTTGACCTCTGGAATACGTTGATCTCCAATACCCCGCAGGATGCTTTGAGATTTCAGAAAGCCAGAAGCCAGGGGATAACTGAGGCTTTTCTAAGTCACGGTTTAAAGATGGAAAAGGAAAAGGTGGAAAAAGCACTGGACTTAACCTTTAAAAGGTGCTGGGATTTTTGGGAAAGGAATTTGGATTTTAATTCCCAGGATCAGATAAAAATCCTTATGGAATTTCTGACGGATTTTGATTTAATTCTATCTTCCGATTTACTGAACAAAATAGAGAAAGCCTATACTGAATCAATACTTCAGAGTCCGCCTGATATTATTGAAGGGTCTTATGAGATTCTCAATTTTCTGAAAGATAAGAAATATAAACTGGGTTTGATTTGCAATACCGGCCGTTCACCAGGGAAAGTTCTAAGAAAATCACTGGAGAGCTATCACATCCTGAAGTATTTTGATATTTTAACCTTCTCCGATGAGCTAAGGATTCGCAAGCCCGATCCCCAGATTTTTCTATTTACCCTAAAAAAGTTGAAAAGCAAACCCTCCCATTCCGTTCATATTGGGGATGAGCTCAAAACAGATGTGAGGGGGGCAAAAGACGCAGGAATGATTGCCGTTCATTTCAACAAGACCAGTGCCTTTTATCAGGAGATTCAACCTGATTATGAGGTAAAGGAGCTAAAGGAGATCAAAAGGATAGTCGAAGAACTTTAGGGAACCTGAATTCTGTACTGATTCATCGATTTTCAAAATAAGTTTTGCACTAAAAAGGCGGGATTTTAAAATATTTCACCGAGATTTTTTTAATCACTTGACTGGTCGGTTTTATTACGTATATTAGAAACCTTTGTGAGGAGGAGAGTAAATGAAGATTGGACTTCTAACAGGCGGAGGAGATTGCCCGGGATTGAATGCGGTTATAAGAGCGGTAGTCAAAAGATCGATTATGTACTATGGCTATGAGGTAGTGGGGATACTGGAAGGCTGGAAGGGGCTTTTGGAGGAGGGGTATATCATTGAGATGAGTCTGGATAAGGTCAGTGGAATTCTGCATCGGGGAGGAACCATCCTGAAAACTTCCCGTACTAATCCATATAAAGAGGGAGATGGTGAGAAATCATTAATTGAGAATATGGAAAAGTGGGGAATCGATGCCTTAATAGCAGTTGGAGGAGAGGACACCCTGGGAGTGGCAGCAAAACTCTCCCTTAGGGTGAAGTTAGTGGGAGTTCCTAAAACCATTGACAACGACATCTACGGTACAGATTACACCTTCGGATTTGATACTGCAGTTAATATAGCCATGGAGGCTATAGACCGAATTCATACCACTGCTGAGTCCCATAACAGAGTTATGGTGATTGAGGTAATGGGGAGACACACTGGATGGATAGCTGTTGAGGCTGGAATTGCCGGAGGAGCTGATCTGATCCTGATTCCCGAGAAGATAGTGGATATGGATAAAATATGTGAGGTTATCAATAAAAGGCACGCTCGAGGCAAGGATTTCAGTATAGTGGTTGTGGCTGAAGGTGCTAAAATCCACCTAAGGGAAAAAGAGGCAAATAAGCTGGTGGTTCAAGATGCTGCTGTGGATGCCTTTGGTCACGTACGATTAGGAGGAATTGGCAAGGTTTTAGCATCTGAAATCGAAAAGAGAACTGGATTTGAAACTCGATTCGTTATTTTAGGTTACATTCAGAGAGGGGGTACCCCAACTGCATTTGATCGCCTTCTGGGAACCAGATATGGTGTAGCAGCAGTGGATTTCATCCACAAAGGACTCTTCGGTAAAATGGTCAGTTTGAGTGGTAATCGAATCGTTCCCATAAACTTATCCGAGGTGATCTCCAAAACTAAAACCGTAGATGATGAGCTTTATGATATTGCTGAAACTTTCTTTGGTTAACTTGGTGAAAAGAGGATTCTCTTGCATCCTCCTTTTAGCTTTATTCCTTTTTAGTTCTGATCTTTGTTTTGGAGAGGACGTTTCAACTTTTAATCTGATCGGGCTGAGAATTGGAATGTGGAGGATGAGCTCTGCTGCAGTTGAACCGCGAATACCTGAATACCAAACCTCCTCCAAAACTGTGAGCCCCTATGGCGAGGTCTTTTTTACCTATGGATTAAAAAAGGGATTTTTAGCGGAGCTCTCGTTGGGTTCATGTGACAGGGGAGAGATAAGGTACGAACAAGGTAATGATTATTACTGGGAATCGGTGGTTATATATCCCATGTCTTTGGGAGGGTATTTCTACCCTCTTTCCTATAAACCTCAAACTTCCTGGCAGCCCTACCTGGATTTAGGAGTCTCTTATGTCGTGGGGTCCAGGAGCTTGGATTATGGGTCTGTTTATCCCGGGTATAGATATTTCTTTGAGGGATATGTCAAAACCCGTTCAGCCTTTGGTGTTTTTACCGGAACTGGCCTGGATTTTAATCTAAGCAAATACCTGATCCTTAATTTTGATTTTAAATACCGCTGGGTAAAGTTTGGAGAGGAGGTTGGGGGTATTAAGGATTACAGTGGTTACCAGCTTACTTTAGGTTTTGCATATGTGTTGGGAATAAATAGGTAAACTGTAAAAAACCAAGGAGGTTTTTCATGGCCATTAAGATCGGTATCAACGGATTCGGTAGAATAGGACGGTTGGTCTACCGGGCTGGAATGAATAATTCCAACCTGGAATTTGTAGCGGTGAATGACATAACCGACGCTAAAACCCTGGCTCATCTTTTGAAATATGATTCGGTGCATGGAGTTCTGGACGTAGAGGTCAAAGCAGAGGGGAACAATATCGTAGTGGATGGCAAAAGTATGGAGGTTTTCGCGGAAAAAGACCCTTCCAGCCTCCCCTGGAAGAAGCTGGGTGTGGATTTTGTAGTGGAGTCAACCGGAAAGTTCCGCACAGCTTCAGATGCCAAAAAACATATCCAGGCAGGAGCAAAGAAGGTCTTGATCTCTGCTCCGGCTAAGGGTTCTGATCCGGTTCCGGCTATTGTTCTGGGAGTGAACCAGGATGAATACGATCCCAAAGCTGAGGTGCTCACTATCGGCTCCTGCACTACCAACTGCCTGGCTCCCATAGCCAAAGTTTTAGACGATAACTTTGGTATTGTCCGTGGTTTTATGACCACAGTCCATGCCTATACTGCGGATCAGAGACTTCTGGATGCGCCTCATAAGGATTTACGTAGAGCCAGAGCAGCTGCCGCAGCTATCATTCCCACCACTACCGGTGCAGCAAAAGCGCTATCTCTGGTTGTTCCGAAGCTGAAAGGAAAATTAGATGGCATCGCCCTAAGAGTACCTGTCATCACCGGTTCCATTGTCGATTTAACCTGCGAGCTCTCCAAAGATGCCACTGTTGAGGATATAAACAACGCCATGAAGAAGGCAGCATCAGGAAAGATGAAGGGTATCCTGCAATATACTGAAGATCCAATCGTCTCTGCTGACGTTATTCATAATCCCTATTCCTCCATATTCGATGCACTCTCCACCATGGTTATGGGAAAGAATCTGGCTAAGGTTTTCTCCTGGTATGACAACGAATGGGGATTCTCCTGCCGGATGATCGAGATGCTGGAATTGATGGCAAAATGAGCACATAATCTTTAAAAGGTTTAAGTCGAATAAAAAGAATTATTAGTCTTTGTCATAATATATGTTAAAAGTTGCCTAATTCTGTTTTTCATAATTAATTAAATCTTTGAGGGAGTAATTATGGACAAGTTGACTATAGATGATTTAGATTTAAAGGATAAAAAGGTTCTGGTTCGGGTGGATTTTAACGTGCCTTTGAACGATAAGCTTGAGGTCACAGACGACAAAAGAATTAGGGAGTCATTGCCTACTATTAAAAAAATTCTGGAGGATGGGGGCAAGGCAATCCTGATGTCACATCTGGGCAGGCCTAAAGGGAAAAAGGTCCCTGAGATGAGCTTAAAACCCTCAGCCAAAAAACTGGAAGAGCTTCTGGGAAAACCAGTTAAATTCGCTGACGATTGCATCGGCTCTAAGGTGGAGAAAGCTGTATCCGAATTGAATCCTGGTGAATGCATTCTTCTGGAGAACTTGAGATTCTATCCCGAGGAGGAGAAAAACGATCCGGAGTTTGCAAAAAAATTAGCAGGTCTGGGCGAGCTTTACATAAACGATGCTTTTGGCACTGCTCACCGAGCTCATGCCTCCACTGAAGGTGTGACCAAATATTTCGATAAATGCGCTGCGGGTTATCTAATGCAGAAGGAGCTGAAGTATCTGGACATGGCTTTGTCTGATCCCAAGCACCCTTTTGTGGCCATCTTAGGTGGAGCAAAGATATCGGGCAAAATTGATGTGATAAAGAATCTGATGGATAAGGTGGATGTCCTTCTGATCGGCGGGGGCATGGCTTTCACATTTCTTAAAGCTATAGGAATGGAAACCGGTAACTCTCTTCTGGAGGAGAACAAGCTTGACCTGGCTAAAAAGATATTGATGACTGCAAAGGTGGAGTTGAGTCTCCCTGTGGATGTAGTAGTAGCTAAAGAGCCAAATGCAGAATCTGAATCCAGAGTCGTTGATCATGATAAGATACCCGCTGATATGAAAGGCTTAGACATTGGTCCCAAGACCTCTCAGATTTTCTGTAAAAAGATCGAACTTGCCAAGACTATTGTCTGGAACGGTCCTATGGGAGTATTTGAGGTGGAGAAATTCGCTGAAGGAACACTGAAGATAGCTCAGGCTCTGGCTCAAGCTACTGCAAGAGGTGCTACCACCATCGTTGGCGGTGGGGATACTGCTGCTGCTGTGGCTAAAGCGGGACTGGATGATAAAATGACCCACATCTCCACTGGTGGCGGAGCTTCGCTTGAGTTTCTGGAGGGAAGAACCCTTCCCGGTGTGGCAGCATTGACTGATAGAGAAGAGTAGAGAGTTGAGAGTATAGAGTAGAGAGTAAAGAGTAAAGAGTAAAGAGTAAAAAGTGATGAGTGAAGAGTGAAGAGTAGAGAGTAGAGAGTAAAAGAGATTGGAGAATGATGATGAGAATACCTGTTATTGCTGGTAACTGGAAGATGTATAAAACGGATAAGGAGGCTTATGAGCTGGCTTCCTCTTTAAAAAATAGACTGAAAGATGTGAATTCAATAAAAATTGTGTTATGCCCGCCTTTTACTGCTTTAAGCTCTGTGAAAAAGGGAATAGAGGGTTCTAATATTCATCTGGGTGCTCAGAATATGCACTGGGAGGATGAGGGAGCCTTCACCGGAGAGATATCCGCTAAAATGCTTTTAAGTTCGGGATGCAGTTTTGTGATATTAGGTCATTCTGAAAGAAGAATGTATTTTAGCGAAACCAATGAGATAATAAATAAAAAACTAAAAAAAGCTCTGGAAGTTGGGCTTAATCCCATAGTCTGCGTTGGCGAGAGATTAGAGGAACGGGAAGCCGGGAAAACCGAGGAGGTAGTAGAAAATCACCTAAAAGGAGCCTTTGAGGAATTGAGCGAAAAGGAAGCTAAAAAAGTGGTGATTGCTTATGAGCCGGTCTGGGCTATAGGCACTGGAAAAACAGCTTCTCCCAAACAAGCCAACGATGTTCATCGTTTCATAAGGGAGAAGTTAAAAGGTTTATATTCCCAGGAAGTTTATGAGAGCAAGATTATTCTATACGGAGGTTCAGTGAAACCGGAGAACGCAAAGGATCTTTTAAATCAGGTTGATATCGATGGAGCTTTGGTCGGAGGTGCAAGTTTGAAAACTGATTCATTTGAGAAAATAATAAGATCGGCTATAATTTAGAAGGAGGAATTAATTGTACGGTTTAGTGCTTAGCATTCACGTTCTGGTGTGTGTCGCCCTGATGATCTCTATTCTGCTTCAATCCAGCAAGGGAGAGGGTCTGGCTGGAGCTTTTGGCGGTTCAGGGATAACCGGTGCGGTTTTCGGAGGAAGAGGTGCAGCTACCTTTCTTTCAAAGGCTACAGCTATTCTGGGTGCAGCGTTTTTCGTCATAAGTATGGGCTTGAGCTTCATGACCCCGGGACAGCGTACTACGAATATGGAGGGTACGGTGCAGGAGGAGGCGCAAAAGGATATGGAAAGAGGCTCACCCCCGGCAACCGCTATACCCACTCCCTCCCAAACCGGAGAGGAAGGTAAAGTTCAGCTCCCGTCAGTGCCTGATCAGGAGCAGCAAACGGATAAGGCAAAGTTGCCTCCTGTTCCAGAGGAGGGACAGGATAAAAAATGAAGATTTTGCTGCGGAAGTGGTGGAATAGGTAGACACACCATCTTGAGGGGGTGGCGGCGAGAGCCGTGGGGGTTCAAATCCCCCCTTCCGCATTGATTCGGTTGTTGGTTATTGGTTGTTAGTTGTTGGAGCAGGTCTTTGACCTGCTTTTTATTTTATTGCTAATCCTTGGGATTTCAATATACATATCCTTCTTAATTTAAAATCTAACCTATAAATAAGATTAAAATGATTATTGATTAGTGAAAAAATATGTTATATTTGAACTTATTGAAAAAAAGATAAGATAGGAAACAAATGAATAGAAAAATAAGTATATTGGGAGAATTAATATATTAGTTTTTTAAATTAACTTGTTAACCTTTAAACTTAAGGAGATCCAGAATGCGTACCCTGAAAATATCGCTTGCTTTGGGTTTTGTATTGCTTATTGCTGGATGTCTGGTATCGTCTCTTTATCCGTTGTTTACCGAAAAGGATTTAGTATTCGATCCTTCTTTTTTGGGAACCTGGGCTGGACAGAACGAGGATGATACCCTGGTGTTTAAGGATGGAGGAGAAAAAGCTTATGATTTGACCTATATCACAGAGGGTCAGGGGCTGAAATTTGAAGTGCATCTGGTAAAGCTGGGAGAGCTCAAGTTTTTTGACGTTTATCCCCAAGTCAGTAAGGAACACGATGCATTCCATCTAATTCCAGCACATACCATCTGGAGAGTTCAAAAAGATGGGGATATCATTCGTGTTGCCTGGCTGGATCAGGGTTGGGTTAAAGAGAAAATTGCTAAGAAGGAGATTATAATCCCTCACCAGCTGGTAGAAGATAGAATTATATTGGCGGCTTCCACTGAAGAGCTTCAGGAATTTGTCCTGAAGTATGCTGATGAAGCATTTTCCGATTTCAACGAATTTAAGCTTCAGAGATAGCTGTTACTAACAAGACTGATTCGGTTGTTGGTAATTGGTTGTAAGTTGTTGGAGCAGGTCTTTGACCTGCTTTTTTGTTTTAATTTACTTAGGGACAGATAATTACAGTATTGTTGAGTGAAGAACAAACAAACGAGAAAATCCGAACTCTAATGTATTTACCCTTATAGATATTAGAAAAAGCTCGCCGGAGCTTTTCCACTCAATCTAAAATCTATATTTCTCTGTAATTTTCGAAATTTCCTCTTGACAATTCAAGATAAATTAATATATTTATAAGGTTTCGACATATTAAAAATCTAGACAACCAGGGCGAGATACCAATCGGATTAGCAGGTTTTGCTATAGCGTTACAGGGAGTAACGTAGAGGGGGAGAGAATCCAATAACCAAAGAGGAAGTCAAAAAACAAGCTTTCCTTTATCTGTCTATGTGCAACAAACGTCGTGTAGCATTTCTGCCTACTGCACTGATGTGATTGGTGGTGAGTGTGACCGCAACTGGTGAGCCAGGGTGGTGAGTTGTATATGGCGGCTTGTCCTAAGGACAGAGGCTGGAAAAACAGAAAAGAGACCTTTCCAGCGTGGAAGGGAGTGGTCTTATTGTGGTTTGTAAAACTATAACATAGGAGGTTATCTTTATGAGCGGATTTCCTTAACATCAAAAAGTTGTCCTTATTTTGGGACAGAGACAGATAGTATTTTGTGCAAGGGGAGATGGTTTCTTAATGCAGTTATAAACAATTCAACATAGGAGGTTGTATGAAGCTGATAGCTTTAGTCTTAGTTTGCTCTTGCCTTTGTTTAGCTTCAAGCCCGACCTTGGCAAAAATAATTAATGTGCCATCTGATTCCTCTACCATTCAGAAAGGGATTAACGGGGCTGTGGATGGAGATACGGTCTTGGTGGCGAAAGGTTCACCTTATTATGAAAGGATAACTTTTGACGGAAAGGCGATTTTAGTTGCCAGTAACTTCATCTATGATGGTAATGAGGCCACCATTGAATCCACGATTATTGACGCAGATACCTCGGAGATAGGTGCTGCTGACACAGGGAGTGTGGTTCGATTCGTAAACGGAGAGGGTTCAAGCTCCATTATCCAGGGATTTACGATTAGAAAAGGGATCGGCATTCTGTTTACGCCGGGTGGTCGAAAGGGAGGTGGGATTTTCTGTAATAACTCTTCACCGACTATCAAAAACAATGTCATATTGAATAACCGAGCCTTAGATGGTGGAGGTATCTGTTGCCGTAGATCTTCACCCATCATAACTGCCAACACCATATCTTATAACTATGCGGGGGGTGGGGGTGGTGGAATCTGCTGCTATGACAGCTCTTTAGCTGAGATCAGTTACAACGTCATAAGCCATGACACGTCCAATATGAATGGCGGTGGAATCCACTGCCTAAATTACTCCTCGGCCAGTATAAGTAACAATATCATAAGCTATAACGTCCATAACAACGATGGTGGTGGAATTAATCTCGAACTCTACTCTGAAGCCATAATTGTGAACAACACAATAGACCGCAATGGTTCAGGTGGGACCTGTGGCGGAGAGGGTACGGGAATAGCGATGTACAAGTCCGATTGCGTTATCAAGAATAACGTCATCTCAAATAGCCGAAGTGGAACTGGTATAGACGATAGACAGATGGGAGGGGAAGAAAGTAACCCCACCGTAATGTACAACAACTCATGGAATAATCCTTGCGGGAATTATGTGGACCTCCCTTCAAAAGTCGGCGAGTTTACAACAACTAATTTTAACGGTGATCCCTGTGATGATTTCTATAATATTAGCATTGACCCGATGTTCGCTGATACTACTGGTTATGCCTTACTTTGCACCTCAGCCTGTATAGATGCTGGTGACCCTAATTTCGACGTCCCTGATGGAGGTGGACGCAGAATCGACATGGGTATTGATGAATACCAGTATATTATCGGTGATGCAAATTCGGATGGTGAAATCGTGATTAGCGATGTGGTTTATTTGTCCAACTATGTTTTCAGGAGCGGCCCTCCACCATGCCCTGTGGGAGCAGGGGACTGTAACTGTGATGGAGTCGTGGATGTTACAGATATTGTTTACTTGTGCAATTACCTTCTACACAACGGACCTGCACCAGGATGCTGAGCTATCAATGCAGTGGTTCAAAGGTCAGGTAGAGTAAGTACTCGGTCTTCAAAACACCCAAAGGAGGTCACCAGTTGATCCGGTGACCTCCTCCTGCTTCTATCTGCCCACTCTTTTTGGAGGAATTAAACTCTCCTGTCAAAACCTAAGAATCGCCTTTTTTAAGTTGTGGAGGCTGTGTATGCTTTGAGCATTCCTTTGACGATCCTCAGTTCTAAGCTTTTAGCTTTCCGTGGTTAGAGCAGGCTTTTGCCGGCTTTTTTTAATAATTTCTCCTTAATATGGACAATAATCGTGAGAACCATTTTCAGCCTATTGGTCGCCGAAGATTTAGAGTGGTCTCTACAAAAAATCTGGAACTTTCTTAGAATCTGATTGTAATTATTGGTGAAAATTAAAAGAAAGGAGTAAAAGATGTCTAAGAAGAGCTTGATTCTGGGAACCTTGGTCCTTTTTCTCATTTCCTTTTTCTCTTTCTCGCTTCTGGTAGCTGATTCTGAGGCTGCCTCTCAGGGGTGGCTGGGAGTCTATATTCAGGATATCACCACTGAGCTAATGGAGGCGATGAATCTGAAGTCCCTTAAAGGTGTTCTGGTGAACGAAGTCGTGGATGAAAGCCCGGCAGATAAGGCGGGAATCGAAAGAGGAGACGTTATCGTTGAATTCAATGACGAAAGGGTTGTGGACGCCAATCAGCTCATGAAGCTGGTCAGGAAAGCCAAACCGGATGAGGTGGCAAATATCACTGTAATCCGGGACGGAGACAAAAAGATAATTGAAGTGAAAATAGGTCAAGGAAAGGAAAGTGACACCTATCTCAAGATCGATTCCGACAAGTTAAATGTTAAAAAGCCAAGAGGCGAAAAAAATAAGATCAGGATTTTCGGTTTCGGTGAATCAACACAGGGGAAGATAGGTGTTAATCTCTGGGATCTGAATGAGCAGCTGGGTGAGTATTTCGGATTGAAAGATGGAGAAGGTGCTTTGATAGCGGAACTGGACGAGGATGGTACTGGCTATAAGACAGGTTTGAGAGCAGGGGATGTTATCCTGGAGATGGATGGCAAAAAAATTGAAAATGAAGAGGATATGTCCGACGCTTTATCTGATAAAGAGGAAGGGGATGAGGTTAAAATCGATGTTTTGAGAAAAGGGTCAAGAAAAACCTTCGCCGTGGAAGTACAGGAGGATAAAAGCCAACTTTCATATTTTTTTAAGAACTTCGATGATAAGCTTCTCGCCATCCCCTCGCCTCCATACCGGAATCCATATATTGAAAAATATAGACTCAAAAAATCTGAGGATGAAGGGCTTCGGGAGGAGTTAGAAGACCTCAAGGAAGAGCTAATGGATCTTAAGAAAGAAGTGGAAAGATTGAAGGATAAACTTTGATTCTAATTTTTCTCCTCAGTTTCAGCAAGTCTCTTTCTGATCCTTAAGTCGTAAGGCTTAAGGATTTTTTGATTTCATGTAAACTACTTCTGAGCATTACACTTAATTTCATAGTGTAAAGAAAAGTTAGAAATAGACCTTTAACTTTATTCTTGCTTCTAAGTCATTAAAAACAAAGAAGATCGCCATGCCGATATTTGATATGTAAGCTGCAAGTATTCATACAAGGTAATTTTCAAGAGTTTAATATTGAATTCAGTCTTGACTTATTTGGAAAAAAACGTATTTTATAAATGAGGGCATCCGGCATTTAAGATGCCCTTTTTATCGATGTTTGAAAAATTAACCTTCTGGGGGTAAAAGGAGTTCAAGATGCAACATTCAATTCTTAAAAATCTAAGGGTTTTGTTTGCATTACTTTTACTTTTTGGTATTTTCTCCATTTTTGTTTTCAGATCTGCCTGGGCGGATGAGGTGGATGAAAAAATAGCTGAAATGCAGAAAAAAATCGATGAGAAAGGTTATCACTGGACTGCAGGTAGAAACTGGACTTCGGAACTCACAATTGAGCAGGCAAAGCAGATGCTGGGTCATAACCCTCCCAAAGATTACGAGGAATGGCTGGAAAAACAGCCCAAATTAACCGCTGCCAAAGATATTCTTTTCCCTTCTTACTTTGACTGGCGTGATTCGGGTATAGTCACTCCGGTAAAAAGCCAAGGGCACTGCGGGAGTTGCTGGGATTTTGCTGCAACCGGTGCGTTTGAGGCGGCTGTTAAGAAGCATGATAACGTAGAGTATGATCTCTCAGAACAGCAGGTTTTGTCCTGTAATATTTATGTCAAGGATGGATGTGAGGGTGGCTGGGCTGAACCAGTATATGAGCTTTTCAAAAGATATGGTGCGGTCCTGGAGTCCTGTATGCCATACCAGGCAAGTCATAATGTGTCCTGCACCCAGGAAGAATGTGAGGTGGTTGCGAAACTAAAGGACTGGGTTTATGTGGAAAATGATGTGAACGCCATTAAAACGGCACTTCTCACCGGTCCGGTTTACAGTGGTTTCACTGTGTATGAGGATTTTTACTATTGGTATGAGGAAGGATGCTACGAATATACTTCAGGTAGTCCGCTCGGAGGCCATGCCATAGTTATTGTTGGCTGGGCTGATACCTCTTGCGGTGGAGAGGGCGCCTGGATATGTAAAAACAGCTGGGGTAGTGGCTGGGGTATGGACGGTTATTTTCATATAAAGTGGGGGACTGCAGGCATAGGTAGAAGCACGGTTTTGCCGATTTATCCTCCTGATCCAGTGGAGCTGGTTTATGAGGATAAAAATGCTGTAGAATCAGTTGGCAATGGAGATAGCTGTTTTGATCCTGGTGAGACAATAAATGTTTCAGTGAATTTAACTAATATCCAGTCCGATACTGCAACCGGGGTTCAGGCAACCTTACGTACTACCTATCCCGGAATTATCCTCGTCGATTCGGTTGCTACTTTTTCTGATATACCTCTATACCAGGTAGTAACCTCCAATTCTCCCCATTTCTCATTTGAGATAGACTCTGCAGTGCAGAATGCGGAGAGAGTCGATTTTGAATTAGCTATAGCTTGCGATCAGGGGAATTTTGATGCCAGTTTCTATCTTTTCGTGGGGAAGTTCGACACCGCCTTTGCAGATGATATGGAGGGAGATGACAATGGCTGGACTCACGACTATTATGTGTCGGAGGATGACTGGGAACACGGAGCCCCGCAGGCTGGAAGCCGGACTGATCCCACTTATGCCCATTCCGGAAATAAAGTATGGGGTAATGATCTGAACGATAACTATGAAGATGATGTCCATAATTATCTCGACTCACCTGTGATCAACTGCAAAAGATTTGAAAAGACCAGGCTCTGGTTTTACCGCTGGCTGGCTGTGGAGAAATCGGAGTATGATACAGCGGTCATCTATATCAACGATAGTTTGGTCTGGGTAAATGACTATGATTGGGATCACATAGATTTCAAATGGGCTCACCACGATCTGGATATCTCAGCATATGCTGACTCTGCCGATTCGGTTCAGGTGAGATTTGAAATAAAAACTGATTTGGGATTACATCTGGGCGGATGGAGCATTGATGATTTTGCTATTGTGGGCGTTCTGAAATATTTAGCTGGCGATGCGGATGGTAATGGAGAGGTGCAGATTCAGGATGCGGTTTATCTAGTTAATTATATATTTAAGTCCGGACCAGAACCTGTCCCAGTTGAATCCGGAGATAGTAATTGCGATGGAGTTTGCGAGATTTCTGATGTGGTTTATCTGATAAATTATCTTTTCAAATCCGGACCTGAACCCTGTGCTTAACTGATACTATTTCTTCTTAATTTAAAACCCAGCTTTTCAGGCTGGGTTTTTTTATGGAAAGTATTCCCCTTCTCTTCTCAGGAGGAGAGAAATCCGGAAGGTTCAGATGGGATTTTCATTAAGAGACTTTTTGTTCTTTTTTTCTTGAATCTTTTATAACGAACTCTTTTTTCCTATCCTTTAGAAGCCATTCTTTGGGTATTTTCTTTTTTCTTTTTAATTCCTCCAAAACGACTAAATCCAGCATTTACCCCCCCTTATTTTAAAAACTTAGCAACCTGAAAGATACTGGCATAAATATTATTTCACTTGTTAATTAGAGTTTTTTTCTACAGATACACCATTTAATTTTTCGGTTTTTTTACAGCCTTTCTTTAATATCTTTTTTAATCAGGTTCCGGAAAAGCCCCTACCGTTAAGTCTTTGTATGATAAGTCATTGGCGACACCCGTCCGGTTTGAGAATTAAATTATGATGGAGTTACACAACAACGAGGCTAAAGCCCTTGAATTGATTTCTTTTTTCCAGCGATATATCAAAATGTGTACATGTAGACAGATCATGCAGAGCTATGTAGGAAATCTCAGAGGATTCAGAAGTATATCCTAAAATAAATTTTTCTGGCTTTTTAGAAGCGTTAATTGCTGGTCATTTAATCCATCTGAATATCAATAAGGAGATATTAAAAATCATTTTTATATTCGTAATATTTTTTTATGAATCAATTTTTATGCAACTACCTGTTGCATTCTTTTTTGATTTTATTATATTGATGAAAAATATGAGAGGTCGATCTTGAACCTATTGGGAGGAGGTTATGCTCTCGACAACAGATTTTCGCAAAGGATTAAGGATTAAAATCGATGGTGAACCGTATTTCATAGTAGATTTTCAACATGCACGCACCGCTCAAAGAAGAGCTTTTGTGCGGACCAAACTGAAAAATCTAAAGACCGGTGCTGTGCTGGAGAGGACCTTCTCCGCTGGTGAAACTTTTGAGGAGCCCGATTTTCAGGATAGGATCATGCAGTTTTTGTATTCCTCGGAGAAAGAATATGTCTTCATGGATTCAAAAACGTATGAGCAGATCACCCTGACCGGTGAACAGCTGGGGGATTCCAGATGGTATCTAAAGGAAAACGATGAATATAAAATTCTTTTCTTCGAAGGTAATCCTTTAAACCTGGACCTTCCCACTTCTGTGGTTTTGAAGATCACATCCACTGAGCCTGCGGTCAAAGGGGACTCGGTTACCAACATCATGAAAAGCGCCACCCTGGAGACGGGACTTAAGGTAAAGGTTCCTTTATTTGTCAAGGAGGGCGAGCATGTGAAAGTGGACACCCGCACTGGCGAATACATAGAGAGGGCGTAAAATTTGGTTGATCAAGCATAAAAAAATTTGAAAAAGATGGAAAATAAAGATACAAAGGTCAAAAAAAGAAAATTAAGAACTGATACCAGCTGGATTGGAACGGATGAATCCGGAAAAGGGGATTACTTCGGACCGCTGGTGATCGCCGGGGTATACCTGGATCAGAAAAGCTGGCATAAGATGAGGTATCTGGGAATAAGGGACAGCAAAAAAATATCAGATAATGTGATTAAAAAACTGGACTACCAGATCCGCTCCCATTGTCTTTACTCGGTAGTGGTGATCGGTCCGGAAAAGTATAATCTTCTTTACGAGAGGATGAAAAACCTTAACCGGATTTTAGCCTGGGGGCACGCTCGAGTGATAGAGAACATCCTGCTGCAGGTGGATTGTACCAGGGCAATCTCAGACCAGTTCGGGGACGAAAGATACATAAAAAACGCCCTGCTGGAGAAAGGCAAGAAAATCAACTTAAAGCAGATTGTCCGGGGCGAAAGGGATCTGGCAGTAGCTTCTGCCTCGATTATCGCCCGGGCTGAATTCTTACGCAGATTGGAACAGCTATCAGAAAAGGCCGGATTGATTTTGAACAAGGGAGCATCGGCTTCGGTAGATGAGACAGCAAAAAAATTAGTCCAGGAAAAGGGAAAAGAAAACCTAGCAAGATTCGCAAAACTTCATTTTAAAAATACCGGGAAAGTATTATGCCCCGTAAAAACCGGGGATACCAGGACCTGATCAGGGAAATAAAAGAGGATAACCTGTCCGGGGCTTCCCTTATCTCCCGAAAAGCAGCCAATGCCATTACTCTTTTTTCTCAAAAGAATAAAGCCAAAACCACCTCATCGTATTATTTAAACTTATTAAAAGTGGGAAAAGCATTAATCTCTGCTCAGCCGGATATGGCTCCCATCTTCAACCTGGTTAACTCCATTGTGGTTGCCGTCGAGGAGAATAAAAATGGATTCACCTCAGATCAGCTCAATAATATGGTGAGGGAAAAGGCACGGGAATTTCACAAGAACTCATTGAAATCCCTGGAGGATGTGGCTGAAATCGGACAGACTTTGATTTTCAACGGCTGTACTATATTAATTTACAGCTTTTCAAAAGCGGTATTCTCCATCCTAAAAAAAGCAAAAGAGAAACGAAAAAGGTTTAAGGTGGTGGTCTCCGAATCAAGACCTATGTTTGAGGGAAGAAAACTGGCAGAAAGTTTAGGGAAAATGGGCATTCCCATTACCCTGGTAATAGATGCTGCCTTGAGTCTTTATATTAAGGAATGTGACATGGTTTTAGTGGGAGCAGATTCCATATCGGAGAAAAGCTTTGTGAATAAGGTGGGAACCTATAGTCTGTCACTTCTGGCTGAGGAATTAGGGATTCCGTTTTATGTGGCAAGTGAAAAAACTAAATTCATCTCCGAAAAGTGGAGAAAAAGCCATAAACATCGGGCAGATCCAGAAGAGGTGTTTTCAGGGAAAATGAAAAATGTGAAAATAGAAAACCCGTACTTTGAAGAGGTTCCACTGTCATATTGCAAAAAGATAATAATCCCTGATGGGTTTATTTCGCCCACTCGTATCTCATCTGAGATCAAAAAGACAAAAGTTTCCAAGAATTTAATAGAGGCGATAAAATGAATAATATAAAGACAAAATGTAGCGAGAATAATTATTGAAGATTAAAAAGAATCTGTTGTGTAATAACTGAAAATTCATATTTTTCTATAAGCTAAACGAATAGGAAAGGGTTACTTGAAATGTTTGTCTTAAGCTCAATTGGAGGATGACGACAAAACAAAAAAAGAGGTAAAGGTTATGATTAAAAGATTCTCAAAAATCGTTTTTTACATTGTTTCGTTGGTTTTTCTGAGCTCAAGCATTTCCGTTTTGGGAGGTTCCTTTAAGGAATCTGATCACTTCCAATGGAATAGGGACTTTCTGGACGTGTCGGATTTTCAGGTTAACCAGGAAAACTATCCCAGTACTTTTGATCAGAGATCTCCCTCAGTAGCGATTTTCAAAGATGGGAGCTTTATAGTTGTCTGGCAGGACGAGCGAAACGGGGACTGGGATATCTATGCCCAGAAACTGGATTCCTCTAGAACAGCTGTAGGGGCTAACTTTGAGATTCCACAGGGGATAGATTTTTCTGATCAACTTGATCCTGATGTGGCCAGATTAGAGGACTCAAGCTTCGTTGTGGTTTGGGTGGAGGAGGAGGAACAGAATATCTATGCCCAGAAATTTAATCCGAACCTTTCCCCAAATGGTTCACCCATACAGGTCAATGGAATCCAGATACCTAACCCTTCTTTAATCAAGCCAGTTGTGGCAACTTTCCCTGACCAGGGATTTGTTGTTGTCTGGAAAGATATGAGCGAAGGAGTCAATGTCTATGCTAAAAGATTTGACGCATCAGGAGACTCTTCAGGATCAACTATTAAGGTGAATGACGGGGCTGCTGTCTTGCCTGAATCGCCATCTGTTGCTTCTGATACCAGTGGTGTTTTTGTTATTGTCTGGAACGATTACCGGGATGGAGATAAGGATATATATTTTCAACGTTATGATTCGGATGGAAGTTCGTTGGGGAGCAACACGATTGCCAATACGGACGTTGGCACGGAGATCCAGTATCAGCCCAGAGTTGCTTTCGGCAAGAACAAAGATTTTATGATAACCTGGATAGATTTGAGAAATGGGAATGAGGACATCTATGCCCGGCTCTTCTTTTGGGATGGAACGCCAAAAACCGTAGATAAAAAGGTCAACACCGGAGTTGATCTTCAGATAGACCCGGATATAGTAGCTGATAGCAGTGGTAAATTCATCATAGCTTGGGCCGATTACAGAAAAGACCTTCCATCCCTGTATGTACAAAAATATGACACCGATGGCAATAACTTAGGACCAAATATGGTCATAGCTGATTCTCTCCCGGAGGTGGAAAAAACCTCCATCTCCATAAATGAGTCCGGGAATTACGTGGTCTCTTGGAGGCATGCCCAGGATTATGATTTTGATGTCTATGCTCAGATGATGGGACCGGGTGATGTTGCCAAGGGATCTACTCTCAAGGTAAACGATGATCAAACCGGGGCTATGCAAAGATTGCCCCGGGTGGCCACAGATCAGAGCGGGAAGATGGTGGTTGTCTGGGAAGATCAAAGAAGAGGGAACTTAAAAGATGGCTCTGATATTTATGTGAAAAAGTTCATGCAAAATGGGGACGTGGCTTTTGGTGAATTTAAGGTGAATGATAATTCCCAGCTTTTGCCCCAGAAATATCCGGATATTGGAGTGTCTCCATCGGGGGTATCGGTGGTTGTGTGGCAGGACAGCAGAGATGGGCAAAATATCTATGGGCAAAGAATCGATTACGGGGGAACACTTCAGAGTGGCAACTTTAAAGTCAATAGATACCAGGGGCTTTTGGTCAGCACCAATCCATCCTGTGCTGTGGATTGGTTTGGTAAATTCGTGGTGGTCTGGTGCGGAGTAGAATCAGGGGTAAAAAATATCTATGCCCAGTTGTTTCAATCCGATGGCGATCCGGATGATTCATCTTTTAAAGTGAACGACGATGGCCAGACAATGGATCACCTTTACCCTGAAGTGGCAATGGACTGGTGGGGTAATTTCGCATTGGCCTGGTATGATAGAAGAGATAGCCAGCAAAGGATTTTCCTTCAATTGTATAACTTCTCAGGTGGGAAAAAGGGAGATAATTTTGCCCTGCACCAGGATGTAGCTAATCCGGTGGAATCGGAATTCGATATAGATATGAAAAAAGATGATGGATATTTCGTTGTAACCTGGATTGAATCCCGCTTCTCACCAGCAGTTTATGCTCAGGTTTACAATGCTGCAGGGAATCCTCAGGGCAGCAATATCCTGGTTACCGATGATACCTCAAGCCATCCCCAGGACCCGGGAGTGTCCGTGGATGAGGATACCTTCTTTGTGGTAACCTGGACCGACTATAGAGATGGAAATCCCAACATCTATTACCAGAAATTCTACCTGGATGGAACCCCCATTGATAGCAACACGATTGTTCATAACCCCGAAAATTCTCTGCAGATGAGTTCGGATAATGCCGTGTCTCTTACCTGTCTTTTTACTGTGTGGATGGACAACAGGATTTTAGGTCATGGCTTTGATATCTATGCCAGCATATTAACCTACCGACCTGAGGTTGGGGTGGAAGAGGAGATCGTGCACCAGGTGGCATCTGAGTTTTGTCTTTCCCAGAACTACCCCAATCCCTTTAACTCCACCACCCTGATCCCCTTCACCATTTCCCCACCCCCAGTCAATAGTTCACAGTCAACAGTTCATAGCCCCATTCCCACCGCCCTCGCTATTTATAATGTTTTAGGACAGAGAATAAAGACTTTGGTGAATGAGGACAAGTTACCCGGACATTATCAAATCACCTGGGATGGAAAGGATGAGTCAGGCCAGGAGGTTTCCAGCGGAGTTTATTTTTATCGACTTAAAACCGGAGAGCAGGCACAAACAAAAAAACTGCTTTATCTTAAATAAAATAAATCCACCTTGGGGGCAAAGTAGGTTGCCTTTTCCTGGCCATTCAATAGCCCCATATCGAACTCAATGTGGGTAACAAACTCAAAAAATCTATTTTTAGGTAGCACAAGCTGTCTCAACTTGTGCTACCATTTTAATGTTTCAAACTAAAAACTTTTGTTTCACTCTTCTGTATTAATCAGATATTTAAATATCCAGACTAACAATCCGGGGTGCCGTCACTATCAGTATCCTGGGGAGGAGGACCACCTTTGAGAACATAGTTCACCAGATAAACAGCATCCGAAATATTGACATCCCCATCGCAATTCACTTCACCCGCACTTAGAGGATTAGGAGGGGGACCACTTCTGAACACATAGTTAACCAGATAGACCACGTCTCCAATAGTAACTTCTTGATCGAAATTGCAGTCACCACAGATGTATGTACACTCAAGCTTAAGATCAGGGTTGCCCCAGAGAGCTCCCCACTCGAAAGTTTCATACTTATCCATATACCACAGGCCATAGGTATACATCTTTCTCAGAGCCCATTGATGAGCTTGGCCCTGGGTATAATCTCCCGATGTAACACAGGTGGTGAAAAAGTAGTCCAGCGATTGGCTGGAGCCATCATAGGGATCGTTCCAGTCTCCGCATCCATAGGCAACCTTGGTGGCACCCAGAAAACCAACCGCACCTTGTTTTATCATGTTTTTTCCCAGATTGTTATAGTCTGTATCGGAGTTGCTGCAGGCGTCGGCAAAGATAATTGACGGATAATCGTCATTAAGGTAAGTGCAGGTGGAGGTGGAAACAAAAGCCGCGCCCGTGGAATACAAAATGTGGGCAGAGTATGGTGAGCCGTGACCAGCCCAGTTCACAAAGGCAAACTTACCGGAGGACCAGATGTTTTTAACGGTATTAAACCTCAAATCATAGTCAGAAGGATAGGAGGAATGCCCTTGTTCGTACATTCGGGTCATCATCCAATCAGACATCCAGAGCTGGTTCGCCTTGGCTTCCATCAGAACTGCATTGTCGGTGTCATCCCAGAAGAAGGCTCCTAAAAGAAGGATGTTTTTCTTAAAGGAGGGATCATTGTTCTGCTCATAAGCAATTGACTTCTCACATATGGGCAAAACGATGGAATGTGAGCTCCAGGGTATCCTTCCCACGTTAACCTCGTTATAAAAATCCACTAAGTCAGCATCCTCACCCCACTGATGATTCCCGTTGATATCCCAGGATAGACTGTCCGGAAGAGAAAGTTCCGCATAATAATAGTCGGTCTCCGGCATACCATATCCCAGATCCTGCCAGGTGCGGCGCATAGGTGGGTTATCGTAGTCACCTACCAGAATCACATCCTCAATGCCCCATTCTCCGGAAGGGTATTTCTCTCGCAGGAAGTTCCTGATCTTCTGGGCTAGATCATAACCCTCATAGTTGGAATCAATCCAGGAGGTGGTAACCACCTTTACGCTTTTCCCCTTTTCAGTCTCCCAATCCGCTAGGGTATCTACAGCAGCGATTAGTAAATCTGTGGTGATGATAACGAAGTCAAAGCTTTCATCTAATTTAGTAACATCTGGATACCAAAGTTGAGCTCGATCGTGATTTAAAATGATTTCCTCTGCAATTTTCTCCTCCCGGGGAAGGTAGTCAATAACAATATCCTTTGAGGAGAAATCCCGGGGAAAACTATAGTTTACTTTGATAGTAACTTCAGGATAATATGTTAATTGACCGGATTGGGGACGATAGCTGAAAGGGTTTATTCTCACGTCCACCAGGTTGTACCTTCTATAACCTGCGGTGCGAACGAACTCTCCTATCTCAGAAGGATATGGACTGTCGGTTCCGTAGACTGATCTGTAGTTTTCCTCATACGTCTTTTTGTCTCGTTCATAGATCAGCGGATCCTCCTGTCCGATCACTCTGGGGAGAGGTGCGGGAGGTATCTCATATTCTCCGGGAAGCACTATGCCTTGACCGATATCAAAGGTAACATCAGCCACCACAGCTCCAGGGGGAATGGCTATGGCGAAGATCTTTGAGGGCAGGTTGGGTTTTCCTGGAACTAAAAGACGCCCGTAGTCGGTAACCCAAACCTTGTTACCCGTTTCGGTATCTTTTATCTGGTATGAGCCCACAGGTATGGTTACGCTGATTTCTCCCCCTGGCATATTGATGTCAGCATTTACCAGAGGACTGCTTACCAACAGTATGAACACAAAGAGATTTAACAATATCACACACAATTTTGTATTCATCTTTTCTCCTTTTGGGTTGGGGTTCTACATATTTTATATTGCATAAGACATATCGAAGCCATTATATAAAGTAATATAAAAAATTTAAAAGTCAATTCCAATCTTTCGTCCAGGCACTCTGTTTTTTAGTTTATAAGACCCTTCCCGGCAGGATTTCCATTAATTCTACGGAAAAATGTGAATTTAAATCGTATATAATTAAGACGTAAATGGTCGGGATTAATGTCGCTTGACAAAAAAGGTCTTGGATTTTATATTTGATAAAATTTTAGTCATAAGGAACCAAAATGTATAAATATGTTAAAGAATATGAAGATCAATTGACCAAATGTTTGAAATGCGGAACCTGTCTTTCCGTATGTCCGGTCTATGCTGAAACCAGATACGAACCAGCCACTCCCAGAGGAAGAATAGCCTTAATTGAAGCAGCTGTAGATGGCAAGATCGATTTGAGCGAGGTTTTTCGCAAAAGGCTCTCTATCTGTTTGAACTGTAAATCCTGTGTGGAATCCTGTCCCTCAGGGGTGAGGGCAGATAATCTGATCCTGGCAGCCCGATCAGAGCTGGTGGAGCGAGGTAAATTTACCTACCTTGAGAGATTGATCTTCAGGTTCCTTTTAAAACGGGGAAGGCTTTTGCCGCCAGTGGCTAAATGGGCCACATTTTTAGGTACTCTGGCTAACAAGATTTTACCTGAAAAAAACCCGCTGACACTGTTTTTGCCCTTTCCTCAAGGATGGAAGGAGAGGATCTACCCGAAAATTGCAAAAAATACAGTAATGGATTCCTACCCAGAGGTTATAAAAGTTGAGAATCCCAAAATGAGGGTGGGATATTTTGTGGGGTGTGGAACCAATATGGTATATCCTAACATAGCCGATGCAATGATCAAGGTTTTGACTCATAATGACATCGAAGTGGTAATTCCCCATAAACAGATCTGCTGCGGTACATCCATATATAATTCGGGTGATTTTAAAACTGGTTTAAAGCATGCCGAAAGAAACCTGGAGGTCTTTAATAGATTGGATATCGACTGCATAGTTAACAACTGTGCCTCCTGTGGTTTGACCTTGAGAAAGGAATATCCAGAATTCTTGAAGGCTGGGAAATTCAATGTGCCGGTATATGATATATCTGAGTTTTTAGCTAATCATGTTGACTTGAAGCAGGATTTTGTTGACGGAAAGAAATATAAAATAACCTATCACGATCCCTGCCATTTAAATCGGGGACAAGGTATAAAAGAGGAACCCCGTAACATTTTGAGGATCCTTCCCAATGTAGAGTTTCATGAAATGGAGGATGCAGATAGGTGCTGTGGGGGTGGGGGGTCGTTTAATCTTAAATATTACAATATATCCAAGGGGATAATGGAGCATAAACTCAAAAATATAAAAAAGATACCGGTGGATACCCTGGTCTCCGGGTGTCCGGGCTGTATGATGAGATTTGAGGAGACCTTCCTACAGCAAAAACTCCCAATAAAGGTTAAGCATCCTATAGAAATCCTCTGCGATGCCTATGGGTTGTGAACGGAAAACAGTAAACAGTTATCGGTTCACAGTTTTCAGTTAAAAGTTAAAAAGGGTTGAATTTACATACTTCAAACTTAATTTCTATGAGGATAGTGAAGATCAATCTGCCTTTACTTAACAACATATAAACTTAACAAAGATGCAATTTACACTTGACAAAAGGCGAAAAAATATTATATTGAAAATGAGATAACCTCTAAGATTGGAGTTTGGCTGCGACACTTTCAGGGTAAGTTGCTTTAAAAAAGTTATTGATGTTCTTGAGATTTTACTTTAGCTTATTTAAGCAAAATGCCTTGAAAGGTAGTTAAACTCTATTAGCAGAGGAGGTGAAAAAGGTGAAATTCAAAAAATTCCTACTGGTGGGCGTGGTCAGTACTTTTTTATTTCTATCCTTATTTTCTGCTCCACCGGCACATGCTGTTTTAGGTGATATTAATGGAAATGAGATAGCAGGGGAAATCGCTGATGTAGTATACTTTTTGCACTATCTTTTCTCAGATGGTCCAGCACCTGTGGTGAGAAATGATGCGGACGTTGACAATTGTCCGGGCATAAATCTTGGCGATGTGATACAGTTAGTAGATTATATGCAACTGGGCACTCCGTATCTATTTCCACCCGTGGGCACAGACCTGGTTGTGCCCAGTGGAATTAAAATCACCACCGGTTGGGTGATTGGTGCTCCCGGGCAAATTATAACAATGGACGTCAGGATAAACACGGTTGGTCAACCGGATCTATATGGTTTGGTTATTCCCCTTTCATATCAAAACCTTCCAGGTCAGGTGGAACTGCGATGCGATTATATATCTTTTCTGGGAACGCTACTGGAAGGTAAAGACTGTGGGTATAAAATCGATCAGGATAACAAAAGGGTCCTCATCTTTGCATATCCAGATATATTTGCAGATTCTCTTATAATTCATTCGGGAAGTGATGGAGTGATTGCCAGAATAGATTTCGAAGTGCTTAGCTCCGGAACTCCTACAGAGATAACCGCCACCTATTACCCACCTGAACATACTATGCTTTTAATCTCCAAGCCAGCCTATGAAGCGGGTGATTCTCTTGGCAGAATGCTTTTGCCCGAGTTCTCCTTGAACTATGTAGGGGACGTGAATTGTGACGGACAACTTACCATTTCAGATGTGGTGTATATGGTTAATTATCTTTTCCACGGCGGTCCTCCACCCTGTGGTCCTTAGCTCAGAACTTTCTTATAGTCATTTTCTTAGGGCGGTTGAGAAACCGCCTTTTTTTAATTTTAAACGCAAAAGAACATTTAGAGAATGTTTATTTTAACTGATTTTTAAAAAATGTAAAAACCGGACTTTGTTAAAAATTTCACAAAATCGCTTGCTTTTTTTAATCTACTTGAGTATATTTATTGGCGAAAATTTGGAAGTTTCAAAGGACTTAAGATGAAAATTGAACTAAAATATGGTAACTCTCACGTTGATCTGAACTTGCCTGATAAAAATCTGCTTAAGGTACTGGAACTGGAAAAGGTGCCGGGTATGCCTGACGTGACCAGAGCTTGTGTCGATTCGTTGCTCAATCCCACTGGATCTAAAAAGTTATCCGAGATTGCCAAGAGCAAAAAAAATGCTGTTATTATAGTCTCGGATTTCACACGGGGAACTCCTTATAAAAGAGAAAACTTCAATCTCCTTTTACCCGTTATCGAGGAACTGCATAATGCAGGTATTATGGATGAGGATATAAAATTCCTGGTGGGAACGGGCGCTCATAGACCCCACACGGATAAAGAGAATCGGGATAATTTTGGAGATGAGATTGTGGATAATTATGAGATAATTTCTCATGAATGTGATAAAGACTGCGTCTCTTTAGGCAAGCTCTCTACCGGAAATGAGCTTATGATAAATAAACTCGTCCCAGAGTCTGATGTAGTGGTTATGACCGGCCTTATTACTACCCATTATTTTGGAGGATATTCAGGAGGTAGAAAAGGTATATTGCCAGGTGTGGTTGCCCGGGAGACCATAAGAAGAAATCATGCTATGGTTCTCCGGCCTGGCGTGGGCCTGGCTAAAATCAAGGGAAGCCCCATCTCCGAGGAGATGGGTGAAGCAGCCAGAAAAGCGGGCGTTGACTTTCTTTTGAATGTGGTGATTAATGACAGAAAAGAGATTATTAAAATCGTAGCTGGAGATTTAGAGCAGGCGTTTTTAAAGGGTGTAGAGGCTTGCGATCAACTATACAAGGTGATTGTGGATGAACCGGCTGATGCGGTTTTTGCCTGTGCTGGCGGCTACCCTAAAGACGTTAATCTGTACCAGACTATGAAGACTATGAACAACGGCCGGCAGGTGGTTAAACCCGGAGGTACTATTGTTCTGATAACCGAAGCCAGAGAAGGAATTGGTTCGGATACCTTTGACAGCTGGCTTCTAAAGGCTGATTCACTGGATCAGCTTCTCAATACTCCGGAAAAGGACATTGTGGTGGGAGGCCATACTGCAGTCATAAACTCAAGAGTTCTGAAGGAGTTTAACGTTCTTGTTATCTCCAAAATGGATAAAGATACCCTGGAGCAAAGATTTTTCGGATACGCTGAATCCTTGGATGATGCCATCGAGAGAATAAAAGCCAAGCATGGTGAGGATTTTAAATCCTACGTTATGCCTCAGGGGGGATTGATTTACCCCTGTTTGAGAAAATGTAGCTAAAACAAAAACAAAAAAAGGAGTTAAACTATGTCCGGTGCTGTAGTTAATGATCAAAAACTAAAAAATTTCACCTCGCAGGTTTTTCAGAAATTGGGGATTTCGAAAGAAGACTCTGATATCACAGCGGATGTTCTGGTGGTCTCGGATCTCAGAGGTATCCCCTCGCACGGTGTGGCTCGGCTTAAAAGGTATTATGATGGCATAAAAAATGGCTTGATGATACCAGATGCCAAACCTACAATCGAGAAGGAAACGCCATCCACTGCCGCTATTAATGCAAATAATGGTTTGGGCCAGCCGGCTGGCTATTTTGGGATGAACCTGGCTATTCAGAAAGCAAAGGAGTCCGGGTTGGGATTTGTCACGGTGGCCCACAGCAATCACTACGGAATAGCCGGATACTATTCCATGATGGCTTTAAAGGAGGGGAATCTGATCGGCATTTCCATGACCAACTCCGCTCCCCTGGTGGTTCCTACCTTCTCCAAGGATATGACGATCGGAACAAACCCTATATCGCTTGCTGTTCCTACTGCGAAGGAGCGCCCCTTTGTGCTGGATATGGCTACGTCGGTCGTGCCTCGTGGTAAATTCGAAGTTTATGAAAGAGAGAACAAACCAGTTCCTGCGGGCTGGGCTGTGGACGAGCATGGTGTTCCCTCGACTGACACCGCGAGGATCGTGCAGAACATGGCCAAGACATTAGGTGGGGGTATATTGCCCTTAGGCGGTGCAGGCGAGCTTCAGTCCGGGCATAAAGGATACGGGATGTCTTTGATGGTTGACATCCTTTCCGGAGTGCTCTCCGGCGCTAAGTTCGGCCCCTTTGTCAAGGCCAATGCCGGTGGAGAGAAATTCATAAACGTGGGCCATTTCTTCGGAGTGATAAAGATAGACAACTTCATCGACCTGAATGAGTTTAAAAGCACCATGGACAACATGATCCAGACTCTGAAGAACTCCCAGAAGGCAAAGGGGGAAAACAGAGTTTTTATCCACGGAGAGAAGGAATTCGAAAAATACGATGATTATAAGAAAAATGGCGTGCCCCTTCAGGAAAAAGTCGTAGCCAGTATGAAGCAAATGGCTCAAGAGACGGGAGTTAAATACGACCTGTAATTTTCAATTTTAGGAAGCCCGGTGATCTTTTCGCCGGGCTTCTTTTTCAGCCCACCAATACAAAGTGGATATATTTCGTCTTATTTGAAAAAGAAAAGGAAAATTTAAGATGAAAGAGAATCTCCGGACTGATCTTAAACAAATAGTGGATGAAAAGAGGATCTTCTACACTCTGGAGGACAGGCTCTGCTATTCCTATGATGCCACCAATATCTCCTATATGCCTGATGCGGTGGTGTTACCGGTTACCACTGAAGAGGTGGTAGAGGTGGTGAAGTATGCACATCGCAATAAGATTCCCGTGGTGACCAGAGGACTGGGATCGGGATACACCGGGGGGTCCCTGCCCATAAAAGGTGGAATTGTGATGAGCCTGGAGCAGATGGACAAAATCCTGGAGATAAACCAGAAGGAGAAATATGTAATTGCAGAAGCGGGAGTGGTTACCCTGAATCTCAAAAACGAGGTGGCAAAATATGGCCTTCTGTATGCACCTGATCCTTCAAGTGACAAGATGTCCACACTGGGAGGAAACGTAGCTGAGAATGCAGGCGGACTGAAAGGGAGAAAATATGGTGTTACCAGAAACTACGTTCTGGGATTAGAGTTTGTACTTTATGACGGGGAGATCATAAGGACAGGGTTTTTCGATCCGGATGGTAAAGGATACGATCTGGAATCTCTTTTGATCGGTTCCGAAGGGACTCTGGGCATCATTACCAAGATGGCTTTAAGGCTTTTGCACCAGCCCTCCTATGAGGAGACCATCTTAGGTTCCTTTCCCGAAATGGAGGATGCAGCTCAGGTGGTCTCGGACATAACCGCAGCCGGAATCATTCCCTCGACTATAGAGTTTATCGACACAGATACCTTAGACTGTGTTCTGGAGTATATGCAGACCGATCTGGTTCCTAAAGGAGGCACCGTTTTGTTAATCGAGATAGACGGGAAAAACAAGGAGGAAGTCCACCCTGAAATGGAGAAGGTGGAAAAGATTTGCCAGAAGAACAGGGCAACAAGTTTGAAATTCGCAGAAACTAAAGCAGACAGGGATATGCTTTGGGAGCTTCGCAAATCCTGTTCCGCAGCACTTCTGAGGATAGCGCCCACTAAGGTGAACGAGGATGTGGTTGTTCCGCCGAGCAAGCTTCCGGCTTTAGTTTCGGAGATAAAAAGGATCTCCCAGAAATACAATATTCCCATAGACACCTTTGGTCATGCAGGAGATGGAAACTTGCATGTCAACATTATGAGCGATCGTAAAGATCCGGAAAAGATGGAACGAACGGAAAAAGCCGTAGAAGAGCTTTTCGATGCGACCTTGAAGATGGAGGGAACGCTTTCAGGCGAGCACGGAATCGGAATAACTAAATCCAAATTTCTCGAAAATGCGGTGGGTAAAACCGGAATAGAAATGATGAAAAGGGTCAAAAAAGCCTTTGACCCGGATGCCATCCTGAATCCCGGGAAAATCTTCTCGTAGACAATATATCTTACTAACCATATATCAGATTTATACATAAGTATAACGACTATGTAGGGGCTGAAACCCGTCTCCTTCCAGTGAAACTGTTTTCAATGTAACACAGGTTGTCCCAACCTGTGACAATCCCGCTTTTAGCAGGAAGACAACTTGTGTTACCGAAATGTTTTTCAGCTCAATTACGTTGGTGGTGGAATTGTCGTAAAGACCCGTTTCGGGGATTTCCACCACTAATTCTCCGGAGAAAATACTTCTGGATAAATGATTCAGTGGTAGGCGCAACCTTCAGGTTGCGTGTGTATTAAATGTTTTTTCTTTTTTAACCATCTGGGTCTTCTTGCCATTTCGCTTCAACTCATCCCCTGACCCCTTCTCTAAAAAGAGAAGGGGCAAATAAGTCCCTCTTTTATTAAGAGAGGGATGCAGGGTGAGTTAGATCATTTCTCCAATCCTTTCGCAGGCTAAAGCCTTCGGCTACCACTATCCTGTATAAATTTAAAACCTATTAATGATATGGACAAGGTCAGGAGACCTTGTTCTACTCATGTGTATAAGTTTTTTGATTTTTTTATTGACAAATTCTTAATAAGAATTTATATTTTAAGTGGGTAAAATATAATTGGGTGAAATATGAGAAGGGTCAGAATATTTTTTTGTTTGGTGGGGATTTTACTTTTATTTTGGGGTTGTGAAGGTGGTAAGGAACCAACTCGTCCCACATTTGGATTTATTAAAGGGAAAATCTACTTGAATGGGATTGGTCCCTGCTGCAACTTAGTCCAGTGTGATCTCGAATGGAATGGTTGTCCAGATAAGAATTCGTTGTATTGTTCTGTTATGAACCCATATCAAGGCGTTAAGATATCGGTTTTCTTCCAAAGAAATCTTGTTGAAAAAACATTCACTGACGAAAATGGCAATTACTACATCAGGCTTCCGCTTGGTGTTTACGATATAAAAGTTTATCCCCCACAGGACCACATAGAGACTTTTATGGATGTTGTGATTTTAGGCAATAAGGAAACTGATTTAGGAGAAAAATACTATATTCAAAAATACGTTTTTCAAGAACTTGCAGTAGAATTCTATAAGCATGTTACGGAAAAGAAAATAGAAGAAATAATGGAAGAGACAGGAAACATAATAATACAGTATTATGACAATTGGGTCTTAGTTAAAGTACCAGAGAAATTCCACGTCCAGGAAATGATTGGGATACTTGTGGGAAATTACCCAGAAGAAATCAATACTGCTTCTGTTAATCATATTATGTGCGTAGATTAATTAAAACAAGATTATCAAAGTCAGGTGATCTTGTACTACACAATTCTTATTAGGATGATTTAGAATTGTATTCTAAGCATGGCTTAAAGTAAACCTGAAGGTTCACACTCCAATGATTGAAAAGCAAATAGGGGAGTTATAATTTAATGATTAGGGGAAATGGTTTTTAAGAAAGGATAAGAAGGTTTCCTCTGAGTTATCTTTCTCAGGAAAGGAAGCTACCTCCATAGGAACCTGCCAGGTTTGAGGAGTTCTGACTGAACCGGTTACAAAATCCTTTATCTTTTCGCCCAATCTTTTGGTCAGGCAGTTTGCTCCGCCCAATGGGGTTTCAAACAAAAGCAAGCCTAATTTGTTTTGCTCAAATCCAGAGACTATGTCGGTTTCCCGTACTGATTTTCTGATGTTTTTTTCCAAAGACTCCAGAAGCTCCCTGGGGAAATCGTAATTTTTCACACCATATTTCCTGGCGAATTTGATTAAACTGGTTATATCGATCACAATCAGAGATAGAAAATCTGAGTATCTTTCCGCTCTTTTTAACTCCTCCTTTGCCCTTAAACCGAAAATCTGGTGGGGTCGGTAGAGTTCCTTTCCTGAGTTATTTCCTTTTAATGTCAGTTTCATCTTAAAGAACAGCTTATATAAATTCTTTGTTTAAAGGTTTAAAAGTTTAATGGTTCAATGGTTCAAAATTATTTGGGGTAAATCCGGTTAAAACATCGTATTTTTTGTTTTTTCCTTCTGAATCGAGTTTCTTTTTATGTGATACAATTGCAAAGATCATACCATTTATTAAAAGAAATCTTCATTTTTTCGTTATTTCCAGCCATTCCATATTCAAAAGTGTCCCAAAGAGTTGAACTTCTCCATCTTGAATTGCTGGTTTTAATCTTATTTTGAGAAGGAGCTTTTGTGAACTATTAACTATAAATGTGAAAACCTATTCATATATATGGCAACAGGTTACATCAGACACCTACTGATCTAATGCATACTCCTTTATTTTATAAAGCAAAGACCGGTAGCTGATTTTCAAAATCTCAGCTGCTTTTCTCCTGTTCCAGTTGGTTTTATTCAGGACTTGAGCTATCAGCCTTCTCTCTTCGCTGGTAACTGCTTCACTCACCCTTTTCTTCAAGGAATATGTTTCCTCTATGGACAAAGTAGGAGTTTGTTCGTCCTGCTCTGGGGTTACTGAGGTTTGTTCTTTTAGGGACTCATAGATTATATTCTCATTTTCCCGGACCACTATCTGTTTTATCAGGTTCTCCAGCTGTCGAACATTTCCAGGCCAATTATATCTTTCCAGTATCTTTAATGCGTTGGTTGAGAGCTTGTTGTAATTTTTATTATAGAGACTGTTATATCTTTTCAGAAAATGTTCAATCAGAAGAGGGATGTCCTCTTTTCTTTTCCGCAAGTGGGGTAGGTTGATGATTATTTCATTGAATCTATAATATAAGTCATCTCTTAATGCTTTTTCTTCAAGAGCTTTTTCCAGATCCCTGTTGGTGGCACATACGATTCTCACGTCCACTTTTATGGTCTTTACCCCTCCTACTCTCATAAACTCGTGCTGTTCCAGAACCTGTAAAAGCTTGGATTGGAGCTCTAATGGAAGATCGCCTATTTCATCCAGAAATATCGTTCCCTTGTTGGCTATCTCGAATCTGCCGGGTTTGGTTTTGTGGGCTCCAGTGAAGGCGCCTTTCTCATACCCGAAAAGCTCAGCCTCCAAAAGATCCCGGGGCAGGGCAGCGCAATTCACTTTTATAAAAGGCTCATTTCTTCTGGAGGAAAGTGAATGCAGCATCCGGGCAACTATCTCCTTTCCGGTTCCTGATTCGCCTCTGATCAAAACGGTCAACTCTGAATCTGCCACCTGTTCCACCAGGGATTTCACCTCTTGCATCTTGAAGCTATCCCCCACCAGATCCTGGGATACAGTCCTGGATTTAAGTTCAGACTCTAAGTGATTTATTTCTTTTTTCAGGTTGTTTTTTTCCAGGACCTTTTCAATGTGAATCTCGACTTCCTTGACATCAAAGGGTTTGGTGATAAACTCGGCAGCTCCTCTTTTTATCGATTCCACCACGTTTTTGGTCTCGCCGTGACCGGAAAGCATTATCACATCTAAAAGCTGATCTTTGTGTTTTATTTTATCCAGAACCTCCAGTCCGTCCATTCCCGGCATCTTTATATCCAGAAGAACCAGATCCGGCCTGGATTCAGAGACCATCTGCAGACCTTCCTTACCATTCCGGGCGGAGATGATTTGGTAGTTCTCCTTGAGCCCCTCGGATAGAACCCAGGAGACTTTGGGGTCATCATCGATGACTAAGAGTTTGAGTTTGTCTTTTCCCATGTTGTTTTTAATATCGGCAGAATTCGGAATTTCTTAGAGGCAACCCTGTTCAGCCAGGCATACCTCGGAGAGTTGACCCTCCAGAGGCAGATTTATGAAAAAGGTGGTGCCTTTGTTTTTTTCGCTTTTGACTTCCACAAATCCGTTGTGAGCTTTGATGATCCGGTCTACGATAGCTAAACCCAAGCCAGTTCCCTCAATTTTTGTTGTGAAATATCTTTCGAAGATCTTATCCAGGTTCTCCCCGGGGATACCAACACCAGTATCCTTTATTTCAATTCTCAAAAACTCGTCTTCTTTCTGAGGATTGTAGTAAACGCTTATATTCACTTCCAGATCTCCTCCCTGAGGCATGCTTTCGATGGCGTTTAAGATTATATTTAACAGAAGGTCCAGGATTTGATTTTCGTTCATAAAAACCAGGGGAAGATCTTCGGGGAGCCTGGTTTTTAGATTTATATTGTTTTTTGACAGATCCCCCTTAACCAGATTGATTGCCTTCTCCACTATGGTGAGAATGTTTTTTTTCTGATGCCGGTATTTATTGGGATCGGAGAAGTTAACCATTTCCTTGACCAGCTCGGTTAATGTGTGGACTTCCTCCTCAGCTGCTTCAAACAATTTTCTCTCTTTATCTTCAGGGCTTTTCTCCTTGAGGATGTGCAAAGTCCCTTTGATATTGGTCAGGGGTCTTTTAAGATCATGGGAAATCTCTGATATCATCTTTCCCATGGTTATCAGCTGGGTGGAATTCATTATGGCTCTTTGTCGTTCATAGATGGAGGAGGCCTGGGAGGCGATGATGGAGATAATCTTGATCTCCTCCTGAGAAAGGGGGTTATCTTTCAAGTTGCCCACACATACCATACCGTGAATTACACCTTCTGAGATTATGGGAACTGAGGTGAAGGTAATCGAATTAAGGGGCAGAAGGCTCAATTCCTGTAACTTGGTCTTAATTCTCTGGTTGAGTTTCTGCATTTCAAAGAGATCATCCTGTTCCACTTTTATCTCCACCCCCTTGGGAACACTTTTTTTATCCTTTTGCTGCCAGAAACTTAAGTTTAGCTTTTTCTCCCTTTCATTTAAATCAAACCATCCGCAGAAATCGACATTCATTATTTTTCTTATTCCCTGGAAGGTTTGCCTGAAGATCTCCTCAAAATCCTCCATTTTTGATAGGCTGGAAGCTATCTGATATAAAACGGAGAGCTCTTCGATTTTTTTCTTTTTGTCTTCAAAGTGGTAAGCGTCGTCTATGGCTATAGCTGCCTGGGAGGCAAAGGTGGTCAAAAGCCTTAAATCGTCCCGGGTGAAGACTATTCCACCAGCTTTGTTTGAGAGGTTTATTACCCCTAATACCCTTTCCTTTACCAGGAGAGGAACGGAAAGGAGTGATTTGGTCTCGTATTTTTCCTTGTTGATCCTCTTGAATCTGGAGTCCTTTTCCACGTTTTCCACTATCAGGGGGATCTTTTTTTCAGCTACCCAGCCAGCGATGCTTTTGCCTAAACTCAAGTTGGTCCTCTTGATAACCTCTGGTTCAAGCCCGATGGCTGCTGAGATACGTAAAATCTTTTCCTCTTTATCCAGAAGCATTACCGATCCGATTTTGGCGCCTATTACTCTGGTGGCCAGCTGGATTATCTTTTTTAGCAAAGCTTGAAGATTTTCTGTGGAGCTCAACGATTTTGCGGATTGGTATAATGCATTCAGTTCACCCACTCTTTTTTTGAGAAGTTTGTTTTTTATTTTCAGTTCCTTTAACAGTCTGTTTTTAGCTAAATTTAACTTTTTTCTCTCCAAACCCCTTTTTATTGAAAGTTCCAGTTCCTCGAAGTCCACCGGTTTTAAAAGATAATCATAAGCCCCCTGATTGATGGCGGAAACCGCTGATCCTAAAGATCCAAATCCGGTCATCAGTATAACCAGAGCATTTTTGTCCTTATCTTTGGCTGCTTTTAATATGTCCATGCCGGTGCAACCGGGCATTTTGATATCCGAGATAATCAGATCGAAATTCTGGTCCTTTATGGCTTGAATTGCCTTTTTGCCATCCTGCATACTCTTTACCTGATATCCCTCCTGGGTAAGAAGGGTTTTCAAGCTTTTACACATTTTGAGCTCATCATCGATAACCAGGATTTTTTCAGGGGTGGCTTTTTCTTTCATATTTGATTTCGCTTTCTCTTGGGCAAGGAGATCATAAAGGCAGCCCCACCTTTTTGGGTATTTCTGGCAGATATGGTTCCGCTATGGTCAGAGATTATGCCATAACAAATCCATAAGCCCAGACCTAAACCTTTATCCTTTTTTTTGGTTGTGAAGAAGGGATCAAATATCTTGTTCAGATTCTTATGGGGAATGCCACATCCGGTATCTTCGAATTCTATCTCTATAAACTCTTTATTATGGGACAAGCTCACGTAGACTTTACCACCCTGAGGCATGAAATCCTTGGAGTTCATCAAAAGATTCAAAAATACCTGTTTTAGTTGGTCAGGATGAGCTGAGATGAGAGGAGCTTTTTTACAGAAATTTCTGATTATTTTAATATTTTTTTGAGAATATTGTTCCTCCACCAGGTTTAAAACTTCATTTACCAGAGAATTCAAATCCACTTTGAGGGATTTTTCTTTTTTGGGTCGGTGAAATTCAAAAAGCTGTTTTATGATTCTGGAGATTCGGTTGACCTCGCCTTTTATGGAACGTATGTATTCTTTTCTTTTATCTTTTTCCTTTAAAGATCTGCATAGGATGGTCAGGTAATTTTTGATTATCCCCAATGGGTTATTGATCTCATGGGCAAGTTTGGCTGAAAGCTGGCCTAAAGCTGCCAATCTCTCCGTTTGAATGAGCTGTTTCTGGGTCTTCTTTAGCTCCAGGTAAGAATCCTTCTCGCTTTGATACAACATGGCATTTTCCACTGCTACTGCCGCTTGATTTACCAGAATGGATAGAAACTCCAGGTCATTTTCATTGAAAAGTTGGCTGAGGACCTTGTTAGTTATGATCAAAAGCCCTAAAATCTTTTCCTTGGTGATCAAGGGAGCTACCACTTCAGCTTTTAAAAGTTTTAATTTTGTTATGTCTATGGAACGAGGATCAAGTTCCTTGATCAGATCAGATAAAAATAAAGGTTTTTGCTTTTGCTTCAAAAATTCCATTAAGGATGAGTCTATACTGAAGCATATTTTTTCGTCTGCCTCAAATCCCTTGATTTTAATCAAATCCAGTTTATTCGCTCGAGGATTTTGCTGAATAATCAGGGCAGCTCCCTTGACCTCCAGTTGAGTGATGCAGGTATAAAGGATATTGTCCAAAAGGGAAGGCAGATCCAGGAGGGAGTTTAGACTTCTGGTTAGATCAAAAATAGTATAGAAATCGAAGATCTTTCGTTTTAAGCGTTGATGAGTTTGAATTAGATCATTTGCATTTTTTTTCTCCAGAGACTGCAGCAGGTCAAATTGTCTGGATTTGCCCTCTTTGATTTTTATCAGAGTCATAGATTAAAACTGTTAAAAAGAGTGAAAAAGCCTTGGTCTTAGCTGATTTTCCACCATCTATTTACATCGGCACCTAACCTGAGACAGATTAGTCCCAGGATCCACCCGTAGATAACGTCGATACCGTAGTGATACCTTAAATAGATGGTGCTGAGGAAAATCCCTAAACCTATGGGAAGAAAGAGGTAAAACATTATTCTCTGATGTTTGTAAGCAAAGAGAAGGACTAATAAAACTACAGCATTATGCAGGCTGGGAAAAACATCCTTTTTAGTCGATTCCATATGATCTAACTTTGATCTTATGCTCTCCGAGAAAGAGCTTCCTTTTAGTTCCTGGGTATAATGAAGAGAAAATCTCGGTCCAAAAGCTGGCACCAGCAGATATCCCACAAACCCCAGATAAAAACATAAAATAATGCTGGTAGCGTAATTACGGAAATCGCCTAACCCTCCTTTCCTCAGGTAAAGAATCACAGCTAAAGGAAGGGGATAAAAATAGAAAAAGGAATAACAGATGGTCAAAAAGTCAGTTAAGGGGGAACTGATTAATCCTTCCATCCACAGAGAGGGTTGAACCCCGAATAGAACCTGATCAACTCTTATCAGAATTTCATCATAATGGTTGGGATTCAAAATATCTATCAGGTGTTGGAGGTTGAGATAAATGGATAAAAAGAAAAGTATAGGAAGCCAGTTCCGAATTACTCTAAATGGTCGATATGAAATTGAGATTATAACCACTGTTGAAAAGAAGGTAAAAAACAAAAGTAGCTTTTCCAGATTCAGGATATGCGAATTGCCTTGGGTTGAGTTAAAGAAGGATAAAACAATCAGAAGGAGGAAGGCGAAAAACCCGATCTCCTCGATGCGGATATAAGATCTTATAAAAACAAAAACTTTCCTCATTTGAGCTGAGGAGCTTTCTTCAGAATGGGAAAGGATGATATTTTAAGTGATTTTTTCATATTTTGTGATCTCAATTCAGTCTCGTTACGTGCTTTTTGGAAAACCTTCGGAGGGATTGAATCCGGCACTGATTGTTGTATGTGGACTTAGCTTTTATAATTAGCTGTCATCGGGTTTCAATTTTTCTTTGTTGATACTCTTTAGCCTGATGGATGAAAGCTTCCAGCCTGGTAAGCTCGTTGGTCTCTTCTAATCCTTCATAAGCTATATTTAACCAGGGTATGTTATCGAAATCCTCTCTGATCTTCGCGGATAAGGCTGATACAATTGTCCCGGGCATGCAACCAAAGGGCATGGTATTGACTATTCCGGAAAAACCTTTCTGGATGTACTCCATGGATTTCCCCACTGAGAGGATGGCTTCGGTTCCAAAAGTTCTATCCAGATAAGAACAGGATAAGTTCAGGATTTCCTCCACAGTGAAATCGTGCAGATCCTGAAAACCATCCTCAAGTTTTTTAATCAATCTCTTTTCATCTTTTTTCTGCACCCAATCCTTAATTGAGGCTTTTAGATAATCTTTGAATTTCCTATCAATCAGACTATCCTCTTTGTACCTGTAGGTGGTATAGAAGAACCATTCAGCCATGGGTGCTACTTTTGCCTCCCCTCCCATTTTCTCTATTTTCTCCACCAGGTTATTGTTAGCGAATCTATTGGAGCGAATATAGATTTCACCCACCACACCTATAACAGGTCTTTTTTCGAATCTATCCGTTTCAATCCTTTTGAAATCTTGTTTGGCAGAAGAAAGGAGGCCACCTACCTCCTTCCCAGTCTCTATAAATTTCTGTAATTTGTTGATATGTTTCCAGTAGACTCGGTCAGTCTCACCTTGGTTCTGTTCGTATGGTCTGATCTGCCACAGAAGTTTTTGCAGAAGATCAACTACCAGAATTCCCTGCCAGGCTAATCTTCTGAAATCTCCATCCAAATTAACCACATTACTGTAGGAATCTTTGGAATCCGGAGAATATATGGGGACATGGTTGTATCCCAGCTCATCCAAAATTATCCGATGTAGATTATGATACTGTCCAAATCTACAGGGACCGTTGGCAGTAGGCATGAAGAAAGCTGATTTTTTTGGTTCGAAATACTCTGATTTCAATTTTTTAACCATATCCCCGGTGGTGAGAATACAGGGATAACATTCTTTGCCCGAGGTATATTTCCTTCCCAGCTTCAGCGTTTTTTGATCTGATTCGGGCATCACCTCAGCCTTGATCCCGCAGGCTGAAAGAGCAGCTTTAAGGGCATAAGCGTGATCTGTCATATTGGGTATGAAAACTGTTCTGTTGTCTTCAGTATAAACGAAAGATTTCGGTAAAGATTTTCTCCTTGGTTTAGGTCTATGGTTTTCAAGGCTGTCCAGGAATGCCTCGCAGCGGGTGATGATACCCGCATCAGCCGAGTGTTCGTCCAGCTCCAGAAGGAGGAGAGGTTTATCCCCGAGTGATTTTCTGAAAAAGTGAATGATAAAGGAGTCAGGTCCGCATCCGAAATTGGAAACATAAACCGGATAAAGGCTTTTTCTTTTATTTATGAAATTTGCTCCTCCCAGGATCCTCTGCCCATATTTCCAGTACATATTGGGGACATTTTTGTCTTCCAGGTGTGAGTCGATAGGCAGAAAGTCCAAAGGGATAGATAGCACACCCAATTCCCTGAATTTTTTAGCTAAATCTAAACTGATCAAGGGATCACAGGTGTTATAAGGTCTTCCTACTATGATCAGCGCCTTTTGATTAGCTTTCAGATCTGATAGCACCCGTGACCCTGTTCTCCGAAGCTCAGAATAGAACATTTCCTGACAGTTTTCAGCTACCTGGTATGCAGATTTTATTTTCTTTCGGGGGAGATTTAGAATTCCTTTGAGCTTTCTGAGTTCTTTTAAGATGAGTTTTTCGCTCCATTGAAAATGAACGGGGATGATTAAGAGTTTTGTCTTGTTCGTCTCGAAGGTGAAGGAGGCTTTCACCATGTAGGGTAAAGCCTGAACATAGGGACAGGCATAGTTTTGCTGGTAATCGCAGTCCTCTCTTTTCAAATTTATCACGCTGGGCAGGAATATGAAGTCCACATTCTTCTGCACAAGATTCAGAATGTGCCCGAAAGCGACCTTGAGGGGGAAGCAGGTTTCAAAGGATACTTTTTCCGTTCCCTCCCGGATTATCTTTTTGTTGGTGGGATCGGAAAGAACAACTTCAAAACCCAAGTTCTCGAAAAATGCCGCCCAGAAGGGGAAGTACTCATAGAAAAACAGAACCCGAGGAATTCCGATTTTTGTTCCTCTTTTTTTAACTGAAGGCGAGAATTCCTTATGGATGGAGAATAGAATCTTCTCCCTTTGTTTGAAGAGATCGGGGATTGAAGATTTAACCTTTTTCCTTTTTTGCACATCATATTTCTCGCACCTGCTGCCATAATATAAAGGGGTTTGATTTTCGATCTCCACTTTTTTGATTTCACAGTGATTGGAACAGTCCTGACATTCGAATGTGGAAAGCTGGTATTTCTTCCGAGAGAGATCGAATCCCTTGAAGCCGGACTGTTTTCCATCCCAGTTTTGCATGGCTAAAATAGCCACGCCTATGGCGCCGATCACATCATGGTGAGGGGGAACGGTTATCCTTTTACCCAAAACTTTTTCGAAAGCAGCCACCACACCCTTATTCCAAGCCACACCCCCTTGAAAGAAGATATGATTGCCTATTTTTTTATCGCCTACTACTTTGTTCAGATAATTGTAGACAATGGAATATGCTAAACCAGCTACCAGATCCTCTTTTTTGGCTCCAGATTGTTGATGGGAAACCAGATCAGATTCCATAAAAACAGTACACCGCTCACCGCAGTTTACCGGTGCATCAGCCCTTAAAGCCAGCTCCCCGAATTCCTCCTCTATTTTGATATTGAGCTTCTCCGCTTGTTCCTGCAAAAAGGAACCTGTTCCGGCTGCACAGACCTTGTTCATCTCAAAATCCACTATGGTTCCGTTTTCCAGGCTTATGTATTTCGAATCCTGTCCTCCGATCTCAAAAATAGTATCTACTCGGGGATCAATCTGGATGGCTGCTATAGCCTGAGCGGTAATCTCGTTGCGTATAATATCCGCTCCCACAAGATCGCCAATTAAATACCTTCCTGAACCGGTGGTTCCCACAGCTTTTATCTCAACTTTGTCTTTGACCTCATTGCCCACCTGTTCCAAACCTCGACGCACAGCCTCAATGGGCCTTCCCTCGGTCATAAGATAGCGGCGGGATAAAACATTCTTATCTTTATCGATCACTACCACATTGGTGGACAGAGAGCCAACATCTATGCCCAAAAACCCGTCAATTTCCTGTTTATTGAGATGGTCTTTTTCAGATGATAAAGAATTTGTAAGATGATAATATTTATTCTCGGAGTAATCGTAAGTTAACTTTTTCTGTGTTTCCCTTTTTGGTCTTTCGGATTCAAGATAGCCAGTTAATCCGTCTAATCCTTTGAATTCCTTTAAGTCCTTTTGGCCATCCAAAATATGTAAAGCAGAGCCCAGTGCCCCCATTTCAGCGTGATAGGATGGAATTACAAGCTCATCCAGTTCAAAAACTTCCTTGAATGCTCTTCTCATTCCTATATTAAAAGCAACACCACCCTGGAAGGAGACCGGTGGATTGACCTTTTTACCTTTAGCAATGTTGCTTTTAAAATTCCTGGCCATGGCATAACACAGTCCAGCTACAATATCGTAATCCGGCGTGGCTATCTGCTGGAGATGGATCATATCGGATTTGGCAAAGACACTGCACCGCCCTGCAATCCGCGGTGGATTTTTCGACTTTAAGGCTAATTCTCCGAATTCATCTTCAATATTAATTTTCAACCTTTTTGCCTGTTGATCCAGAAAGGAGCCGGTTCCTGCAGCGCAGACGGCGTTCATTGAAAAATCTTTTAGCACAGCCTGATTTGATGAATTGACATACTCCAGAAGAATAAGCTTGGAATCCTCACCTCCCATCTCGATTATGGTTCTGACCTCAGGGCAAAGAAAAGAAGTTGCTTTGATCTGGGCAATAACCTCGTTGACAAATGTTCCGCCCAGAAGCCCTGCAATCAGTTTACCGCCTGAGCCGGTGGCAGCTAAAGCATTTATCTGGCTAAGATTATAGGATTTCAGAAGTTTTTCCAGCTCATCCTTTACCACCTTAAGTGGTTGTCCCTCGGAACGAGTGTATGAATGATAAAGGATCTTCTTTTGTTCTGAAACAAGAACAAGCTTTACGCTCACTGACCCGACATCTATTCCTAAAAATAATTTGTCCTTCATATTTAGAAATGGGAATCTGAGGTTATCAAAGTTGTTAAAACCATACGCAAAATTCAAGGATATTATAAAATCTTCAGTCGTATTTGTCAAAGGGATTTTTTGAAATTGTAAAAAAAGGTTTTAATACTAATAGGTAGAATCACCTTGGCCTCAAGGTGGGATTGGTCTTGCCAGGTCAGGGGACCTGGCAAGCACGAAGAAATTCGAGAATATTATAAAATCTTTAGCATATTTTGTTGAACAGATTTTTTGAATTATAGAAGAAAAGTTTTATTAGTTAATAGGTAGACCCACCTTGCCACTAAGGTGGGATTAGCCTTGCCAGGTCAGGGGACCTGGCAAGCACAATGAATTGTGAAATCATGCGGTAGAACAAGGTCTCCTGACCTTGTCAATAATTTTCTGGGTCGGGAGACCCAGAACTACCCGGTTGTATTATCACAGGTTGGGACAACCTGTGTTACCGGACTGAGTTCCTTGTTTGCATGTGTATCAGGTCACACTCGTGGCAAACCATGAGTAAGGCCTGGCGCAACAGGAAACCCGTAGACCCACCTTGCCCCCAAGGTGGGCTGACCCATGTTGAGGGCAACATGGGTCTACCGTAGTGCGAATGTGATTATCACAGGTTGGGACAACCTGTGATACAGAATATGAAGATCCAGAACCTGACTTAAGTCAGGTTCTGGCATTTACCACACACTTGCTTTGGGTGGTGGAAATCCCGAAACGGGTCTTGACGACAATTCCACAATCAACAAAAAAGAGGTAGCCGCAGGCCTTAACCTGCGTAAGAAAATATTCAACTCGCAACCTGAAGGTTGCGGCTACCATTTCTTATATTGCGATGAATATCTGTTTGGACGGATATAGTGAACACCCCTACGCGAAATATAGAATATGGAGAGGTTAGGAGAACTTCTTGGATATTTTGGAGGTGATGTTCTTTTGGGTCTTTTTATCGAAGAAATGCATCCTCTCTTTTTCTGCAGTCAACCAGATGGGAAGGTTCTCTTTGATCTCTGTGCCAGGTTTTAGTCTCACAGCAACTAAAGTATCTTCGACTTCAACATAGAGATATTCGTCAGAGCCTAAAGTCTCGGTGACTGCGGTATTGCTCTTGATCCCATCTGGGATTTGCTTTAAAGAGATATCCCAGTTCTCGGGTCTTACTCCAATAATTATGTTTTTTTCTTGAATAAATGGGAAAAGCTCTGCTGGCAGAAAGTTCATTGGCGGGCTACCTATAAAACCTGCGGTAAATAAATCAGCGGGCCTGGAGTAGATCTCCTGTGGTGATCCAAGCTGGAGTATTTTTCCGTCTTTCATTACTGCCAGTCTGTCACTTAAGGTCATTGCTTCAGCCTGGTCGTGGGTTACATAGAGTATGGTGGTCTTTATTCTTTTATGTAATCTCTTTAACTCCGTTCTCATCTTAAGTCTGAGTTTGGCATCCAGGTTGGACAAAGGTTCATCCAGAAGTAAAATCTTTGGCTCAAGTACCAATGCCCTGCCTAAGGCTACCCTTTGTCTCTGCCCGCCAGAAAGCTCTCTGGGTAATCTTTTCTCCAAGCCGGAAAGTCCTAAAAGTTTTATAGCCCACTTAATTTTTACTGTTTTCTCTTCCGGAGACTTTTTTTTAATCTTCAAACCAAAGGAGATATTTGCCTCAACGCTCATATGCGGGAAAAGGGCATACGACTGGAAAACCATTGATAGCTCTCGTTTCTGGGGTGGCAGATGGTCGATCTTTTTCCCATTGATGTAAATTGAGCCTGATGTTGGTTTTTCTAATCCAGCTAAAAGCCTTAAGGTTGTGGATTTCCCGCAGCCAGAGGGACCCACTAAGGTGACGAATTCCCCATGCTCTATCTCCAGGTTGAGATTGTCAACTGCGACTACTTCTCCGAACTTTTTAGTCAGGTTTTCGAATTTTGCCTGTGCCAATTTTTACCTCATAATTACTGTTTCACTGCACCAGCAGTTAAACCTGTTTTCATATACTTTTGCACCAGGAAGGTAAAGATAATTACCGGGACAGATATCATCAAAGAGATTGCGGTTATGAAATTCTTTTGCGGTGCCCAGCTTAAGATTCTTAAAAGATATACTGGCAAGGAGACGGTGGTTTCTTTAAACATAAGAAAATAGGCAAAGATGAATTCATTCCAGGATAAAAAGAAGGTGTATGTGGCTGCAGCAGCCAAGCCGGGCAGGGCTAAAGGAATCAGTATTTTCCAGAAGGCATATGATTTTTTTGCTCCAAGAACCTGGGCCTGTTCCTCTAAATCCCTGGGAATGGTCTCGAAAACTCCCTGGGCAATGTAAATGGTATAAGGTAATGATAATAAGGTATGAGCTAATGCTACCAGAACTACTGAAGGCAGATGGGAGAATGGTTTTCTCAGAAGCTGCTCTGCTACCGGAATCACAGCGGAGATGTCCGGAAACAGACGTACCGATAAAAGGAAAAACAAAATCACTCCGATTCCCGGGATTTTGAACCTGGCTAAGGCAAAAGCCGTTGGTGCTCCCAAAATCAAACAGAAAAGCACGGTAAGAGACGCTATCTCCAGACTGGCTAAACCTGCCAGAAGAAAGTCATTTCGCCCGAACAGAACTTTAAAAATCTCAATATCCACCTTAAAGGGCCAGAAGGGCTCAGGGTATTTCCCTCCGGTAATTATGCTTTCCCGGTCCGAGATGGAATATTTAACCAGAACGAAAATAGGGAAGAGGATGAAGAAAAGAACGATGGATATGATTAATATTTTTAATATTTTTCCCAGGTACATCTTTTTTTATACTCTTATTAATCTCTTTCTTATAAAGTTGGCTCCGTAAGAAAAAATAGCTGCGGTTAGAGTGATCAAAATCACCAAAAATAATGCCACAGCAGCTCCAGCTTGAGGATTTTGCTCAGCATGGTATAACCTTTCAATTAAAACGCCCAGAATAGGATATGAGGGTGCGATTACAAAGGGAAAGATAAATTCCTTCCAGCATTCGATGGAACGCAAAATCAGGACAGTCATAATGGCCGGGGTCAAAAGGGGTAGGGTTATATATTTAAACTGCTGCCAGCTGGATGCTCCTAAGGTTTGGGCAGCCTCATATTCCTCCTTTTCGATTCCCTGAAGACCTGCCAGTATGATAAGCATTGAGATGGGCATATCTCTCCATACTTTACCCAATAGAGCCAGCATCAAAGATAAGAATTCAGAGCCGCCCCAGTTTATGGGAGTTTCTATGAGTTGGGGGAAAAAGATATGCCTTCCCATAAAAAGATCATTAATATGACCAAAGGGATAGGAGAAAAGAATATTCAAGGTTATTGCGGTGACCAGGGCTGGAATGGCTATGGGAAGCATATAGATGCTTCTGATGATGCCCACTCCTGTAAAACTTTTATAAACCAAAAGAGCTAAAATCAAACCAGCCAGAAGCTGAAGGGGAGTACCCAGCCCAACAAACCATAAGGTTCGCATCAGTGCTTTTTTGAATTCAGGATCTTCCCACATGGTCAAAATGGGCAAGCCCGAGGAAAAAGATTGGGAGAAAAGATAGGAGAGCACTAAAACTAAAAAGGCGAAGAGATAAAGCAGTGCTGGTATTAGAACAAGTAGAATAAAGAAATTATCTTTCAGTTGATGAAGCAGAGAGGAGATTTTGATTGATCCGGGCATATTTTTCCAACCCTTTAATAATTGTTTCCCTTTGGGGATTGTGTTGGCCTGTTGCAATGTCATACCAAGCGTCCAGGTAGTTTTTCTGAATCTGGGGCCACTGGGAAACGTTGGGAATATTCTCAGTTCCCTTTTCAAACTGCACTTTTGTGACTTCGAAGACCATCTGTTTCCACTCTGAATCAAATGCATCCCCTATGTTATCCAAAATATCTTTTCTTATGGGGAACATACCGAATCGGGTGCACTCCTGGATCTGATTCTGATAGCTGGTAATAAAGCGGGCTAATTTATAGGAGAGCATAGGATCAGGGGAGGTCACCGGTATCCCCCACCACCAGCCATAGAAATTGGACTTGTGATAACCTTCCCTTAATGGATTCCCCTCCAGGTCTAATTCCAGAGAAACACCTTTGGGCATTATTGCAATTCCCATGTCCTCAGGATCGGAAAGATACCCCATCATAGTAGGATCTGAACCGCCGTGCAGGAAGAAAAGATCGATCTGGTGCATATAAGCTAAAAATACCTGCCCCTCAGAGATCGCCCTCCATATGTCTCCGCCAGACCAGCCTTTTTCCCACATACTGGGATGGTAAAATCCATTTTCCATGAAATAGGATTCCCACTGGAAGAAATCGATCACCGGATCTGGGTTCATTTTCAAAAGGTCCTCTGCATTCCCTCCCAGCTGAAAGATTCGGGTGGCTATCTCGTTTACTGTGCCGGCATATCTTTTACCCCGGTGGGCTATTCGAGGTATTCTCAGGCCTTCATAAGAAGTATTAGCCCAGTAATAACCCAGAACAGCTAAATCGTAGAAATCCCACTCCCCTGGATCTGTTTCCAGCTCATATCCTTTTGGCAGGCCAAAACCATTTGTTTGCTTTAAGTTTTTATCTATTTTATTTTTTTGCTTTTCCCAATTCTTCTGGGCATCTTCGACTCTGGATTTCAAATAGAATAGAAGATAGGTCTCCAGTTTTCTGGGGATGTAGTAAACTTTTCCTTCAATTTCTCCTCCTTTGACAGCTAAAGGTAGATATTCAGACAGATCCTTTGCCAGTTGGTCGGTGTCAATAATCTCCTGCAAAGGAATCATTAGATTTCCCTGGACTAAGGGATAGACCATCTCCCTGGCTGTTTTGACCAGGCCTATTTTTTTCTCACCGGTTTTTATCTCCAGCTCGATCATCCCTTTCACATCCTGGATCTGGTCAAAGGTGACCACATTGAGCTTGACCTGGTTTTGCTTCTCAAATTCCTTCATCTTCTGCCTGAACCACAGATCCTGAATGTCCATCATTCGAATCAGGACTGTCATCTCATTTTTTTCTTTTTTCTCACCACAGAAAAAAAGTATAGGGATCAAAACTAAAAGAAACAAGCTAAGAATTGTTATCCTTTTATTTAGAATATTTTTCACGACTTAAACCGCCTTTTAAACTATTTGATCTTTCACTTTTAGTTTCCCAACATTTATTTTAATTCTATGTTGTTTTGGTATAAAAGTCAAGTATCTAATTACCACATTTATTTTTCATTTTATTAAATGAATTTTTAGTATCGACCCCGTGGGTGGGTGACAGAGCTTCGCCTCTACATAGTTTAATATATCATGGTAACCCCACACCGTCCCTAAGGTGAAGTCCAAATGGAATTGGAGTGCTAACCTTTTGGTTCGCTCATTGTCGAGCAACACAGATTGTGATAATCTGTGTTGTTGGATTGGAATTCCTTAACAGGAATTTGTATGGTGGTGGAAATCCAATTCCACCACCAACGAGGTTGTATCTTCACAGGTTGGGACAACCTGTGATGCCTTAAATTTGAAAAACAAGCGGTAGCCCACCTTGCCCCCAAAGTGGGTTTTTCAATTATTATTGGAGTGATAGCCTTCAGGTTGACCAATATTTTCCTCTTCAACTTCAGGTGGGATAAATTCCCACCTCTATTGGCTAAAAGGGATTTATTTTTTTTTCATAGAGCAGGGAATTCATCCCTGCTTAAGGAAGGCAATATCTTGATACATCGGCATCAGAATGTGTCAGGAGCACGGAGCTCCTGACCTACTATTTCTAATAACTATTAACCATTCACCATAACCCAGTCGGGCGGAGACAAACTCCGCCCCTGCGTATTTTTGTAGTTTAACTCGGTAGAGGAGATAGTCTCCAGCTCTACATAAGGAAGTATGATAAATTAAAAGTAGTTAATTAAAGTATTACCAGATTCCCCAGGGATAGTGATCCCTTTCTATACAGTATGTGCCTGAAGGGGAGGTTGTAAGATCAACTGTGAATTCCAGGGGCTCATCATCCGGATCTAAATACAGTTGTGTCACCTTTATGGTATACTCTCCAGGTTCCAGATGAATAATTCGGAGGTCTACATCGAAATGGCATATACAATCACATCCACCGCCTTCCAGAGTTTCATCCTCCTGGATGGTGATAATATTATTCTGAATGGTTATATTAGCTATGATCTTATCCGGACAGCAGTTGAAACCTGCGTTTACGTGTTTAATAAGAAGGATGCTTTCGCCATCATACTCATACTGGATGCAATCCTGATCCGGTGTGATGCTGTCCGTAGAGATTCCAAAGGGTAAAGCCTTACATCCGGTGTAATCCATCAGTGATCCTGCAGGAATGCAGCCCGGATGGGGACCGTCTTTCCAGATGTAATTGATCAAAAAGACGGCATCTGCTATAGTAACAAATCCACTACAGTTTATATCACCTTTTTCCAGAGGATCCGGGGCAGGGCCATTTTTAAACAGATAATTAACCAGATAGATTACATCGGAGACATTTATCTCATAATCCAGGTTTACATCACCTACCCGGTTAGGTATAAGAGAAAAATCTACACCGGTGGTGATTTCTCCTGCTACAACTACAACCGAATCCGGATAGGTTTCGGGAACGTATCCCTCCTTTTGGGCATTTACCTCATAGGAGCCGGGAGGCAGACTACAACATTGGTAATAACCTGCAGTATCTGTATACCAGATGCAGTATATTCCGGTTATGGTGATCCCTGCCATTACAATGGGTTGTCCGGTTTCCTCGTCAGTGACTCTGCCTGAGATTGATCCGAGCTCAGGGCCACCAATGGGAGTAAGTGCAAAATTAATATCAGGTGTGTTTTGTCCTTCCTCAACAATCACTGATTCAGGATAGACTTCATCTTCATATCCATCCTTACTAACTGCTACTATATACTGCCAGGGTGTAAGGTTTTGTATGAGATACAATCCTGCGGTATCTGTCCAAGCCTCCCCGGCGCAATAAGTGCTATCATAAACCAAGACGTGAGCCATAGGAAGTGGCAGACCCGTGACCTCATCTGTCACCCAACCTGAAATTGAGCCATAGTCGTGACTTCCAGTAGGTGTTAAAGCGAAATCAATATCTGGTGTAGGTTGTCCTTCGACTACACTCACCGTGTCGGGATAAATTTGCGAATAATAGCCGGTTTTTGATGCTTGCACCTGCCAGATGCCA
>CAYURP010000019.1:0-51978 GCA_964447175.1 uncultured Ignavibacteria bacterium | reverse complement strand
TAGGACTATGAAAAATCCGACAAATGGTTTTACACAACCCATAACAGCCTCATTCTTACCCTATTTCTCTATTCTCTTATAATTAAAGTAATCATCCTAAAGAAAAAATCAAGGCTTTTTCAAGATGAATCAGTTTCTTTGAAGGTTTGCTGAAATCTTCCGAAAATTATGAAATTTTTAATTTTTTTTCTTGACATCTGCACAAATGTTCAGTATATTAATACAGAACCGATATAAAAGAGGAGGGATAAGATGAAAGAAAAGAAGCTAACCCCAAGACAGAGAGAGGTTTTGGACTATATCTCCCGGATGATAAAAAATGCCGGAATTCCCCCGACTATCAGGGAAATAGGTAAAAAGTTCGGCATCTCTTCCACTAATGGAGTGAGAGGTATTCTGTCAAGCCTGGTTAAAAAAGGCTATATCAAGCGTAAGCCTCTGGTGTCCCGGGGAATCGAGCTGGTAAAAGAGGTTAAATCCTCCCTGGTTTCGGATGATTCATACATTTCTGTGCCCATTCTGGGCAGAATCGCTGCTGGCTTGCCGGTTCTGGCTGTGGAGAACATCGAAGGGTCCATAACCCTGGACAAGAACTTCTTCACAGGGGAGAAGATATTCTCCCTGAGGGTGGAAGGCGAATCGATGAAGGGTGCCGGAATATTCGACGGGGACTACGTGGTGGCCCGGCACCAGCCCTCAGCGGACAAAGGGGATATAGTGGTGGCTATAATCGGGGATGAGGCTACGGTTAAGAAATATTATCCGGAAAATGGAAGGGTAAGGCTGGAGCCGGCTAATCCCGAATTTCGCTCCATAATCGTGGAAAGGAAAGCCCCGGGATTTTTAATTGCAGGAAAGGTCATCGGGCTTTTGAGAAGGATGTGAGATAAAATGATTTGGCCACTTATATAAGGAATTTTTGAGAAATGTCTCAACATAATATGAAAGTCAATCTTATTCTTTTGGCTTTGTTAGCCATTTTTGTGGTTAATGCTATTTTATTGGATTTCACTCAGGATGATGCTTTTATTTCCTTTCGTTATGTGAAAAACTTTGTTAATGGGGAGGGACTGGTTTTTAATCCAGGGGAAAGGGTGGAGGGTTATACCAATTTTTTATGGATTTTGTTGCTCTCCATTTTCGTCAGATTAGGTTTTGATGTTATAGTCATCTCCAAGTTTCTGGGGGTCATTTGTGGGGCATCCATCATAGTTTTGCTTTATCTTTTCTCCTGCAGGTATATTGACGAAAAATACTGGTATTTAAGATTCATTGCCCCTGCTTTTTTGGTTTCCAACTCTGCTTTTGCCTACTGGAGTGTATCTGGCCTGGAAACCTCCTTTTTTGCCTTGATGGTTTTATTGAGTTTCTGGGTTTATCTTTACAAGAAGAGATTAGCTATAGTTTTTTTGGTTTTGAGCTCTTTGATTCGGCCTGAGGGAATATTGATCTTTTTGATTTTTTTAATTTATAAACTCTTTGTGGAAAAGGACAGTTTAAAGGAGTGCGGGATTTATCTGGCTGGATTTGTTCTTCTTTTGCTGCCTCATTTTGTCTTCAGATACTTTTACTATCAGGATTTATTGCCCAATCCTTTTTATGCCAAGGTGGGATTGTCCGGGGAGAGTTTAAAGAACGGGATCGGATATTTCTGGCTGTTCCTAAAGCATTATGGTTTCTGGGGGGTACTCTATTTGGTTCCGGTTTATCTGTATAAGAGATCAGACAACCAACTGAGGTTATTTGCTTTGATAATATTCGTCTATACTTTTTACATCATAGGGGTGGGAGGGGATGTTTTGAAGGTGCATCGGTTCTTTATCCCTGTTTTACCTTTCATCTATTTGTTCGCAGGCAAGATGGTTTTTGATTTCTTCACGGAATTCAGAAACAGAATCGCTCCCAGGGTTGTTGTCATCGTTGTCACCTTTATTGCCTTGGGTTTGACATTTTACTTGCCCCGCAATCGGGTATTAGAAATAAGATCGTTAGAACAGGGATTGGTTGACAACATGAAGTTTATAGCAGAAAATCTGCAGGCTCATTTTGGTGCCGATTTAACTCTGGCTGCAAGCACTATAGGTTCTATCTCCTACTACAGTCCCGGCTCAAGGGTAATCGATATGCTCGGTTTGACAGACAAGGAAATCTCCCATAACCCCGCCTACATTCCTGGAATACCCCCCTCCTGGAAGGAGAGGAAATATAATGCCCCTTATGTTTTATCCCGGGATCCTGATTTCATCATTTTCTCCACGGGTTATAAACCCAGTGCTCCTGCAGAGCGGGCACTCCTTCTATATTCCAAGTTCAGACAGAACTATTATACCTTTTTTTGGCGCAAAGGAGGTACATCTTACGCTCTCTTCAGAAAGAAAAGTACTTATACCGGAGAAAATCAGATATTCCCTGAAACCGAGTTTGTTGATAAATACAATGAAGCTCTGAATTTGTTTAGTGAAAAACAGTGGCTTATGTCGGTGAGGAAGCTGAAGGAAGTGCTGGAGATTTGCCCTCAGGACTTCGTCTGGGTCTATGAAGAGATGGGAAAAGCCTATTATCTTTCAGGCAATTACTCGGAGGCAAAAAAGTATTTGAATCAGGCAATCGAGAAGGATCCTTATTGTGTCAGCGCCCATCATCTTCTGGCAGCCATGTATGCACAGGAAGGAAGATACCATAAAGCCTTGGAAGAGTATCAGGCAGTTGAGCTGATCAATCCCGGTCTGGCGGAAGGACAGATCAGCTCCCTAAAAAAAATGTTAACAGAAGAAAGCACAAAAGAATCTGAATAAACTAAGTGACTCATATGATGGACGAGTTTGATGAGAAAATAGAGGTGGGAACCATATTCGGCAGAGGAAGGAAGATGAAGCCGGTATGGTTTATATGGAAGGGGATCAAATACCCCATTCAGAATATAGCTTATTACTGGACCAGTGAAAGGGGAGATACATTGATTCATCATTTCTCAGTGAAGGATAAAGCCAATAATGTATTCGAGATCGGTTACAATGCCCGGACCCTGGTGTGGAAACTCCTTAAGGTGGAGGTGGATGCTTAGATATGGGAAAAAGGACAATACTGCACGTGGATATGAATGCTTTCTTTGCCTCGGTGGAACAGGAATCCAATCCCCATCTTAAAGGGAAACCGGTTTTAGTATGCGGGAATCCTGAGGGGAGAACCGTGATCGCCACTGCCTCTTATGAGGCTCGGAAATACGGGGTCAAGACTGGAATGACCATATTCGAGGCAAAAAAGCTCTGTCCCCAGGCCATCCTGGTGCATTGTGATCCGGACAAATACGTAGACGTCTCCACCAGGCTTTTGTCCATCTACAGGTCCTTTACCCCACTGGTGGAAGCTTTTTCCGTGGACGAGGCTTTTCTGGATTTAACCGGAACCCAACGCCTCTGGGGCTCACCTTTGAAAATAGCTCAAAGTATCAAATCGGAGATAAAAAGGAAATTAGGACTTTTCTGTTCTGTGGGTATCGCATCCAACAAGCTTTTAGCCAAGCTGGCAAGCGACATGCAAAAGCCGGACGGGCTGGTTTGTTTGGAAGATGAGGACGTTCCCGGAGTTTTAGAAAAGCTTCCTGTATCCGAGCTGTGCGGCATAGGTCCCAAGTTGGTAATTCATCTGAACAACCTGGGAATTGAGACCTGCAGCCAGTTGGGTCGGTTTCCGGTTAAGATCCTGGAGAAAAAGTTCGGAAAAGTGGGAATCTGTCTTCACCTGATGGGGAGGGGGATAGGCGAGGATGAGGTTTTAGCATATTATGAGTCCGAGCCCATAAAGTCCATGGGCCATTCGGTGACTTTAAGCAAAGATATTCACTCCATGGAGAATATAAAAAGGGTCATCCTTCAGCTCTCAGAGCAGGTGGCAAGAAGGCTAAGGCATCATCACTATAAGGGAAAAACCATCTGTTTGACCCTGCGCTATCCGGATTTCTCCACCTTCTCCAAGCAGAAAACCATACCCCAATTTGTGGATGATGGGAGGGAGATATGCCTCCATGCCCTGGATATTTTGAAAATATTGTATAATCCCATTTACAGAGTCAGATTATTGGGGGTATCGGTTTCCAATTTGATAAAGGATACTGACCAGCTTTCCCTGTTCTGGGAGGAACAGAGAAAGCAGAGGCTTTTGGAAGCCATGGACAGGATAAATGATAGGTGGGGCGATTTCAAGATCACCTGGGCCAGGCTTCTGGACAGGGCCAGGGAGGGCAACGTTATCTCCCCGGCCTGGCGGCCTCACAAGCACCTCAAAAGATTCAGCCTGAATTAAACGGGTTTGCCTCGATGGTAATTGCCTAATTTATTAGGCTATTTTAGTCCCGAATTGTAGTTGCCCCATTTATGGGGCATGTTTTGGCCGATAAATCGGCGGACTACAAATACGCTCGATGAATCGAGCAACTACAATCATCGAGCAAATATAGCTTTATCAATTTAATTACCGGAAGCTATTTTCCCAAATGATTTTTGAAACCTTATATCTATTTATTTGATCTTGCTGTTTCTGAAAATGAATCTTAAATTCTTAAACTTAATAAACCAAAAAAGCCAATTCATTAAAATTCATATCAGACAACATATATACTAATTTATGTTTAAAATCAACCAGTTAAGAACATCTTTTAATCTTTTACTTTATATTTTATATTTTTAAAAGGAGACAGTAATTTGAATACGGTTGTCATCTAAATAAAATCGCCAGGCTGAGGAGCCGGAGCTTTTAAGATTCAGGCGAAGGTCTCCTCCGGGGGTGAAAGAGGACTTTCCTTCTGCCTTAACGGCCTGCCTGGCGACATTCTTTTAGCTAATTGCTTGGGGGATAATAAATCCTCTGTTATTTGTATATTTTTATCATTTAATAGCTTACATTTACGTCATACTTCTTTTAGTCGTGTATTCGATCTCCCTGGCCCAATAAGGTAAAAAACTCTTTTTCAACCGGGCAACTCTTTTTTTATCCACAGAGTTTCCTCTCTTCTCTTTTTGATCTCTTTTCTCCTTCATTTCTTGAGTACCTATTCTCAGAAAATCATCCATTAAATCCTCCTTTTTTACTTTAGAAATATCATTTTTTTCACATTATGAAAGTTATGTGTTTTGAGCTTATAGAGATAGACTCCACTGGCCAATTCATTTCCTTCATCATCTTTCCCATCCCAGAGTATCTCATAGTGACCTTTAGCTTTAGTTTCATTCAACAGGGTTTTGACTTTCTGACCCATAATGTTGTAAATTATAAGAGTTGTATGAATGGTATGATCTTCTGTTTCCTGGTTCCCGCAAACGCTGAAAGAAATTGTTGTGGAAGAGTTAAAGGGGTTTGGGAAATTCTGTTTTAATGTGAAATCGGATGATTTGTTTTTATTTATCTCATCTGTTATATCTGAAGGTTTCACCAGAAAATCGCATATCATAACCTGTGATGATGAACGGATGTTATTAACTCCCACATAAGTCTCTAATCCCATATAATCTTTGCTGTTAGGAGATGAAATGGAGTTGAAATTGAAATTAAGTGGAACTCCAGGGAAAGGATCGCTGTTATCTCCATAGTTTATGCTTTTCTCAAGCTGCCATAAACCGTCTGCCTGTTTTAAAGCCACCTTATAATGACCATATTGGGTATGACCCGGATACCACTGACAGGTATTGTAACAGATATCTTCATCCACATGCCAGATCAGAATGCCGGACCCCGGAAGGTAAGAATCATAGCCGATCTTCTGCCGGTTTTCAACCAAAAAATATTCGTTACCAGATTCTCCATAACTCCATAACTTGTATATGTTATCAATCTCCTCCACTGCAGCTATTGTAATTTCTGTGAAATTATCATAAATTTGAACTGGATCGACAAATCCAAGCTGATACCTGCACCAGGCATCCGGGTGAGCAGGAGAAGAGCCTAAATAACCATTCCAGCATCCATAAGCCATAATGCTCCATGTCCCAATCCCTTTGGAGTCCCCGTCAATATCGTAAAGATCAGGCAAACCGAAGATATGGCCCAGCTCATGACAGAAAACTCCGATGGTCATATCCCCGGATGACTGCCAGTATTCCGGTTGGACAGTGTAATCTTTAATGGTTACACCATCATCCGAACTCAGTGGAAAAGGCAAAGACCATTTATGCGACCACATATCACTGGGATTACTTGTGAACTCTGCGCCTGCCCCAGAATGAATAATTATCACAGCATCAACAAATCCATCAGAATCATTGTCATAAACGGATAAATCGATCATAGAATCCACAAGGCTCACCATATCCTCCACCAATTTCTGGGAGTTGTGGGGGTAGTATCCTAATCCATGCTGATGATAAACATAATACTCATAAGTCTGAGGCGCTCTTAGCCAGCCTATATTTGAGGGGAGATCTGTTGGAATTATGTCCAAATTCCCATAGGAGATTTCCCTGTAATAATCTCTTACAGAATTTGATTCCTGGGAAAAGATCAAAGTGTCGAAATATGCTGGATCGGTTACGGAGGCCATATCCGAGAAATCAACTAAAAGCACCAGAGGTTTGAACTCGCCAAAAGGTGCAGTGCCTTTTTTGTATAAAGAATTCACAGGATGATATGCGGGTGAGTTGATACCCCTCTCCTGAAAGTTTTTTCGGTTGATAAGATAGGGTGCTGCCATTTCACCTTGTTTGATCTGGTCTGTTAGATCAGGATGAGGGGGCATGGCTAAACTGCTGCAGAAGGTAAGAAGCACAATTTGGAACATCTGGATGCTGATTCTTTTTATGGTTTTCGTTTTCATCTTCTATCTCCTCATTTAATTTCGAACCAGCAGTTTAAGGCAAAAGAGATTCCCTTACCCCCGGAGGGTAGAATTCCCTTTGGGGTGGATATTCCGAAATCAAGATGAGAAGAGCCCAGGTCGATTCCCATACCCGTTGCGAAGCTAAAACCCTCCCTTCCCCCTAAGGCAACTCCACACCTTAAAGGAAGCCAGGATAATAGATAATACTCCGTGCCAAAAGATAACTCAGGAGTCTTAGACGATCCGGCGCAGTTTTTAAACCCCTGTTTCCAGTTAAAGATAAGTATCAGCTCTGAGGTCTTTCTGGATAAACCCAGATTAATTACTGTAGGAAGATGGGTAACGAAAGAGCCCAAATCTCTTTCAAAATTTTCTTCCTTTTTCACTGAGTCCTCATCGAAATTCTCTAATGTCAGTGAGTTGACAGCGATTTCATAGCCCCTCTCTTTGGCATTTTTGTTCCATTTTATCTGATTAAAAGGATTAAGGATGAAAAGACCTAAAGTGTATTTTTCGTTCAGAAAAGTAGCCCACCCAAAATCGAGTCCATAACCTTCTCCGCCCAGTGCTTCCCTTGAAACGAAACTGGCTTCCCCTTCGATCTCCGTTTCCCGGGTGATAAAATTACCTTCAGCCTTGATGGTCTTCTGATACCCAATTCCCTTTATCCATTTCAGGTTGATCCCGGCATATATCTCTTTATTTTTAATCTTTATAACTTTTCGACCATGAGAAAAGACCAGGCTCAAATAGGCGCATGCCTCTGAATTAGCTTGATCCAAAATCACATTTTCATTCAGCTTGTTTCCAAAAAGCAGAAGTTCAAATGGAGTTTTAGGAACGGAAAAGGTGGATATTCCTGAAACCTGGGTGGTCACAGCAAATTGTCTATAAGACAATCCTGGAAAGGATGCCTCCAGATCCAAATTAAGATCAAATCCATCGGAAGGTATTGAGTTTAGAATTTTGTCTTTATCAGATTGGGTTAGAAATTTCCCATTATAATGATTGTAGTCTTTCAGGCTGAAGCTATTATTTCCCAATCTGGTGCCCAAAGAGAAAAGGTTAAAACTGAATCTGGGATTTTGAGGAAAGCCCAGGTTAGCTGGATTCCAGAAGGGAGCTTCAACTCCAGAAGCTAAAGTAGTATAACACCCACCCAGCCCTAAGCTGCGAGCGTGAGACTCTCCAGAAGGAAAAGCATTCTCAACACTGACCAGAAAAATCGCTAAAACTATTAAAAAAAATATTCTGAAGATCTTTTTCATGCCTACTCTCCCACTCTGGTTTTCACCTCCAGATATGAACTGACTTTGATGTAGTCTGATGAGCGAAACTTCACTTCTTTCCCTTGGGTACCTGGGAAAAATATTTTCCCTCCCAGATAGAAGGGAATTGATTCAAAGATTCTCAGATTCTCCTTGTCCAGCTGGGTAAGATCCTGAGAAAAAGTGGATGCAACCACTTTCCCATCTTCATCAACCTCTGCAGAGTTCAATTCTATAGGTCCTATCAATAGGCCTGGTTGAGTGTATACCTCCGGAGCCGTTTTGAGGTAAAGCTCCACCCGAGCTTCCAGAGGAAGGTGATTCTCTATTGTGCTCACGATTTTTGTATTATTAAGCCTCTCACTAACTAGCTCCCTTTCATTCTCACTCAGACTATCTTTTCCTTCATCGATTTGGATCTGGGTGGAATCTAAGATCAACTCCAGAGGTGAACTAATTATTATTTTACCTATCACGAAGTCCTCTTCTGTGATGGTGGTAGATGTTACCCCATCCCCGAAACTCACATCCCCATCAATGGTAATCTGAGAGGGAAGTGGATTTGAAAACTGAGTTAGGTCGTTCTCAATGATGACGGTTTTAACCGGAAGGGGAGTCGAACCAGCTTCTATATTTCCAGAAAGATTCAGAGCTTGCCCCCTATCACCTTTGATCTGAACGTGGAGTTCTCCAGTCAGGCTAACCCTATTTGTTATTTCCAAAGATAAGGACGAATGGGGCAAATAGGCTGCATCAAAACCCTGGGGCAGATCAATTTCCTTTTCAATGGATTCAATCTGTACAAAAGTAGGTAAAGGAATTTTAGTTACCTCGCTGAAGCTAAGCTGGCTCAGATTAGCTTCCACCACAATCGAATCAGATGAGGAAACCCAGACCTGTTGAGTTCCGGTGCTTTCGGTGAGGGCGTTCAAGTTCACATTTAGTTCTCTCCCGGACGCTGGCTTGAAAATAAAATGCTCTAAAGGTATCTCCTGGTATACATTTTCCCTGGGCAGAAGAAATCTATTCATAGAAAGGGGAACACCTTCAAAGGAAAACTCTGGTATTTCTATTTTCAGATCTGAGGACAGGTTGGTATGATTGGAAATGAAAAGCGTCAGGTAACCATTCTTTATTATTGCACTCTGAATGATGTCACCAGTTGGGATTTCGTGAGTCTCAGTTTTCTCTATTTGAATTTCCGATATCTGGGCTAAAGCTTCGCTGACAAAAACAGATTCCGAAAAGGAAAAGCCTAATCTCAAATATTTGTCGGAAAGTGATAGAATCGTATCACCAGGAGTATGAGCTTGAATGGAGTAAGAGATCTGGTTGGAAATGGTATGTCCATCTAAAATCACTTCCTGGGTATCAACTGCACCATCCTTAAGTCCCTCAGGGAAAATCACTGTTTCGATGATCTGTAGTGACAAATCATCAATTAGATCTATTTTCAATGAATCCAGATCAAGGCTTAGATAATTCTCCACTGAGACAAAAGCTTTCCCTTGGTCCAGGGTGGCTGAGGAAAAAGTGTTTATTTTTTCCAAATTATCATCTAAAACGAAACTGAAAGAGGATACTAAACCCACTTCCCCCTGGTAAATATCAGTAAGCACAAATTCTGTTACTTGAGATTCCGGCGGATTTATTTTTAAGATCCCTATATTCTGTTTGGTCTGGTATGATGAATGAGGAAAGGTCAGAAGCTCCTCAACCCTGGTGGTGTCCAGATCGACCTGGTAGGAGAAACATAGCTCTCCCAAGGAGTCCACATAAAGGGAGGGCTCATCTGCTTCCTCGATTATAGTTACCATATCGTAGGATTTGTTAATCAGAGGTAAAATCAGATCGGTTTCCCACACGGGGGAAGATGGTTTTTTCAAAGAGCATTGGAAAAGTGTCAGAAACATAAGAAAAAGGAAAACTATTCCTATTGTCCAGAGAACCACCTTGACTGCATTGTCGATAAAATCCTTTTGATAAAACTCTTTTATCTGGCTCACATTACCCCCTACTGAATTTTGGGATAAATTTCAGTAGCGAAAAAATAACCTGCAATAGATATGCCAACAAAGACGGGGCGATTCCGAATTTTACTCTTGGATTAACTTCTTTTCCTGCAACAAGTAAAAAAGGGGAAGGGACGATGTGAAATCTAAAGTTTGTACAAGTTGTCCTAAACTATGGGAAAAACCCTATAGGTTATGGAAAGATTTCACCAGTCAATAATTTAAGAATAAGTAAAATTGTCTGGTCATCTCAAAAAGGATTTTTTTAAATTAAATTTGAAAATTCTCTTGACAAAGAAAACGTGGAGATTTATGATTAATTGAGAAAGTTAAACACTGGACAGGGTAGGGAAGCAGGGTTATGCAAAAATAAGTTAACCTTCAGATAGGGAAAGGGAGAAGTGGAATAGGTGAATATAGATAAGGAAATCCAGAGGCGCAGTGGCTTTAATAACACTTTACATGATGTATTTTGTTCAGGGACAATTTCCAATTTGCTTGTCTTCGTTTACTACAGGAAAAATATTAGGAATATCTGTGAAAACTAAATAGAAAAAGGGGTTCACAAAATGAGCCAGAAATCCGTTTTTATAAGAACCCAGCTTTGGTCTGTAATTCTAATAGTTTTGATGGTACTAATGGGGGTAGAGATTCTATTTCTGGCTAACGAGAACCGTAAGCTCAAAGAGACGCTGAAACGCTCCCCAGTTCCCATTAAAATTCTCAATCCAGAAGAGAAAGTTCCATCGTTAATAGGAGTTAATCTCAGCAAGGAAAAGCTTTTAGTGGAGTATCCTTCATCCCAAAAGACGGTCCTTTTCTGGTTTTCCTCGTCCTGTCCTTCCTGTGAACATAACCTGGAATTCTGGAAAGAAATTTACAGAAAGCACAGATCGGAAAAATTGAGATTTTTTGGAATTACCCATTCCGAAGAAGAGAAAATAAATGAATTCGTGAAGAAATTTCAGTTGGAATTTCCGGTCTTGATTGTGTCGGATTCTTTTCTTGTGGATCAGTACCGGGTAGAAGTAATTCCCCAGACAATGCTTATCGATACCAATGGCGCTGTCCAAAAAGTCTGGCCCGGCACTCTTTCAGAGAATTACATGGAACAAATAGAGAATATTCTATCCTCAATTTAATGAATGGAGTATTGAAAATTTAGTTAAATGTAAATTTATATCTATAGTTTTGTTGGATTCTGAGCTAAGAAGCACGTGAAAGGAGGTGAGAAGAGATGAATCTTTTAAGAAAACTTAAAGTTTTAGTGCTCCTCTTTGCAGTACTGGTTTTGATCTTGGGATTCACGGTGATTAATGCTCCTAAAACTGCTGAAGCATCTGGCCCCTTATGCTGTTATTGGGTCTGTACGGTTGAAGGCCCTCCCATTTGTTGGCATGTGTGTCATCCCTGTCCTACGTTCCCATAGTGAATGACCATTAAGCAGGAGGAACAAGTTTTAGGGCGAGCAGTTACCCTGCTCGCCCTTTATCAACTATTATCTGTCAATGCTTTGAAAAATCATAGATAACTTGAATCTAAAATATAATTTGGCAGTTTGAAAATCTTTCTCGTCCTGCTATCCTGATTTAAGTCATGAAAAAGATAACACAATAATCCATAAAAGACTAATCCCAAAATCATTTTGTAAAATACAAGAGAGTTTATTTACAGAAAAGTGAAAACCCGACATTTTATTAATTATTATGGTTGATTAGTCATGAGTATTTAAGGTAACTGATTTATCCAATTCCATTAAAAGGTGTTCGCCATTTAAAATTTTGTTTACTATCTCAGCAAATTTTTCACAATTCAAGCTCTGTAAGGTATATGGGTGCCAGTACTTTTTGGGTTCCACCCTGTCATCCTTGATATCTTTGATGCGAAACATTGTTTGTCCTCCCCTCCCAGAACAAAATGGGGAATATAATAATAGTAACCATTATTATTAATTTTCAAAAAAATATTCATCATTTGCACCTGCTACAAATTCCAAAAAGATCAATTTTAATCCCTTCCACTTTAAATCCAGTATTTTTTTTCACCTCCTTTAAAAAATTTCCTTCCCCTTGTGGTTTTATATCATATATTTTTTCGCACTTTTGGCAGGTGAAATGATAGTGAAATGATGTATCTGCATCGTATCGATCAGCGAAACTGTTAAAGGTCAGTCTCTGAATCTTACCTGTTTGACCTAAATTGCGTAGGTTTCTATAGACAGTACCTAAACTGATATTGGGAATTTCCTGCCGGGCTTTTTGATAGATCCAATCAGCAGTGGGATGGGATTTGGTGCTTTTCAAAATCCTCATAACTGTCTCCTGCTGACGACTTCTCCTATTAATACGCATAATCATTAAAACAAGTAAAAGTTATTTGAAAGCATGTCAAGTATAAACTTTTCTATTCAGGATCTGTGTAAAATAAAACCAGACCTGTCGATATAGAAATAAGTAAAGAAATATTACCAAATATCTAATTTCAAGGGGGGGGTAAATGAAGTGTGTGGTCTTCACTTTCACTCTGCAAAGGTGGATCAAAAGACAGGTTCATATTTTTTTAATTGTGGTTCTCTGCTTACTTTTGGGTTTAAGCGGAGATTTTCTGATGGCTCAGACACTGGATGAGCTGGACGATTTAACTCAAATGAGCCTGGAAGATCTCTTAAATCTTACTGTGGTTTCCAGCGCCCGTCATGAACAGAAAATTATAGACTCGCCCAGATCGATCTCGGTTATTACGGCAGAGGAAATCAGAAGAAAAAACTACCGCACTACTCCGGAGGCTTTGAATGACCTTGTCGGTGTTCTGGTACAGGAGACAAATTACGGAGGAGGATCACCTACAATCAGAGGACTGATAGGAAATCAAATTCTAATCTTAATTGACGGAATCAGATTGAATAATGCCATCTTCCGTTTGGGACCTAATCAATATCTTAGTACCATTGATATTTATCAAATAGAAAGGATCGAGGTCATTAGAGGAACGGGCTCAGTGCTTTATGGAAGCGATGCCCTGGGTGGCTTAATTAATATCATCACAAAGTCAAGAGAGGACTTTCACCAGGATATTGGTATCAGCAGCAGAATTTTTAGCCGTTATGCCAGTGCAGATGGTGGGATAGCTGGACGTGTTGAATTTACTGGGGATGTTAAGAGTATGAGCATTATAGGAGGGTTTAGCTATAAGAACTTTGGTGATCTGCGAGCTGGTGCGGGAACGGGGCTTCAGCCCTTTACCGGGTACGACGAATGGGATGCTGATCTTAAATTAAACTATCGAACCTCAGAGCGACAAAACGTTACTCTGGCATTGCAACATGTCCATCAGTTGAATGTGCCAAGAACTGATAAGCTGGTATCAGGTTCCGACTTGAAACATGAATGGAATCCAGAAATACGAGATCTTTTTTATCTACAATATGAACTGAAAGGAATCAGCCCCTTTATCAACGCTCTTAGCACCTGCTTTTCCTATCAGAATCAATCAGAAGATTTGGACAAAATTACAAGTTCTAAGCCAAACACCCAGCAAGAACATCAGGATCAGGTCAAATCAGTTGGGTTTACATTTCAGCTCCATTCTCCAGTAATGGAACATCAACTTTTTACTTATGGCCTTGAGTATTACCTGGATGATGTCAGGAGCCGAAGGGTTGATATTGATCTGTTATTGGGTACCGGGACAGATAAAACTGGGACATTCGCTGATGGTTCAAATCACGAGTCCATTGCAGCTTTCGTGCAGGATGAGATTCAGTTGATAAATTCTCTATCTGTAATCCTCGGTTTTCGATACAGCACCTTTCATACCCGGGCAACCGTTAACGATCCGAATACGGGGGTGATTAAGGTTAATTCTACTCCCAATGCCTTAACTGGTAGTGCTCATTTTCTGTATAAACTAACAAAGAATTTCAGTTTTAACTTAGGCGTTGCTCAGGGATTCAGAGCACCTAATGTGGATGATTTAAGCATCCTGGGAGACTTCGGCGGTGGATTTGAAGTACCCAATCCGAATCTTGATCCGGAACAAAGTTTGAATTATGAGATGGGTATTAAGGCACAGCATAGAAAATTCTCTGGTTCGTTATATTATTTCCTGAGCAATTATTCAAATCTAATTGAACGTGGTGCTGGAACATATAACAGTCTTTCATTTTTAGATCACAATGGAAATGGTATACAGGATGAGGGAGAGGATAATGTTTTCCAGAGACAGAATATAGGTGAAGCACGCATCCAGGGAATTGAGTCTGAAGGACAAATCCTGCTTTCACCGGTTTGGACTGTATTGGGTAACGTTGCTTGGACTAAGGGGGATAATTTAATCGATAACAATCCTCTTAGACGCATACCTCCGATTAAAGGGCAATTGGGAGTTAAGTGGATGTTGAAAAGGGAGCTATGGATGGAATATTATAATTTGTTTGCTACAAAACAGGATAGACTGGCACCAGGTGACATTGAAGATCCTCGTATCCCTGACGGGGGCACACCGGGATTTGTAACCTTCAATGTTAGAATCGGAGTTGATTTCCACAAACTGGGGAATTTTACCATTGCATTGGAAAACATAACCAATAAAGTCTATCGGCTTCATGGTTCAGGTATAGATAATCCGGGAAGAAATCTTGTGGTTGGTTATGAGATATCCCTTTAAATTATTGCAGAAACGAAAAATCAAATAGAAATGCCAATTGAATTGAGGTTGCAATTTTTGAATTAACGATGAAATCCAAAATTTACATACACAGATTAGGATTGACTATCATTTTGATATTCTTTTTTACAGCGACTTTCCATGCTCAGGAAGTGGCAGCTCCCATCCCATTACAGTTAGCTCTATTTTTTAAAATTCTATCATTTGATCGAAACCTGAAGAGCCGAGTGGGGGATGAGATTGTTATAGGCATTGTCTATCAGAATAAATTCAAAACTTCTTTCAATATAAAAGAACAGGTCGTGAAAGTGATGAATAAGTCCTCCACAAAGAGAATCGAAGACATTCCAGTTCGTCAGGTGTTAATTGATATAGATGATATAGATCTTGCTTCAGCTATTTCAAACAATAAAGTTGATGTTCTTTACATCACCCCGCTGTCTGCTGTTGGAATCAAAGAAATAATTAAGGTAAGCCGGGCTAACAAGATAACCACTTTAACCGGGGTGCCTGTTTATGTCGAGTCCGGATTAGCTGTGGGAATTGGGAAAAAAGATGAAAAGCCGCAGATAATCATTAACCTGCCTGCAGCAAAAGCTGAAGGCGCTGATTTCAGCTCGCAGTTGCTGAAACTGGCAAAAGTCATTAAGGGATAGCCAGTATGAATGTTTTGAACATTTTCCTGGGAAAATCATCGATTAAAACCAAAATTACCAGCGCCATCATCCTGGTGGTTTCCATTATAGCTGTTTTTATAATACTCTATTTTCCATCAAGGCAGGAAAAACAGGCTTTACGTGGATTAGAAGCTATGACCATGAGCCTGGCAGATATGCTGGCATATAATGTGAGTCCAGGATTGGAATTTGAGGATCATCAATCTGTGAATGAAGCCATACAAGGAGCTAAACGTAACAAAGATCTATCTTATATGGTAATATATGACTCAAACGAGAAGATCTTTAACTCCTACCAGATTGAGAAAAGTAAAGTGATTATAAATATGGGAGAAATCGATAAAAGTGAATCCTTTATAGATCTGGGGTTGCTTCACGTTTTGACTCCTATTTATTCTCTGGATAGAAAGATCGGCTATTTGGCATTAGGTATGTCCCTTTCTGACCTGAAAAAAGAAGTTGCTCACAACCGTCGTATAACCTTCCTGGTCAGTTTTCTCATTATTCTTTTTGGAGTGCTTATTGCCAATTATTTGAGTAACCTGCTCACCGCTCCCATACTTAGATTAAAAGATGCTGCTCGGAAATTATCCGAAGGGAACACCCAGGTAAAGGTGGAGGTCAGAACAAAAGACGAGATAGGTTTTTTAACAAAATCCTTCAATGAGATGACTGACAGTCTGCACAAATCCCAGCAGGATCTTCTAAACGAGAGGAATCTGCTCAAAGAAAATTATGTTAAACTCGAGAGTGCCCAGGAGAGGTTAAGATTGGTCAATGAGATTGGTAAGAAGATCAATTCCATTCTGGACATTGACTCACTCTTAAATGTGGTGGTCAGGCTATTAAAGGAGGGTTTTGACTTCTATTGCGTTGCCATTGGTATAGTGGAGGGAGAAAATCTTATCATAAGAAAAACCCTGGGTGGGGCAAAGGGTGAATTAGTCCCGAGAATAGGAAAATTAAAGATCGGAAAAGAGGGAATAATGGGATGGGTAGCCGGTAATGGTAAGCCACTTCTGGTGCCTGATGTAAACAATGATCCAAGATACTTTTTAATAGAAGAGTTATCGAAAACAAGATCCGAAGTGTGTGTGCCCATAATCTCGCAGGGGAAAATAATAGGGGACTTGGATGTGCAAAGTGATAAGGTGGACGCATTCAGTCAAAATGATTTAGATCTTATGCAGTCGATCACCTCTCAGATTGCCATTGCCCTGAGAAACGCTACCTTATTTGAGGAACTGAAAAAGGCTTACAACGATTTAAAGCAAACCGAAGCCCAGCTCATTCAACAGGAGAAAATGGCTTCAGTAGGCCAGTTAGCTGCAGGAGTGGCTCATGAATTGAATAATCCTTTAGGGGGAATTTTAGGCTACTCTCAGCTGGCCCTGGAGAAAATTTCACGAAAGTCTTTAAAAGATTTAAATGAAGATGACCTTACCACCTATACCCAATACCTCAAAGATATTGTGCAGCAGGGCCAGAGGTCCAAAAAAATTGTGCAACAACTTTTAAAATTCGCCCGCGCCTCCACCAAGGAAGTCTTCAGGCCATTGGATATAAACGTCATCTTAGATGAGACTTTATCCTTCACCCGGCACCATCTGGAAATGGGAAATGTTGAATTAAAAAAGAATCTTCTCCCCTCACTTCCCAAAATTATGGGAAATGCCAGTCAACTCCAGCAGGTTTTCACCAATATCATCCTGAACTCTCTGCAATCTATGCCTCAAGGAGGAGAACTCAAGATTTCTACTGAAAAGATAGATGAAAACAAACAGGAGATGATTCAGATAGCCTTCAGCGATACCGGATGTGGAATACCCCAGGGAAACATAAGCAAAATTTTTGAACCATTTTTCACCACCAAGGAGGTAGGTAGTGGGACTGGTCTGGGTCTTTCGGTCAGCTACGGGATAATAAAAGATCATAAAGGTGAAATAATGGTAAAAAGTGAAGTGGGCAAAGGAACCACCTTTACAATTTTGCTGCCCCCTGGGAGCAAATTTAAGGAGAATATATCTAAAGAGGGAAAAAGCAAACTGCAAACATCTTCAAGCCGGGGGTAATTTGAAAATCGCGTCTGAGCTAAGAAAGAAACAATTCGAGAATTCAAAGGGTTGTGACCGAAAAGAAGAAAATGGATTTAGTTGCTCTAAGGGACTAAAAATTCAGAGGCTTGCACAGGGATGGTTATTGCTTCTGGCTCTAATCTTTAAATGGATGCCTCTAGTCTATTTTGTCTTTCTCATAATGGCGATAACTGCTTGTTTTGGCGATAAGCTCGCTATCTTCTCATTATCATATACTAAAATAATTAAACCCATCAGGAAGATGGATCCAAAAAAATGCGAATGGAGCCAAAATAAAGGTGGCCAAAAATTTGCATGTGTCCTGGGCTCTTTCTTGTTGTTTATGACTATAATATTTAACTACCTGAATTTTTCCTGGAGTTGGGTTTTGGTAGGATTAGTATCAGCTTTCTCTTTGCTTGCTGGGGCGACAAATTTCTGTTTGGGAAGTTTGCTTTTCGTATGGTTCAGGTCTTTATTCTTAAAAGGAAAAGAACATGAGTGTAAATGAAGATATGGTGAAGAAGAATTGTTTCTTGCTGCGAAACTTAAATCTCAAACTCTACAGAAGATGTGATTTCTGTGATCTTAGGCTGTTTCAATGTTTCGGAATGCAAAGCAACCTGGTCTCATTTCTGATCATTTTAGCAGTCATGCTTCCCTTAATCTGGCAAAACGCAAGTACGCTCAGGCTCTCAGCTTTGGCAGTTACAAGTTTGATAATTATCCTGGGAAGAATCATTGATAGAAAGACAGACGAGTTAGTCCAGATCCAGCAGGAGTTGATTGCCAGAACAAAGGAATTGGAGCAGGAACAGGAAAAACTGAAAAATGCTCAGGTAAAATTAATCCAGCAGGAGAAAATGGCTTCTGTGGGGCTGTTGGCTGCGGGGATAGCACACGAAATAAATAATCCCTTAGGTGGTATATTAGGATATTCCCAGTTTGCTCTGGAGAAGATCTCCAGGAAATCTTTAAAGGATTTAACCCAGGATGACATCCGGATATATTCACAATACCTTAAAGATATTGAAGACCAAAGTCAGAGGGCTAAAAAAATTGTGCAGCAACTTTTAAAATTCGCTCGTGCCTCCGCTAATGAGATTTTTAAACCATTAAATGTAAATGCCATTTTGAATGAAACCATTTCATTCATTGCACACCAGTTAGAAATGGCGAACATAAAACTGGTTCGGGATTTATCTCCTTCCCTTTCGGAAATCTTGGGAAATGCCACCCTGCTTCAGCAGGTTTTCACCAATATCGTCCTGAATTCTCTGCAAGCCATGCCCAGAGGGGGAGAGTTGAGCGTTTCAACTCAAATGATTAAGGAGAAATTTCAGGAGATGATCCAGATAACCTTCAGGGATACTGGATTTGGAATACTCCAGGAAAATTTAAGTCGAGTTTTTGACCCATTTTTCACCACCAAGGCAGCATGGGAGGGAACCGGTCTGGGACTTTCGGTAAGCTATGGGATAATTAAAGACCATAAAGGGGAAATAACAGTCAAGAGTGAAACAGGTAAAGGAACTACTTTTATTATCACCATACCTGTATTTGAGTATCCAGTAGATTCCGAGCCAATCGCCAAAAAAGAGGGACATGTGGAGCCAAAAATAAATGAACTGCAAGCCATAGCTAAACAATAAGAGTTTTTCGAGAACAATAAAGGAGTTCCATTTTATATTGCATAGTTAATGATGTAATCTTTTGCTTTTAAGTTAAATATCTCACTAATGATTAAATATGGCTACAATTGATTTTTTAATTACGGGAACTTAATCTACATGCTTTTGACAAAGGGGGGAGCCAACGGAAAAACCATCTTCATTACTAATCCGGTGTATTCATTTATTCACCTATATGTTTTTCTCAATAGAGGATATAATGAAAACAAAAAAGAAAGCGAAAAAGCAATTTTATTACAAAAAAAGGGGGAGTAAAATGACCAAGAAATTCCTAATTGTGGCGACATTTGTAGTCATAATTTTTGGAGCCTGCCTTGAATTACGGGCTCAGGGAAAAGAAGAGCTCCTTTTTGAGGAGATTCCGGTAGTTTTTGCGGCTGTCAAACATGAGCAGCCAGTCAAAGAAGCACCTGCGACGGTGTCCATAATCACCGCTGATCAGATCAGACGCTATGGTTATCGTACATTAAGTGAGATTTTGCGTGGTGTGACTGGGCTTTATGTGACAAATGATAGAAACTATGAATATTTAGGAGTAAGAGGATACTTCATTCCAGGGGACTATTCCAGCAGGGTATTAGTATTGATTGATGGACATGCCACCAATGATGGTGTTACAGGGTCTGGACCTATAGGCCGGGAGCTGGGAATCGATGTTGACCTGATAAAGAGGATCGAAATCATCAAAGGTCCTGGTTCAGCTCTATATGGTACCTGCGCCTTACTTGGTGTAATCAATATCATAACTAAGGATACAGAAGATTTAGATGGGTTAAAAGTTACGAGCCAATTCGGGAGCTATACCTTAAAGGAAGGAATTATCAGTTATGGGAAAAAAATCGGAGGGGAAATAAGACTTTTGATTTCAGGTTCGAGGATGAAGATTGAGGGTCAGGATTTATATTTTCCCGAGTTTGATGATCCTCAAACCAACAATGGTGTTTTTGAAAATGGAGACTGGGAAAAAACCTATAACTTTTTCGCCAAACTTGCTTACCGGGATATTGAACTTAAGGGTGGTTTTAATTCACGAGAAAAAGGTATTCCTACTGCAGGCTGGGGAACAGTCTTCAATGATAACCGATCCAAAACTATTGATGGATATAGATTTGTTGAATTAAAGTACGCTCGTAACCTGGGCAAAACAAAAGAACTTGTCAGCAGAATTTATTATAGGCGTTGTTTCTACGATGCTGACTATATCAGTTGGTATGAAGATGAATTTGAAGAAGAATATAAAGAGGATTTTGTTGATTACCTCAGAAATGACTGGTTGGGTTCAGAATTACAGCTCAACTGGAGTGTCTCGCAGGAAGATCTGCTTATCATTGGCGGGGAATACCAATACCATTTCCGGATATATCAAAGGGGTTATGACCAGGGTCTTTTAGGACCAGATTATTATTACGAGTACTTAAATGATAAACGTAAAATGCGAATTTGGTCTATTTATCTGCAAAATATTTACCAATTGAGGGAAAACATCTCATTTGTTCTGGGTGGAAGATATGATCGATATTCCACATTTGGTAAGACCTTGAATCCCCGAGTGGGGATCGTCTATCACCTGTATAAAAGGAGCACTATCAAGTTTCTATATGGAACAGCTTTTCGTGCTCCCAGCAATTATGAACTCTACTACCACGACGGATATTTAAGTATGAAGCCCAACCCAGATCTCATTCCCGAAAAACTTAAAACATATGAAGCTGTTTTTGAACAGGGAATAGGCGAAAATATGCAAGGTGGTCTTTCTCTGTACCGGACCGATCTCTCCAACATAATTTACCAAGTGGAAAGTCAAGAGCTGAGTGCGTCAACCGGAGAGGCTCTATTGGAGTTTGTGAATGTAGGCAAGGCTAAAGCGGCTGGTGTTGAACTGAACCTAAAAGGTAAATGGAGGAACTTGGAGTTACACGCTGGTTACAATCATCAGGAAGCAAAAGATAAATTAACAAATAAAGAATTGGTTAATTCTCCAAAAAATTCCGGAAATCTTGGCATCAGCATTCCCTTTCTTCAAGGTAAATTCTATCTGACAGCGGAATTTCAATACCTTGGTAAAAGACTGACTGTGGGGGAAAACAGAGAATGGGTTGATCCCTACCTGCGTACCGATCTTACTCTGTTCAGCAGTAAGATCATTCCGAATACGGAAATCATAGCTAAAATTAATGATCTTTTCAATATATCCTATAGCGATCCAGTGAGTAACGAATTCAAACAAGCTGAAATTCCACAGGATCACAGGAATATTTTCTTAAAAATAGCATATAAAATGTGAAATGTTGATTCAGGTGAAAGGGTTAGTGAAACAACATAGAAAATTTCGGCTCCGTCAAATGAAAAGAATCCTTCTTGTTGCCCTGATTAGCTGTTCATATGCAGTGTATCATCTAATGTTTGGAATTAGTCTGGCTGAAGAACGAAAAGTCATTGCTGTGTTAAAAAACAAGGATATTGCTCCCTATAATACCGCGTTGAGGGGATTCACTGAGACACTGAGAAAAAGCGGGATATCAGTTGAACTGAGGGAATTTAACACAGAAGAGGGAGCGTTTATTGAAGGGATTAAATCTCAAAAACCAGATTTGATTCTGTCAATGGGGACTTCTGCCACAAAGGCAGCTATCCAGAATATCAAAGATACTCCAATAGTATTCTCTATGGTTCTGGATCCAGAAGAACCGGGCTTTAGAGGTAAAAATATCACTGGTGCATCCTTGGATATACCAGTTAAAACGCAATTTGAATATATGAAAGCATTGATACCAGATATAGAAAAAATTGGTGTAATCTATAATTTTGATGAAAACGAGGATTTTATTAGAAAAGCCAAGGGGGAAGCTGTCTCTTATGGAGTTATTCTAATCACGTTTCCCATAAAGTCTATAGAGGATATACCCAAATTTGATAATCTGGATATAAATCTTTTGTGGATAGTTCCGGACAAGATGGTCTGTCAACAGGTTGTTATTAAGAACCTTTTAATTTCTGGATTGAAGCACCATATTCCCGTATTTGGAATCTCTCCTGCTTATGCCAAAGCTGGTGCTCTTCTGGCTTTATCTTCTGACTATGAGGATAACGGAAACCAGGCTGGGGAAATGGTTATAAAGATACTACGGGGAGAAAAACCTGCTGATATACCCGTTAGTTTTTCAAGAAAGGCTAATCTCTATTTGAATCTTGCTGTGGCTCACAGGATTGGAACAAAGATTCAAAAGAAAATAATTGACCAAGCAACAGAGGTTTTTGGAAGATGAAACTGAGTATTGCCACGAAAATTAATTTATTTGCCACATTCATGATCGTAACTGCAGTTGTCACACTCGGATGGATCTTTGTCAGACACGAAGCCACAGCCATCAGGTCGGAATTAGATGAAAGAGCCAATACCATAGTAAATAATCTGGCTTATAACAGCGAATTTAGTGTTTTGGTAGGTGATAGAGAATCATTGCAAAGACTGGTTGAAGGGATAATGAAGGAAAAAGATGTAATGTATGTTCTTATAGAAAACACAGAGGGTGAAATTGTAGTCCATTCAGGAGAGAGGAAAACCTCATCAATTAAAGAGTTTACTGCTTCCATTGTAACCCAACCAATGTTTGAGGGAGAAGAGGAATTAGGGTTTAGTCCAGAAAAGTATGAAAAAGGGGAGGTAATTGGACTGGCAAGAGTGGGTATTTCTTTATCCAACCTGCATCAAAAAACAAAGCAACTCCAGGTCTTCATCTTGGGAGTTATGCTCGGGGTAATACTTTTATCCATTTTTGGTGTTTTAATTGGTATTAAATTTTTCATAACCCGGCAACTTAAATCACTTATTTTGGGTATAGAGAGAATTGTCAGAGGTGAATTGTCGCATCGGGTCGAGATTAAATCAAAGGATGAAATCGGCGAATTTGCTTCTTCTTTTAATCAGATGACCCAAGCTCTGAAAGAGTCTAAAGAAGAACTTGAGGAGTATAACAGAACCTTAGAACAAAAAGTAGAGCAGAGAACGAAAGAACTGAAGCTGACACAACAACAGCTCATTCAACAGGAGAAAATGGCTTCGGTGGGCCAGTTGGCTGCTGGAGTAGCCCATGAGTTGAATAATCCCATAGGAGGAATCCTGGGCTATTCCCAGCTGGCTTTGGAAAAGATCTCAAACAAATCTGTTAAAGACTTGAAGAATAATGATCTTTTAAACTTTTCTCAATACCTTAAGGATATTGTTCGGCAAAGTCAGAGGACCAAAACCATTGTACAAAACCTCATGAAATTCGCTCGAGCCTCTACCAAGGGAGTTTTCAATCTTGTATATGTAAATTCAATTTTGGAGGATACGTTTTCCTTTACCCAACACCATCTGGAGATAGGGAATATAAAACTGGTTTGGAATCTTTGCCCCACTCTTCCCCAGATTATGGGGGATGCCAGTCAACTTCAACAGGTCTTCACCAATCTAATTATAAATGCTATACAGGCAATGCCTCAGGGAGGTGAGTTAAGGGTTTCCACAACTTATGCCCCAAAAGAGAAGGTTATCAAAATTACCTTCACCGATACCGGATGTGGCATATTAGAGGAGAACAAAGATAAAATCTTTGAACCTTTCTTCACCACTAAGCAGGTGGGGGAAGGAACCGGTCTGGGACTTTCGGTGAGCTATGGGATAATCAAAGACCATAAGGGAGAAATTTTTGTGGATAGTGAAGTGGGGAAGAGAACCACTTTTACCATCACTATACCCGCAAAGGATTCTGCATTTGCCGAGAAAAAAGCTGAACTGACGGAAAAGAAGTTTAACAGCCCGGAACGGGTCTTGACGACTATTAAACCATAAAGAAAAGAGAGAAGAAATATGAAGATATTGGTAATTGATGACGAAGAAATAATTAGAAAACTCCTCATAGATGTTTTAAAGGATGATGGGCATGAGGTTTTATCTGTTTCAAGTGGTAAGGAGGCATTTGAGGAGTTTGAGAGGATCTCCTTTGACCTGATTTTTACTGATGTTCATCTCCAGAAAATGAATGGCGTGGAGATCTTAAGAAAATTGAAAAACCTGAGAAAAGACCTATTTGTGGTTATGATGGAAAGCTTTCCTGATCTTTTAGCTGAGGAGGCTAAAGAAAACGGCGCTTTAGCTTGTATCAGTAAGCCCTTCAATTTAATGGAGATAAGAAAAGTGATACAAAAAATTGAATACCTAAAAAAGGGAGCAGAAATTGAAATCTAATAGCCCAGAAATCTCTTCTAAGGTCAAGATAGCGGTGGTAGATGATGAGGAGGTTATGCGTAGGTTAGTCACAGAGGTACTTAAAGGGGAAGGATATGAGGTTTTTCCTTTCTCCAATGCTCTGGAAGCCTTAGAACAGGTAAAAAATGAGAATTTCGATCTTATACTCACCGATCTCAAGATGCCGGAGATGGATGGAATGGATCTGATTAAATCAGCTCACAAGGTGAATCCCGATATCGGAGCTATATTTATGACCGGCTATGCCAGTCTCTCCTCAGCCCGGGAAGCGGTTAAGGAAGGAGCATATGATTATATTCTTAAACCCTTTGATCTGAATGAAGTGAGAAACTCAGTGGCTAAAGCCATTAACAAGAAAATAACAGATCAAGAAAAGGCAAGGGAGAAGGAATTGAACCAGCTCCTGGACCTGGACAAAAAAATGTTCAGAAGTGGCGACTTAAAGGACCTTTTAAAATTATCCCTTACCTTTGCTTTAATGCAATCCAATGCTCCCAAGGGTTCGATCATTTTCCTGGATGGAAAAAATGAAAATTTAGAAATTGTTTTAATGGATGATTTATCCAACCGGATTTTCAAAGAGGAAAAGATCAAGATTTCTTCTGAAGAAATTGAGATGCTTAATATGGTTAACGATTTAATTCATGCTGAGCAGTTGTCCCAACACACAATTTTCAATAACCTACAGGAAAAATATCCCAACATACCAATACTTAAGGCTCTTCTTAGGGAGGGAGAAAGAAGTATATCCTTCCTTATTAAGAGAGGTTCCAAAACAATGGGACTATTAACCCTCAACCAACACTCTTCTGATAAAGTATTCCCTGGGGGGGTAATGAAACTGCTCTCCATTGTCACTGAACAAACTGCCCTATCCCTGGAAAATTTGGTTTTGCTGGATGAGTCCCGGGAGTCCTATAAGGAATTAAAAGAATTACAGGAACAGTTGATTCAAATGGAGAAAATGGCTACCCGGGGCCAACAATCAGCTGAAATAGGTCATGAACTGAATAACTATCTGACCGTGGTTATGGGAAACCTGCAGAAACTGGAAATAAGCCTGAACCAGGGAGAGGTAGATCAGCTTAAAAAATATCTTGAGTTGATTTCCGAACATATGGAAAGAATAGTCAAATTTATTCAGGGCTTGATGGATTTCTCCGTGCTCAAAACAGAAAAGAGGAAAACAAACCTCAATGATCTGGTGGATAAAGTGTTGGGATATGTAAGGGTTTTGGGTCGGTTTAAAAATATCAAGCTGGTTAAGGAATTAGATCCGGTGATACCTCAACTTAACCTGGACTCAGATCAGATTCAACAACTCCTTTATAACCTATTAAACAATTCCGCAGATGCCATGGGAAAAAGGAAAGGTGAAGGGGGAACCATTACCGTGAAAACCTGTTATGAGAATGAACATAACCAGGTCCTGATGGAGGTAAAAGATACGGGAAAAGGAATTGCCTCGGAGATAAGAGAAAAGCTGTTTAAGACCAGGTTAACCACCAAGGAGTATGGTCACGGATTCGGGCTTTTAACCTGTAAAAGGATAGTAGAGAGCCATAATGGGGAAATAGAGGCTGAAAGCCAGCTTGGAGAGGGAGCTACCTTCAGGATAAAACTCCCCATAAATCAATAAATAAAATCAACAACCGCACAATTCTTCTTCCTTCAACGTAGTATATCCCTCTTTAAATAAAAAGATCACAATTACTAATCCCACAATGGGGTCTGCCTGCCACAGCTCAAAAAGGTAATTTAATCCCAATCCGATTAAGAGGGCACCAGACAAAAACATACAAGCCAGTGTCTCTTTGGAGTCTGCAATCAGACTTCTACTTTTTATCGATTTTCCGGTCCTGTATTTCATAAGAAACAGAATAGGCATTACTATCAAAGATATGATAGCTATGATAATTCCTAAGAGGCTGGGATTCGGAATTTCGCCAAAATATAGTTTCTTCACGGATTCATACAAAACATAGACACCCAGGACGAAGAAAGTATAACCAACCAGTTTTACCGCTTTTTTCTCGATTCTTTCCTCTTGTTCCTCTGATATCTTCCCATGTTGCCTGAACCTCCAGATCATCACCCCGCCGGAGAGGGATTCCACAAAACTATCCAGTCCAAATCCCACCAGAGCAATGCTCCCAGCCAATATCCCTGCAAAAATTGATATCCCTCCCTCTAATATGTTGTATCCCACTGTGAAGTAGGACAAATGCAATGCTTTATTATGTAAACGTGAATCCATAATCTCTGAACAGAGATTTGCACCTGATTTTGTTCCATTCTATTTGATTTATCTTTTAAGTCAAGAGGTTTCTATTATGAACTTAGCCCGTAATAGAATCTCAATTGAAAATATATTAAATGTATCTGCATAATTATAATAGTAGCAATGAGTTACGTTATTGTTTTAATGTTTTGCTTTACACATAAACCTGTTCCATGAATTTACCGGTTATTTGAAAAGTCAAGCTGAAGCTTGACACTCCAAAAAATAAGAATGGTGGGGATGTTTTGAAACAGAAATTATTAGATTTATTTGGGGATTGCTTTTTCTGTTGGCTTTTTCCTGGTAACTCCGATTACCCTGACTATCTCCTCCAAGGTGGTCAATCCTTTTAATACTTTTGAAAGGGCATCCTGCCCCAGGGGGACCATTCCGGTTTTTACAGCTTCTTCTTTTATCATATAGCTGGGACTTTTGTTTGCAATCAGATCGGATATCCTGTCGCTGCTTACCAGAAGCTCAAAGATTCCTGTCCTGCCTTTATATCCGGAGTTTCTGCAGAAGGAGCAGCCTCCTCCCTGATATAGATTTAAGTTTTCCATCTCACCTTCATATCCCAGTTTCTCTAATATCTCTGGATTAGGCTGATGGGATTTTTTACATTTAGGGCAGATGAGTCTGACCAGTCTCTGGGCCATTACTCCTTTAATAGTGGAGGAGAGGAGGAAGGGCTCTATTCCCATATCCAGAAGCCGGGTAATGGCACCGGCTGCATCGTTGGTATGCAAGGTACTTAAGACTAAGTGACCGGTCAAAGCTGCCTGGATGGCTAACTCAGCAGTTTCCTTGTCTCGGATCTCGCCCACCATTATCACGTCCGGATCCTGACGCAAGATGGTCCTTAAAGCAGTGGGGAAGGTGATCCCGGCTTTTTCATCCACCTGCCCCTGATTTATATTTTCAAGCTGATATTCTATGGGATCTTCAATGGTGGTGATGTTCAGCTCCCCTGAGTTAATATAATTCAAAGTGGCATAAAGGGTGGTGGTCTTTCCGCTTCCCGTGGGTCCGGTTACCAGAACTATTCCCGTGCCACCTTTGATGATCTCCTGGTATTTTTCCAGATTCTCCTCGGATAAACCGATCTGCCCCAGCTTTACCTGGGCTTTGCTTAAATCCAGAATTCGGATAGCCATTTTCTCCCCGTAAACCACTGGATAGGTGGAGATCCTCAGGTCCACTTTTTCATTGTCCCAGACCAGGTGGATCTTACCATCCTGGGGTTTTCTTTTTTCTCCGATATCCATTTTTGCCTGGATTTTAATCCTGGAGATTATGGGCAGATGGTATTTCTTAGGCAGAATGGAAACGTCATATAAAAAACCATCTACCCGGAATCTGATTCTCAGATTATCCTTTTCCGGCTCTATGTGGATGTCGCTTGCCTCTTCCTGAACTGCCTGAGCAATAATGGAATTTACGATCTTTATTATGGGCTTGTCCTGGATGAACTCCTCTGCCTCTTTAACTGAGGATTCATTGTCTAAAACCAGCTCCTTGTTTTTCTCTTTTTCCATATCCCCGACCATTTCCTGAATATAGTCTTTGACTCCAAAGAAATGATCAATGGTTTTGATAATGCTTTGCTCAGAAGCTATCACCGGTTCGATTTCGAATTGAACCATACCTTTCACATTATCCAGGGCAAAGATATCCAGAGGATCAGCCATAGCTATGGTTAGCACATTCTCGATTTTGAACAGGGGAATTATCTTATATTTCCGGGCTACTTTCTCATCGAATAATGAGATCACCTCAGGATCAATGGTATAGGAGGACAAATCCACAGTGGGTAGAGCCAGCTGTTTGGCAATGAACTCGTTTAATTCCTCCAAAGAGACCAGATCCATACCTAAAAGGACTTCACCCAGAGGTCTTCTGGTTCGGTTCTTCTCCTTTAATGCCTCTTGAAGTTGTTCTGAGGATAGAAGACCTTCCTCCACCATTTGATCTCCTAACCTGTCCAGAAACTTTAAAGTAAATTTGGGTTCAGTGGTTGGCATCGAGATTAAACCTTTCCCTTTTACTTACCGAAATCCTCGTTGGTTAAAAGCTGGGGAGTAATAAACACCATAAGTTCCTTTTTAATATCTTCAATTTTTTTGTGTTTGAAAATGTAACCTAAAAGTGGGATATTCCCCAGAAGGGGAACCTTGGATACAGATTCCCTTTTCTCTGTATTTACCAAACCACCGATTACCAGGGTGGAGTTGTCCCTGATCATCACCTGGGTATCGGTCTGTTTTGTGCTGATTATGGGGACCTCATCTCCGTTGCTTAAGGTTCTCCATTCCTTTACGGCACTGACCTCAGAATGGATTTCCATGATAATGAAGTTGTCTCCTCTCACATGCGGGGTCACGGTAAGCTGAATCCCCACATCCTCAAATAATACCGAGGTGGTGGTTATTCCCGCTGCGGCCTGACCAAAACTCTGCTGATATGCCACTTTCTCTCCCACTAAAATCTTTGCCTGTTTGTTGTCCAGAGAAACTATCTTGGGCTGGGATAGGATCTCAGCTTTAGTCTCAGTGGATAAAGCCTGAATCAGAACATCCACATCGTGATTGAAAATGTTTAGGGTCAAACCACTGTTATTCTGTGGGAAGGAGGTCTGTGCCTCTCCCTGTACGTTCTCCTTATCCCAGTTAAAGCCCAGCTTCTGCCAATTGACACCCATCTGGTGGGATTTATCCAGTGTGACCTCAACTATTTTGGACTGGATAAGCACCAGGGGAGTTCTTCGATCTATCCCCAGAAGTTCCGGATCCATTTTCATCACTCTGATAACATTACCTTCTTTTACATAACCGTAGCCGCAGGATCTCAAAATGGTGGATAAGGCTTCAAACACTTTAACCTCATTAAATCTTGCGGTGACCTTTCCCTGGATCTCGTCTGAAGCCACTAGGTTTAATCCCGAAACTTTAGAGATGGTACGCAGCACATCCAAAAGATCTGTATCCTTCAAATCCAGGCTTATGGTCAGGTCATTATCCCCGATTTGGATTTGTTCCACCACGGAATTTGATTCAGCTTGCAGATTGACCTCCAGCAGAAATAAAAACAGACAGCAAAATGCAATCAGTCCCATCCAGATAATTTTATTTTTCAACACAATTTTCCTCCTCAGTCCAAAAGAAGGACTTCCCGGGTTTGACCCGATCTTATAACTACCTTACCCATCTCGATTTTCTCGACAACCCAGCCGGAGATATGATCTCCCACCTTGGCTACATTTCCGTCAATAATAGCCCAGGCTTCTTTCCCTTTAATCATCACTCCATTTAATTTGAAGGAAGAAGAAACAGAGCTTTTAGTTTCCATCTGACCCATTTCTGATTTTCCGCCCCAGAGTTTTGCTGGTAGCTCAAAGGGATTTCTTCCCCAGGTAAAATAACTGGATTTAGTTTCTAAATCCAGGATGAAATCAAGATTCTTGCGGAACTTATTTAAATCTAAATCCCCTTTGATCTTCTTTTCCTGGGTGATTTTGTTCACATTCCACTGCGCTGACTCAATTGGAGTAAAAGAGAATAGCAGAAACAGGATTAAAACCAGAATAAAAAGGATTATTTTATTTCGCATTTTCATCTTATTCCTCTACAAAATAGGTGGAGACAAAAAGCTCTGCCTCTACTGTAGAGCCATAATCCACTCTATTTATATTAAATCGGTCTATAGTAGTGATTCTTTGCATACTTTCTATTCTTTCCAAATATTCGCCTAAATTGAGAAAATCGGCTCTCACCTGGATCTCAACTGATAGCTGGCTGTAATCCTGGAGTTTGTTTTCCCCTTCACACCGGACCCGGAGAAAATCCACCTTTGATTCCTTAGCTGCCAGGAAAAGCTGTTCTACAAATGAGCCAAAATCTTCTTTGACCGGGATTCTTTTCTCTGCCTCCAGTATCATCTCCGCGAAATTCTGGTAGTTTTCCCCCATATTGGAAAATGCCAATTGCTTTTCTCTAAGCTGGGGCAAGTCTTCTTTATTTATGGATTCAATTTCGTTTTCCAATATAGCAGCTTGAATTTTAAGTGTTTTAAGCGATTTGGCAGAAGGGGAGAAGAGGTAGAAAAACCCTACCCCGATTACAAAAATCAAAACCACTAACCCAGAAGGGAGAAGTGCAGTTATGTTATGTCTGTCCAATCCCATCTTTCTCACCTTTTCATCTGTGCCCTTATCTCAAAATCGAAAACCGTATTGTTACCCAACTTTTTCTTCTCTCCGTATTCCAGGCTTACCTCAGAGAAAACACCTGAATCCTCCAGATTTTTCAGAAGTTCGGTTATTCCGTTGCTCCCCAGTGATTCCCCTTTGAGAATCATCCCTTTGATAATTTTAGGTTTTTCCTTACTCTTGAGCTCTTCATCCTTTACAGATACGTGATTTAACCATAGGGTAGGGGGCAGGGCTTGAGTCAAAATCTTCAGCTTATCAGAGAAGATTATTCCTTGCTCGAATATTTTTACTTTGGCTTTGGCAATTTTTTCTATTCCTGTTTCCTTTACTGAAATCTCATTCAAAAATAAAAGGGCATTTTCCAGATCAGTCTTTTCATTTTCCAGTTTTCCCTTTACCATCTGATAGGCAGCGATTTTATTTTTGTATCTTTCGATGTTGGTTATCTGATAAAGATAGATCAAGCCTGAGGCAATTAAAGACAAAAGGATGCAGTTAGAGATAATCTTATTTATAGGGTATCTTTGTCTTAACCTGAGTTCCTCTGGTATTAAGTTAATTCTTTTATGTAATAGATTATGAGTCATTTATTTTTCACTCCAGGTGGCAGAGCCAAAGGCAACTGTCAGATATGGACCCCAATCCTCCTCATCTTCATTCAACTCCTCATCCTTGAGAACATATGCCAGAGGGTTGAAGATTTTGGTTTTCACCTTCAGCTTTTCCTCAAGAGATCGGTCCAGATTTTTAAGTTTAGAGCCACCTCCAGTTATAAGGAGAAGATCGATCCTCTCCTTTCCAGATTCGGTCAGATAGTATTCAAAGGAACGCTCTATCTCGGTGGTCAATTTCTCCAGATAATCGTTAATCACTCCCTGGATCAGGTTCGTATTTCCGTCCGGTTCTTCTTCTTTTTGAGATTTAAACTCCTCACTCGAAAAAAGACCTAACCTTTTCTTAAAGCCTTCAGCTTTTTTTATGCTCCAGCTCAAATCATTAGCCAGGGCTTGGGTTAAATGGTGCCCTCCGATTTTTATACCCCGGGAGAACCTGAGAAGACCGGCCTGGGAGATATTCAGGGTGCTGAATTTGGCTCCTATATCCACTAATGCAACTACTTCATCTTCGAATGAGATGGTGTTTACCAGGGCATTATGCAAAGCCTGGGATATGGTTTCCAGAGCTTTTGGTTTAAAGCCAGATGCTTGAAGTAAATTTAAATGGTTTTTGATTTCCTGCTTCGGGCTAACTGTCAGGAGAATTTCCAGCTTGTTATCCTCTTTATCCTCTCCTATTACGGAATAATCAAAGACGATTTCATTTAAAGGATGATTAAGGTACTTTTGGGCTTCCCACTGCAATATCTCCTCCAGTTCTCTTTTCTTCAAAGATGGAACTTTTATGAACCTTTCCACCACCAAATTTCCGGGTAAAGACGTAACCACCCGGTCCAGCTTGTTGCTTTGCTCCTTCAATACCTGTCTAATGCTTTTAATTATTATCGAAGTCGAATCCTGGCTCAAAGTAATCTTAGGAAGTAAATCCTCATCCTCTGAAGGATCATATATCTTCTCCAGATCTGCATTGAGGAGAATAAACTTATCTTTTAATTTTTTCAGCTCAACCATTTTCACGGAGAAACTGCCTATATCCAGCCCCAGAAAGGCACCGGTTCTTTGATACCCCAAATACTGTAAAAGGTTTCTTTTTTTACTCACTCTCACTTTGGGTTTGGAGATGGATGTCTCCGATGTTCCTGGAACTGCTTTTGTCTTCATTTCCTTTTCGTTCTTCAAAGTATCTGGTTTCTGCTGGCTCATAGATTTCCTACTGATAATTTCTTAGGTAAATCTGCATTGAGAAACTTTGAGAATCAGGTTCTGAACCATACCTTCTACCCACATTTAGATCGACGTTCACCCTGCCAGTGGCGGAGTAACCTGTGGCTGAGCTATCAACAGAGAAATTTCCTTTGAGGTAACTAACCATCTTCTGAGAGAAATCAGGTATCAGCTCCCCGGTCCCTCCCTGATAGGACCGATAAAGAAAAGTATCTGATCCGGATGCTGTAAAATAGTATCTTGTGGAATCAGCATAATTCGCATTAAGAAAGAACTTCAATATTTTTCCATCAGAACTAACCCAGGGTTTAAGGCTATCAGGCGAAAAAGTTGCTTGCCTTATCTGATCAGATATCTTGGTCAAAGCCCTCTGGGCTATAAAGGCAACTGAGTTTTTGTTCTGGGAAAGCTCAAAGGATGACACCAAGGCAACTAAGATAGTTGCAGTAACGGAAACCAGAAGCCCTAAGATCATAAGGACTATGATAAGTTCTATCAGGGTGTATCCTTCTTTCCCCATAACTTTCTTCAGCCTACGATATGGTTTTCAAGTGAAAAAATAATATTCGAATTTTTTCTTATCTCTATTTTCACCTCAACTAAAGTTGGACTTCCTCCATCGGATTTTAAAGTGGACACCACCCTTCTCCACTCCAGGTCAGCGGATTGAGTCCATCCTTGAGAAACCACAGCTGTTCCTGTTCTGGTCGCCTCCTCCATTTTCGCGATGGCTAAGTTTGCGACCTTCACCAGAAGATTTTGTTCAGTTGTTCCTTCGAGTAGCTCAACCGACATTACCGCAATGGAATAACAAACCAGCCCCAGAAGTAAAATGGTAATTGTCAATTCAATTAAAGTATAGCCTTTTTCTTCTCTCCGGTTTAATCTCATAACTCCTTCCAACTGTTCTGCACCAGTGTAAATGTGCCAGGAGAGCCGGGTTGAGATACTCCGGGTGGTAGGGGAGAGGGTAGATAATCTGGGTTCCAGTTAAGGATCAGATTTCTGCCCGTCCTGTTGCTGGCAAAGCTGTTGGACCAGATACAACCATTGATGTTCGTGCTCCGGTCCACGCTGGCTTGATTCTTTACATAGATCAGTCCGTTGATGGTGCAAGATCGATTTATCACCAGATTATTGTTAGAGACAATTACGCCGTTGACAGTATTGCCTTGCCCCATGGAAACATATTGAGAGTTTGAATAGAGTAAATTCCCGCTCCTTCCAGCTGAGGTTCCTATGGAACAGTTTTGGTTAAAAGAAACCACTCCATTCACGATAAGCTGTATGCTGTCGGAGAAGGTAACATTCCAGAATGCACTTAAATTCCCGGTGACCACCACTATGCTTGAAGTCCCAGTGGTGGTTAAATCGACATTCCACATAAGTACAACATCTCCATTAATCAACACAGTATCCCCTATAGCCACATCAAACCACACCCATACGTTACCCGGCGGTTGGCTTTGAGCCAAACTGATCAAATTATCGTAATACGAGGTACTCAAATCAGGTAGAGTGGGAGCAGGATTAATGGTGGTATATGGAAATCCTCCTCCACCCGAATAGCTGGCTGACTCCCCAGATGGAAGATAGAGCGTCATCTGGCTGGTATCGATATTCGTGGGGGTAGTCACTGTTACGCTTCCATTCACAAAGGCATCGCCTACTATCTCTGTATTCCGGTCAAAGGTGAAATCATTCGAACCTCCGGCAAAGAAAACATACTGGCTTGAAGTCGAATAATTTATTCCCACTTTCAATATCCTGGTTATATCTCCATAAGTACCTGTGGAGACTATGCTGTCAGTTGGTTCCGGGACCTCATAGGTTCCAGAGGTTCCGTCGAAGAAATTCACGGTTTGCTGATCTATCTGGCCATAGGGCTGAGCAGGAGGTCCATAAAGCTTTTCCGAATACTTCAACTCCCAGAAGGAATCGGAAATTCCCATTTCCGCCAAATACAAAGATCGGGCTCTTTGCTTTTCCACATCACTCAATCTGATGTTCTCAGCCAGGAAAGCGTGAATCCCCATCATCATAATTCCTACAAAAACCACCATTATGATCAAAATGACCAGAGAAATCCCTTTCTGCTTTTTAAGTCTTTTAAGCATTTGATCCATAAATTCGGAGAGGCGGACAATGAATATCGTATCATCATCCGCCCTTCAAGCTCCATCTTCTCGTTTACGGAGAGGTGGCTGGCGTATTATGCGCCGTGATGCTGCAGCTCACGGTGAATGTTGAATCCGAGGTCTTGGAATAACTGATTGTTCCGCTTGAGGGACAGGTTGGAATAGTCGCATTAATGAACATATTCGGAAGTAAACTATCAGGTAGAGTTCCGGAGTTCTTGGCGTAATGCAGCAACACCGCAGATTTAATCGCTGCCTGTTGAGCCTGGCAAGCATTGATCTTAGCATTAGTGGTCAGATCCAGATAGGCTGGAATAGCCACTGCTGATATCAATCCCAGGATGATGATCACAATGATAAGCTCAATCAATGTCCAGCCTCCCCTGTGATTCAGTTTTCTCATCTTTTCACCTCCTTTAGAGTTTTTAAAATTTTAACCTAATCCTCCTGCTCTTATCACCTTAAGCATCTGAAGCATAGGCAAAATCAAAGACATATACATAAAAGCCACCACCAATCCCATTACTACCATCAGAATTGGCTGGATGGACTCAGTTAACTTCCCTATTGTATAATCGACATCCCGGTCATAATATTGAGATATCTTGCCCAACATATCGTCCAATCTGCCGGATTCCTCACCCACAGAGATCATATGAAGGGGCAGGCTGGGTATCTGGCCCGATTCCCTAAAGGAATCAGCGATTCCTTCGCCTTCACTGACTCTGATCCTGGCATCCTGGATAGCCTTAGAGATCACTCTGTTTCCCACTACCTTGGAAACGATGTCCAAACCACTAGTTAAAGGGATTCCGCTTTGATTCACTGCCTGAAATGTATGGGCAAAGTATGAAATCGAGGCTTTTCTGAACAAATTCCCGAAAAGAGGAAGTTTAAGTTTGAATTTATCCAGATTCCATTTACCGGTTTCAGTTTTGAGATAATATCCTAAAGCTGTGGACAGAATAAGTGCTCCCAGAAAGAAAACCCACCAGTAGCTGGAAGCTATCTGGCTGATTTTTATAAGCACAAAAGTAGGCAAGGGTAACGGGACATTGGCCCGGCTGAAGATTCTGGCAAAAAGGGGAAAAACTATGGTGACCAGAAATGCGATAGCTAAAGAAGCGGCTGTCATTAGAATCACGGGATAGGTCAGAGCTGATTTGATTTTGTTTTTTCTCTCATGAATGACTTCAGATAAGGTAGCCAGCCTGTTCAAAGACTCCGAGATCATTCCTCCGGTTTCACCTGCTTCAACCATAGCAATGTAGGTGGAGTTGAACATCTCCGGGAACTTTTTTAATGCGTCTCCCAGATTCGCCCCGGACTCGATATCGGTTCTGATTTTTTGTACTGTCTGGGCTAATCTTTGGTTTTCAATCTGATCTGAAATCATGCTTAAGGAGGTGTTGATGGGTATACCCGCATCCAGAAGGGTGGAGAATTGTCGGGTGAAAATTATCAAATCGGCTGCTTTGGGTTTTTGTCCCCAACGGGACATTCTTTCGAATAAGTTTTTATCCTTCCCTTTGATCGAGCAGACAAAGTAGCCGGAAGTGCTTAGCTTTTTAAAAAGCTCAAGCCGGGAGGATGATTCCGCTTCCCCTTTGATCGTATTTCCAGACTGATCCTTAGCTCTGTAAATGTAAACCGGCATAAAAAACTATTTTTTAAGATGTTTTTCGATAAGGGAGAGAAGGTTCTCAAATTCAAAGGGTTTGGTCATATACGCATCAGCCCCGGTTTGAAATCCCAGCTTTTTATCCGATTCCTGCGCTTTGGCGGTAAGCATAATTATGGGGATCTTCTTATATTTCTGGTCGAATTTCAAAAGCCGGGCTATTTTATAGCCGTTCATCTTGGGCAACATCAGATCCAGTATGATCAGATCCGGACTCTCATTCTTAGCCTTGTGCAGTCCCTCCATCCCGTCGAAGGCCGTAATGCAATCGTATCCTTTTTTCTCCAGGACATATTGGGTTGTCTTTACTATGTCCTTATCATCCTCGACCATCAAGATCTTAGCCATGGTTTTCACCTCTTTTTCTTTTTTTTCTGGTGGGCAAATAGAATGAGAAGGTGCTGCCCATTCCATATTCACTTTCAGCCCATATTCTCCCACCATGTTCTTCTACTATCTGTTTGCTAATAGCCAAGCCCAAGCCTGTTCCAGCTTGATTCTGGACTGCGGCCCCCTCATCTTCCACCCGGAAAAATCTCGAGAAAATCCTCTTAATATTCTCTTGTTTTATTCCCTTTCCCGTATCTGACACAGAAATTTTGACCAGCCTCTGTTTCCCTTTGGCAAGGTGTTCTTTTATCTCTTGAGGCAGAGTGGATGAGGTTATCAGTTCGGATTTCAACTCCACCTTGCTCCCGGAGGGAATGTATTTTATGGCGTTGCCCAAGAGATTGGTCAAGACCTGCTCTATTTTATCTGGATCAACATAGATTTTGGGAATGTCATCATTTAGGTTTTTCTTAAGCTCTATCTCCTTCTCAATGGCTTGAGGCTTTATGGATTCCAGGGTCAGTTCGCAAATCTTTTTTATGTCAATAAGCTTTTTGTTTATCTTTATTCTACCCGCTTCCAGTCTGGAGAAGTCCAGAATCTGATTTATTAAAAGAGCTAAACGATCCACATTTCTCCTGGTGGTATCCAGAAATTCCCTCTGGTCCTTATTCACCTCTCCTGCTATTCCGCTGGAGAGTATGGATATGGAATTCTTTATGGATGTCAGGGGAGTCCTCAACTCGTGGGAAACGTTAGAGATGAATTCCGACTTCATTCTTTCCACGTTTTTCTGTTCGGTTATATCTCGCAGTACCACCACCGCCCCCATGGGAGCACCGTTTATGCTTTTGACTCCGGTAACATCAATGGTCAGGATGACCTCTTTGGGGAATTCCAGTTTAATCTCTTTAGTCAAGATTTTCTTAAAGAGGTCGGGATTGTTGAGAAGTTGATCCAGATCAAAATTTCTTTCCTCTTTTAACAATTCTTTGGTGAAATTTATTTTTGTATCATCCTTCCTTTTATACATCAACACTTTTTTACCAGCGGGGTTTATTACTACGATCTCGTTATTCTCATCTGTCATTATTACCCCATCCGACATGCTCTCCACCAGCTTTTCCATTTTACTTTTTGCCTCCTCCAGGGCTCCTTTCATGCTCTGTAATGTCACCGAGATCTGGGAGGCAATGGTGTCCAGAAGCTTTTTATCCCTTTGGGTGAAAGCATCTTCCCGGGAGCTGGTGATTTCTATCACTCCTGTAGTTTTATCCTGATAGGTTATCAAGGCATAAAGTGAACTTTTAACCTTAGTTTTCCCTCTGGCTTTTTCGCTACAGTCTTTCTCCCGATTTAGATTTATTGTCTCTGCTGAGATTTTATCCAGTGGTACTTTGGTTCCGTTTTCAGAATTGTACAACTTAATTAGATTATTCTTCACTTGTTTAACAAATGAAGAGTTGACCGGATTGACCACTTCGTAATAAATCCACCCTTTTTTATCCCGAGCCAGAAGGCATGCGGATAGATCATACTCCACAACTTTTCTGAGCGATGAAAGGAGGGACCTCATCAGTTGTTTGTAATTAGAGGCATAACTCACCGCATTGCTCACCTCGTACAAAACCTCCAGTTCGAAAATTTTCTTTTTCAAATCATCCAGAAGCTGTTGGTTTTGGGATTCCAGCGCTCTTTTCTCCCAGCCTCGGTTAACCGCTGCCAGAGCCTGCTCCAAATTGAAAGGCTTGGTAATGTAATCATATGCACCGTGACGCATGGAGTCGACGGCAGATTCAAGGCTCACATGTCCGGTCATCATTATAACCGGAAGCTGGGGATCGATTCTTTTTACCGACCTCAAAACCTCAATTCCATCCATTTTGGGCAGTTTGAGATCCAGCAACATGACATCGAAAGAATTCTCTTTCATCTTTTTCAAAGCGTCAAATCCGCTGGTTACCCCATCCACCTTATAACCTTCCCCTGTTAAAACTTCACTCAGAAGGCTCAGGATGCTCTCCTCATCATCCACCACCAGCACCCTTTTAGCTAATTGGTTATTTGTCATTCTTCTGAAATTTTAAGGTTTCTCCTAATTATGAACAGGATATAAAGTCTTTATTTTATGTATCGGTTAAACCCCAGAAACTTAAACCAATGAGTTACACATCGCCTATCTCTTTGGCTGAGTTGAAATTGATAATCTCACGATGAATTTTGATTTAACAAATTTCCAATTTGATAAGCTTTTAACTGAAACTCAGAAGAGCTAAAATCGTAAAAGATATTAAGTTGATTGTAAATATATGTTAATGAACCTAAAGGAGTTATAATATGAAAAAGATGATCTTGATAGGTGGAGGAGCAGTAATTGTGATTTTGGTTTTGTTTTTCCTGTTTAAGGGCTCAGGGAAAAACAATCCCGGAGTCACCCTAGTCAAAGTGGAAAAGGGAGAGATAGTGGATAAGGCTTTAGCCATAGGGAGTATTGTGCCTGAAAATGAGATCTCGGTGAAATCTAAAATCTCCGGCATCGTGAGGAAGATCTTCGTGGAAATGGGGGACAAGGTCGAAAAAGGTGCTCCTCTGATTGATATCAGTCCTTCTCCCACACCCCTTGAATATGCTGAAGCAAAACGGAACGTGGAATTAGCTGAGGTGAATTTCGAAAACGCAAGATCTGAATATCAAAGATCTAAGGAACTTTCCCAGCAGAATCTCATTTCCCAGCAGGACTTTGATCTCAAGTCTAAAATATATAAAGAGACTAAATTGAGGTTGGATCTGGCTCAAGAGAAATTTTCCTTAACCGAGGAGGGAAAAACTCAGATTGCTGACAAAAAAATAGAATCGGTGATAACTTCTCCTATAAAAGGAACGGTGCTTCAGAAAAAGGTAGAAGAGGGAGATCCAGTAGTGCCACTTACCTCCTATCAGGCAGGCACGGAGCTTATGAGCTTAGCTTATATGGATAATTTGATTTTTAAGGGAACTGTGGATGAGATAGATGTGGGCAAGCTGCAGGAAGGGATGGAGACCATTATAAAAATTGGAGCACTGCCGGGTGATGAAATCAAAGGGGTCCTGGATAAGATCTCCCCCAAGGCAAGAAAAGAGGAGAATTCCACCTTTTTCGACGTGGAGATAAGGATAACCCAGACTGGCGAGAAGATGTTAAGAGCAGGGTATTCAGCTAATGCGGAGATCATAATCAATCAGAAAAAAGACGTTTTGGTGATACCTGAAAGGCTGATTGAATTCAAAGGCGACTCCACTTTTGTGGAAGTCAAAAGCTCTCATGGTGAGATCACCAAAAAAGAGATCAAAACCGGCCTGAGTGATGGCATAAATATAGAGGTAACCGAAGGATTGGAGGAGGGTGAGGAGGTAGTGGAAAGGCCTCCCAAGGAGATTACATAATGGCTCCCTTGATGTTTATCAATCAATTTCTTAGGGACATGAGGTCCCAGAAGTTGAGGACCTTTCTAACACTTTTCGGGATCATCTGGGGAACTACCGCGGTGACTTTACTTTTGGCATTTGGTGAGGGACTGCACGTCCAGATGAAGAAATCAGCACACGGACTGGGAGACAAAATAGTCATAATGTGGCCCGGAAGAACCAGCATGCCATTCCAGGGTCTGGGCAAAGGGAGGTTTCTACGGTTTAGGGAGGAGGACGTTGCTCTTCTTCAGAGGGAGATAAAAGAGATGGGCCAGATAAGCCCTGAATACAGCCAGTGGAACATCCAGATCAAATATGGCAAGAACATATATTCTCAAAACGTGGTAGGAGTTTATCCAGTTTTCGCTGATATAAGAAATATGATTCCAGAGAATGGGGGAAGATTCATAAACGATTTAGACATTAAGAACAGGAAAAGGGTTGTTTTTTTGGGAGACAGATTGAAAAAGGATCTGTTTAAGGAGGAGAAAGCCGTGGGGAAATACATATTCATCAATAACACTCCCTTTCTGGTAGTTGGGATTTTGAAAAAAAAAGAGCAGGATTCAAGCTACAGTGGACAGGACTCTTACAAGGCTGTGATCCCAGCCACCACCCTCTCTGTCATGTTCGGAAGAAGATACTTAGACAATATAGTCTTCAAGCCCAAAGATCCCAGGCAAAACGAATATGTTAATAAGAAGGTGTATGAAGTTTTGGGTAAAAAGTACAGGTTTGATCCGGAGGATAAGGAAGCTCTTATGATGTGGGACACAACCGAAATGGATAAGTTCTTCAACTACCTGTTCTATGGATTGAGAATTTTTCTGGGAATAATCGGTGCCTTTACCCTGGTAGTGGGAGGGATAGGTGTATCCAATATTATGAACGTGGTCATCGAGGAGAGAACTAAGGAAATTGGAATAAAAATGGCTACCGGCGCTAAAAGACGATTCATATTATCTCAATTCGTTTTCGAGACACTTTTGATAACTTTCATAGGTGGAGCCATAGGCTTTCTGATCTCCTGGGGGATATTATCGGTTGTTCCCATGTTCAAAATTGAGGATTACATAGGCACACCTGTTTTCTCTGCCTCAGTGGCCATTTTGGCGACTCTGATTTTAGGATTGATTGGATTTTTATCCGGGTTTTTCCCAGCCAGGAGGGCTGCCAGCTTGAATCCCATAGAGGCTTTAAGACTTTAAAGGAAAAAAAAATTGAAAGGTTTATTAATCTTCAGATTGTTCTTTCGGGATCTGAAAAAACAAAGAAAAAAAATAACCTTAACTACCCTGGCCATAGCCTGGGGAACTTTCTCCATCGTCATGCTTTTAGCTTTTGGGGAAGGCTTGAGAAATCAGATGTCTAAAGCTAACCATGGATTGGGAAAAGGGATCGTTGTTATGTGGGGAGGGCAAACCACCATACCTTACCAGGGACTGGGAAAAGGGAGAAGAATACGTTTTATGGAGGAGGATGTAGAATTATTAAAGAAAAGGGTCCCTGAGATAAAAAATGTTGGTGGAGAGTATTCCAGATGGGGAGTCTCAATAACCTATGGCAAGAAAACGCTCACCGAAAGGGTAAATGGTCTTTATCCCTGCTATGAGGAGATGAGAACCCATTATCCCGACAAAGGGGGAAGGTTCATCAACGATCTGGACCTGAAGTACAGGAAAAGGGTTGTCTTTCTGGGAAACAACCTGAAAGAGAGGCTCATGGGAGATGAGGAGGCAGTTGGCAAGATCATCCTCATTAACAACATCCCCTTCACGGTAATCGGGGTGATGAAGGAGAAGCTTCAGATGGGGATGTATGGAGGGCCAGATGCGGATAAAGCCTCGATCCCAGCTACGACATTTAAGGCGATCTGGGGACACAATTATTTTAATGTTCTGGTATATCAGTTAGCAGATCCGGATCAAGCTGACCCGGTGGAAAAGAAAGTCTACAAAGTCCTGGGAGCAAAACACAAGTTCGATCCGGAGGATGAAAGAGCTCTTTCAATATGGGATGTGGTAAATCAGGAAAAGGAATTTAATAAAGGTATACTGGGAATGACCATATTCCTGGGCGTAGTAGGGGCAATGACCCTTTTAATTGCCGGTGTGGGAGTGGCTAACATAATGTATGCAGCTGTAAAGCAAAGAACTCGGGAGATCGGAATCAAGATGGCTCTGGGAGCTAAGAAAAGGGATATAATGTCCCAGTTCATTCTGGAGTCGTTGATCATAGCCTTCTTCGGAGGAGGTATTGGAATTATCTTCACCTCGATAATAGTCAAGATACTGCAGGCAATTCCCATAAAGCAGGAGGGTTTACAATTTTTGGGCAAACCAACCATCTCCTGGGATGTTATGATAATTACTATTCTCATCTTGGGATTAGTCGGGCTTCTGTCCGGGTTTTTCCCCTCCAGAAAAGCAGTTACGGTGAATCCGGTGGAATCTTTAAGATACGAATAAAGTGAGGTAGGAAAAATGATAGAGATGAGAGGAGTTACCAAGGTATACACAACCGGAAAGGTAGCTGTAGAAGCGCTCAGAGGAATAGACTTAGTCATCCAGAAGAATGAGTTTATCTCCATAATGGGCCCCTCAGGATCCGGTAAATCCACCTTGATGAATATCATCGGCTGTCTGGATACTCCCTCACAGGGACAATACCTTCTGGAGGGAATGAAGGTAGCTGATTTAGATCCCAACAGGTTAGCTGAGATAAGAAACAAAAAAATCGGTTTCGTTTTTCAGAACTTCAATCTTTTACCCTATGCCACGGCTTTCGAGAACGTGGAGGTCCCTTTGATCTTTAAAGGTGAATCCTACAAAAATAGAAAAAGAATTGGAGAGGAGCTTTTAGAAAAAGTAGGGCTAAAAGACAGGATGGATCATCGCCCCACCGAGCTTTCCGGAGGGGAGATGCAGAGGGTCTCCATAGCCCGGGCATTAGCCTGCGATCCATCCATCATATTGGCAGACGAGCCCACCGGAAACTTAGATTCAGTTGCCGGTCAGGAGATAATAGAAATCTTTGTAAATTTGTGGAAACAGGGGCACACCATAGCGGTCATAACTCACGATAAAGAAATCTCCTCCCGAACCCAGAGAATAGTCAAACTCAGAGACGGTAGGGTAGTGGATGGGGCGGGGAGTATTTAACTTCTGATTTCTTTATAATTTTAGATTATTTACCTAAATTTTATAAAAAACTTGACTTACATAAAGTAAGTCTTTATATTAGTGCTACTAAAATTAGCTTCTTATTACAGAAGAATGGAAGCAAGGGAATAATAAAGCAGGAGGAGTATCAATGTTTGATAATTTTTCTATAGCATTATTAGGGTTAAGCATTCAGGCAATTATATTTTTTTTACTTCCCTCCTATAAAGAGTCAACTTTAAGAGACAGATTTGGACATACTTTCATGAAGGTAGTGTGCTTAACCAAGGACAAGGATTACCCAGAATGCCTTTTAAGGAATCAAAATGTGTATTCATATATATTTCACTTTAAAGCGACAAAGGTTATAAAACCAAGAAAACCGATATGAATATTGTAGAAGAACGTATAAAACACTGGAAACAGAAGTTAATTGATTTATCTAAAAGAAATAGATTACTGAATTTCCGTCCAACTAAAGTTACAACCATTCGTGTCATAGACGAGATTCCTTCTGAAGTCTATAAACTTATCGTAATAGATAATGTTTCTATGGGGTTTTTACCGGTTGCTTCACATGAAAAAGAGGACAAAGAAAAAAACGATACCGGTGATAAAAAGAAGAATACAGAAGGAGAGCAGAAATCTAATGTATCATCTCAAGAGTTTCAAGCATACGAGAGCTCTGATTTAGAGGAAAAACATATTGATAAATATTTACAAACAAATTTATCAAAAGACGATCTAAAGCGTAACCAGTTTAGAATATACTCAAAAGCCACATCTGTTATGGAGGAGCAGGGCTATAATACGTTGTTTTTGGCTTTAGGTTATTTGGAATGGTACGAGTCAGAGAATTCTGATGTTAAGTTAAAAGCACCAATTATTTTAGTTCCTGTTGAATTGACACGCAAATCTGTTAAAGGTTATTTTAAGTTAGAATATACTGATGAGCCTCCTATGTTTAATCCTGCTTTGATTCAAAAATTAAAATATGATTTTGGTGTTATATTAAATATAGATGAATATTTTAATGACGAAATAAATCCTCAACAAATACTTTTAATGTTACAGGAGGCTGTTAAACATTATGAACAATGGTGTGTTACCAATGATATATATTTGAGCTTATTTTCGTTTTCGAAGTTTATTATGTATAAAGATATCGAAAAATACTTTAGTGTTTTGTTAGAGAGCCCAATAATAAAAACAATATGTGGACAGCCTTTAAAACAAAATGTAACCCTTGGATTACTTGAAGAGGAAAAAGATTTAGATGGGATATTAAGGTCAGATAATACATTTCAAATCCTGGATGCAGATTCAAGTCAGCAACAAGCTATATTAGCTGCAAAAAGAGGGAAAGATCTTCTAATTGAAGGCCCGCCGGGCACTGGGAAATCACAAACCATTGCCAATATAATCTCTGAATTTTTAGCCGAGAACAAAAAAGTTCTATTTGTTAGTCAAAAAATGGCTGCTTTGGAAGTAGTTAAAAAACGTCTCGATAATAACGGTATTGGAGATTTTTGTTTAGAATTACATAGTAGAAAGACAAATAAAAATGAGGTTATTAAGGAGTTGGTAAGAGTTTTAGAAATTCCCCAAAAACCAGACCACTCTCATGATGATGAGATCGCTAAATTAGAAGATATTAAAAAAGCACTTAACGATTATGTGAATGCTATTCACAATCCTTATGGCAAATTAGAAATGACTCCTTATCAGGCATTCGGAATTATTAACAAACACCAAGATATAAACGATCTATCTTTGGTTTTTAAAGATGTAAAAGAATGGAGTAGACATAAATATAATAAATGTTGTGATTTATTAGACAATCTGGCTTTTAATCTATCTAAGATTCACAATCCTATAAACCATCCATGGTATGGATCACAAATAACAGAAATTTATTATCAAGATAAAATAAACATAAATAAATTATTGGGTTCTATCATTGATAATTATTCTATTATGCAGAGTTATTTGGAAAAACTCAAAAAATCTTACTTCTACTATGATCCTAGTACAATCATTCAAATAGAAACCTTTATAGACATTAATCTTCTTTTCAGCAAATACCATCGGTATATTAAAAATCCTTTTTTACGATTATCAATTTCTTTCTGGAAAGATCACGCTTTATTAAAAAAACATCTGAATAATTCCATATATGGAAAAAAAGTAAAGGAAGCGTTCGACAACTTAAAAAAAAGTAGGAGCAAAAGAGGAGATATAGAGTTTGATATAGAGAATTATAAATCCACTATACGTGCTCTTTCAAAAGTATTAGAAAATTTTAAGAATGACATAAATAAGCTGTTTGAAATATTGAAATTTAATGATTCTCTAGTTTTCGATACAAAATTTATTATGTATAAATTAGCAGAATTTATGTCAAAAATTATAATAATGAAAGATAATATAGATTCTCTTGATTATTGGACTAGATATCAAGACGCTTTACAAGAATGTAAAAAAGAAGGGATAGCAGATTTTGTAAATAAGGTTATACTTCTTAATTTTCCGCTAGAAAGGATTGTAAATGCTTTTGAATGCCAATTTTTAAGATGTTGGCTAGATAGAGTTTTCGCTGAGAGAGAACCTTTGAAAAAATTTTATGGAGAAGATCATGAAAAATTAATTGAGAAATTTTGCGAAATCGACAAAAGGCAAATTGAGTTAGCAAAAATCAGAATTCAACATACCCTGTCTGGCAGATTTGATTGCAATTATATACCATCTAAATCTTCGGAATTGGGTGTTATTTTAAGAGAAGGAAGAAAAACTAAAGCTCACCTTCCAATTAGAAAACTTTTTGAATTAGCATCTAATGCTATAATTAATTTAAAGCCATGCTTGATGATGAGTCCATTAACAGTAGCTCAGTTTATTAATCCTGAATTAATCAAGTTTGATTTAGTTATTTTTGATGAGGCTAGTCAGATACCTCCTGAAGATAGCATAGGCCCTATTCTTCGTGGTAAACAAATTGTTATTGCTGGAGACAGTAAACAGTTACCGCCTACAACTTTTTTCCAATCCGAAGTACTTACGCCTGAAGACGAAGACAATATTTCAATAGAAACACTACCTGAGGACTTAGATAGTATTCTTGATGAATGCGCTGTAAGTGGTATTCCAAAAACAATGTTACGCTGGCATTATAGAAGTAAACATGAATCTTTAATTGCCTTTTCAAATAAGAACTTCTACAATAATCGTTTGTTTACTTTCCCATATGTGGAGGATGAGTGTCCTGAATTAGGTATAAAGTTCCACTATAATCCCAACACAGTTTATGACAGAGGTGGTAAAGGAACAAATATAGAAGAAGCAAATGAAGTAGCAAAAGCAGTTTTTAAGCATTTTAAAGTAAATCCCGCTCTAAGCTTAGGTATTGGAACATTCAGTATAAGACAAAAATATGCTATCGAAGATGCGATTGAAGAGATGCTAAAAGAGGATAGTGGTTTGGAAGCGTTTTTCGCAAAAGATAGATTAGAACATTTTTTCATAAAGAATTTGGAGACTATTCAAGGTGACGAAAGAGACGTAATATTTATTAGTGTTGGTTATGGCAAGGATCAAAATGGGCGTTTATCAATGAATTTTGGCCCGATAAATCAAGTTGGAGGGGCTAGGAGACTCAATGTTTTAGTAACTCGCGCTAGAAGAAGGCTTGAAATATTTAGTTCAATCCGTGGAGACGATTTTGATTTATCAAAGACAGATAGTGATGGTGTACATTTATTAAAAGGTTATTTAGATTTTGCTGAAAAAGGTAAGATTGCTTTATTGAGAGGAATTACTGAAAAAGGATTTTTAGAATCTCCTTTTGAGGAATCTGTGTATAACTTATTAATATCTAAAGGTATCAAAGTTCAAAAGCAAATAGGTTGTTCTGGTTATAGAATAGATTTAGCAGTAGTAGATGACAATTTGCCAGGTAAATATATTTTAGGTATAGAATGTGATGGGGCGTATTATCATTCGTCGTCAACAGCTCGTGATAGAGATAGATTAAGGCAAGAAGTTTTAGAAGAATTAAATTGGAATTTGTATAGAATATGGTCTACAGACTGGTTTAATAATCCAAGAAAGGAATTTGAAAGATTACTAAATGCCATAGAAAAATCCAAGACAGGTAAGTTTTCTAAAAATAAATTAAAAACTAACCCTGAATATAAATTCTCTTATAAAACACCTACTGATAAAACTGATACTAAAGTCAAAGATTACATATTAACTCCCATTCAAGAAAATTCCTTTTGTGATGATTTTTATTGGGCAGACAGTTCAAGGATTGCTTCTGTATTAAAGAAAATAGTTGAATATGAAGGTCCTGTTCACAGAGAGGAGGCTTGGAAACGCGTAGTACAACATTGGGGTATTCGTGCCGTTGGTAGTAGAATTAGGCAAATTTTACAATCTGCTGAGGGTTATTGTATATCGAAAAAGATGATAAAGAAAAAAGATGAATTTTATTGGCCTATCAATATGATAAAGCCATCTGTTCGAAGACGGGATTCAAAAGAAATAAATAAAGATATCCATATAATAGATCCGGAAGAAATTGGGGAAGCCGCGTTAATCGTATTAAAGACAGAATATAGTATGCCAAAGGACGATTTAATAAATCAAACTGCAAGATTATTAGGTTTTTCAAAAGTTACTATGGATATCAGCAAATATATATGGAAAAGTTTAGAAGCTTATAAAAAAAGTAATAATATATTAGAAATAAATGAGAAATTCACTTTTAATGCTAATAAAGAAGAAGATTTCAAAAAAGAGCAGTTTATAATTAAAGAAGCAACTAAAAGTCATAAAACAGATTCAGAAAAAATTTTTACCGAAGATAGAAAAGAGGATATTAAGCAACAACTTAAGGACATCGAAAAAATAATCGAACAAGCCATTGAGAATCAACATACTATAACCATAGAATACATATCACCTTCATCAGGTTTCACAGTTCGTCAAATCAAGCCATATAGCTATGATGGAATTTATATAAAAGCTTTTTGTAATCTAGTCCATGAGGATAGAACATTTAGAATTGATAGAATAAAGACCATTTTAATAGATTAAATCAAACGATAATAAAACCGGATTAATAGTGGATTGGGAGGCTGCGGATCACTGATTATTTTTCAGTGGGTCAGACATTCTTGTCTGACAGGACAGGCAGGAATGCCTGTCCTACCAAGATGAGAAAAGAAGACCTGATGAATAAGGGATTGCTACCTCTCCCTAACCCTCTCCTTTTAAGGAGAGGGAATGGGTGAGGTGATAAAAACAAGACCTGATTAATAAGGGATTACGAGAACGTCCACTGACCGCCGTCCGCCGATAAAAAAATACTTGGTTAATAGTGGATTGGGAGGCTGCGGACCACCGACGGCGGACTGCGGACAAAAAAAGGAACTATTTCTATGAATAAGACGTAGAAAATTAATAAAACCAGGAGGTAAAGATGTTTTACGGTCAGCCTTGTTTTACACTTATAAACATCGGGAATATGATGTTTTCGCTTTTTCTTTTGGTACTTTTAGTAATCATCCCCATCGCCATTTACAATCTGGGCTCCAAACTGGACAGAATCAGTCACCAACTGGAAAACATAAGTGATATTCTGAAAAGAGATCAGGCTTAATTCCATTTTTTTAGATTCAAAACTTTTCTAATAAAAATCAGGAGCTTCTTTGTAACTGGTCAAAATTGTTAACAAATTTTGATAATAGAAAAATTTAAAAAAGATTGCGTAACTAATTAGATTCTTTATATTGTCTGTGAAAGGAATGTCGGCGTGAGTGTTCGATAAAAAGGAGGAGGTATGAAAAAAGTAATCACTTTAGCTTTGATGGGAATCCTTCTGGTTTCCATTTCAAACCTCTCCTGGGCAAAAACGCAGAAAACAGGAGAGGTCAAAGACCACACTTTTATCGATTCGAAATTCAAATATGAGCTGACCTTTCTATCAAACTGGAAATTAAAGGATGAAAAAGAACCGTCTTCGCTTCGGGCCATCCTGATGAAGAAAAACTACCAGATCGATCGGATCAGCAGTTTGCAATCCCGCGGAGATATCAACATTCCCACCATTCTGATCCTGGCAGATACCACCTCTTTGTCAGTCGAAGAATTTAAACAGGCACTCTTTGTTGAAGAGTCAAAAAAGATCAAAAACAGAGAGGCTTATACTCTCACGCTTGATTTTCTCACCGGATCTGAGATCATAGAGGAATCGAAGCTCCTGGTGGACAGCATTCCGGCAAACGTCTTTACCATGCGCAAGCCATTTGAGAGGGTGGTGAAAGATCCAACTCGAACTAATGATCCTTTGGGCAGTGGAAGGGTAATTAACGATTTTATTATTGGCTATCTTCTCCTTTTCAAGTACGCCCAAAATATTTACGTTATACACTTTTCCTGCGAGCGACAGTTCTTTGGCAACAACCACGAGGAGTTCATCAAGATAATGGAAGGTTGGAGATTCAAAAATTAACCCCCTGAAAACCTACCCATTTTTTTGCCAGCCTGCTCTCTTTTTGATTGACAACGGATTATGCGTATATTAATTTTACTTCTTAAATAGAAGGAGGAGAAATGTGGGTTTTAAGAATATTTGTGATCCTGGTGATAATCTTTTTGGTAGTAGGTTTCGGCGTATATAACTCCAATGTCACAGTATCTGTTAATTTATTTGGTTTCATTACCTATTTCGACATTCCCATGATCTATGTGGCATTCTGGTCTCTGGTTGTGGGGATGGTGATCTCATTTCTTTTAAGCATATCCTATTACCTCAAGGTTCATTCGGAGTTAAGAGCTCAGAGAAAAGAAAACAAAAATTTAATGGAGGAGATTACCACCTTACGCAATCTCCCTTTAGAGGATGTGGAGGAGGAAAAAGAGTAGACTCCCAACAAGAGGACAAAATTGGAGCAAACATATTTGGGTATCTTGATGGGAGTTATAGCAGGTTTGATATTCGCATTTTTATGGCTCAAGTTTAGAAGGAACAAAAAATAGGATATAGATGGAGGTAAAATGCACTCAATATACTGGTGGATATTAGGAGCTGCGGCTGTCACCATCGTGTTTATATTCTTCGTGGTAAGATTCAAAAGGGAGAAAATCAAACCAGCTCAGCTTTTGTACATAGACGGTCTGAAAGCCCTTTTGGCTGGTGAAGTGAATCTGGCTTTTCAAAAACTCAAACAGGTGGTAAATCAGGACACAAAAAACGTGGATGCTTATCTCAAGCTGGGTGACATCTTCAGAAAGAAAAAAATATACGATAAAGCTCTGCGCATCCATAGGGAGTTAGCCCTGCGGCGTTCCCTGTCACCGGAGGAGCAGCTGGACATCAAAAAAAGCCTGGCTTTGGATTATATGGAATCGGGAGACCACCATCAGGCTGTATCGATTTTAAACGAGATCCTGAAATTGAATGAAAGGGATCCCTGGGCCATTCGATTCCTGTTATCAGAGTATGAGGAGATGGGGAAATGGGATGAGGCTTTTGAGTTGCGATCCAAACTCTTTAAACATAAAAAGGAAAAGGACAACTCTATTTTAGCATTATATAAAGTATCCAAAGGAAAGGAGCTGGCTTCCCAGGGTGATTACCATAAAGCTCGTGTGGCTTACAAGGAAGCTTTGAATTACGATGATATGTGCGTGCCCGCCTACATCTTTTTAGGCGATGCCTATTACAGTGAACAAAGGCTGGATGAAGCAGTTGACAATTGGAAAAAACTTCTGCAGATGGTGCCAAAAACAGGATATCTGGTTTTCAATAAACTGGAGAAGACTCTTTTTGAGCTGGGAAGTTTCGGTGAGATCTCTGAAATCTATGAGCAGATCTACAGAGAAAATCCCAAAGACTCTAATGCCCTTTTTGCCTTAGCTTCCTTAGACGAGAAAAAAGGAAGAACAGAGGAAGCCCAGCTGAAATATAATCAGATTCTGGATATCGATCCTTCTTTTCTTCCTGCCAGATTAAGTCTGATCAGGATCTATCAGGAACAAAATGAGATCGAAAGGGCAAAAGAGATGCTTAATAATCTTTTTGAGAACCTGCCCGCAAAGGTGGAATACTACAACTGCAGTAAATGCGGTTTCAGCTCCTCGGAACCTCTGTGGAGATGCCCCAGCTGTAAGGAGTGGAATAGTTTCAATATCTAAAAAAGATTCTTAATTAGTTTTCCCAAGCTTTAATTCAAGATGAAAAGGAATCGAAATTTCCCTTTGATCTGGATCGTAATTTTTTTTGTCCTTTTTTCCAGAAATATACTTGCCTCCCAGCTGGATGATACGCTCCAGGTCCTGATTAAAGAAAATGAACTCCAAAAAGCATTAGAATTTCTGGTTCAACACCTGGATTCTAATCCAAAAGACAGGGAAGCCAAATTCTATCTTGGCAAAATCCAA
>CAYURP010000018.1:0-53954 GCA_964447175.1 uncultured Ignavibacteria bacterium | reverse complement strand
AATCAGAGGGAGTGTCGGGAATTGGAGACCAGAGATACTCCGAATCATTGGGTGTACTGGAGACCACAAGGTTCCATGTTTTACCAGCATCCGACGAGTATTCTATCTTCACGCTGTCTGAGGTCTGGGTAGATCGAACCAAGTATCCCGGCTTGAACTCCCCTGCTACATCTTGACTTTGTATATTAACAAAGCGAATGTCAGGCTGGGGGTCTCCAGTATCAAACCAACGCATAGTGTCAATTTCGATTGAGTCTTTCGTATCCCAGGGAGAATTCGAAATCCATCTGATGCTCTCAGAATCCTCCGCCTCCCAGATATCCTCATTATCGGGTTCGGTAACCACGATCTCTCCTAGTCGGAGGTGAATGATGGCCAGAATGGAATCTTTGGGAGGTAAATAACCGTCTATCCAAGTTGCAAAAATTGTTACCTGCAGGGTATCACCCTTTTCTCTTTTTCTATATTGAAGTGAGCCATCACCTGAATAATAAAGGTGATTATCTGTATTATCCCATAACCAATCTGTCCATTGAACTGAATCGCAAAAAAGGTAAGCATTTGAGTCTGCTTTAAAAAACAAGTCAAACTCCACTCCTAAAAAGTTCTGATTCGTGAATGCCCTTACCGGAACCTCTACCCTGGAATAAGGTTTGATGTTATCTAATGAAATTACTTCGCAGGTGTCAGGATTATCCAGAGCCAGCAGGGTGGAATTAATAAATAAGAAAATAATTGCAGCTATAAATGGAATGTTTCTTCTCATGTTTCTCCTTTATGCGAATTTGTTTCAAAAAGCTAAAATCCTTCAAATCAAAATAACCTTAATTAGAATTATGTCAAGTTACAAGTAATCATCTATACTGACTTTCTTAAATGAATAGCGATTATTTTGGGGGTAATTCCTGAAACCTCCGTAGAGAAATATGGGAAAAAAACGGCTCATTTAATTTACACAAGTAGGTAAATTTATGTTTGACATTTATTGGGTCTGAGCTTACCCCCTGGTATACAATAGGTTAGCCAAGAAGCTGATTTTGTTTCAGTTGAGGTTATATCGAAGCACACAAAAAGAATTGTGGATTCAGTCCTTCTGAGCAAATTAGCAGAGTTTGAATCTCATCCGAGAAGGAGCTCTAAATCACACCAAATCTGTCCTCTGCAGCAAAGTACCCCAAGCTGTATCGGTAGAATCTCTCTTTTGGAAAACTGCTTAGAAAAATCTTGACAACCTCAGGACCAGTAAGTATCTTGACATCGTCGTGAGGCAATGCTCCAACCTTGCAAACATACAGAACGTTATGATGTTAGTTTATGAAATTTGTTTCGTTCGCTATTTCTTATGGAGAATTAACGTTCAGATAAGTATCTGAGGAAAGTTTATGGACTTGAATATCATTTCTACTCACATAAAATCATTAAAGAACAATGAAACTAAGTGGTGCAATACAGCACCAGAAAGAGGAAGGAGACAATGATGCAAAAAAGGATATCATTCGGGTGGTTTACCGGAATGATCGTTGCACTCGCGATGTTCGCCAGCAGCAATGCTGTTCCTGTAAGTCAATTCACCGCAGATATGATCCTGAGCGAGGAGGGCAATGTCACTACGGGCAAGATTTACGTCAAGAACTCGAAGTACCGCATGGACCTGGAGGAGGACAATCGGCAGATCTTCGTCATCGTAGACCAGACTGCCGGCGTGACCCGGGTAGCGATGCCCGAGGAGAAAATGTACATGGAAATGGAAAGTCAGGACCCCACAAGCCTCATGAACGATCCGTTCCAGAGCCTTAAGTATGCGGCCTCCACAGGTGATAGCAAGCATCTGGGGACGGAAATGGTTAATGGCTACCAGTGCGACAAGTATCTTATCTCAATGAACGGCCAGGAAGTGATGACCCAGTGGGTACCTCAAAAGCTCAAATTCCCAATTAAAATTGTCATGCATGCCTCAAAAGACAAGTCTATGGAGCTGCAGAATATCCAAGAAGGACCTGTAGACGATGCACTGTTTGACATTCCATCCGACTACACGAAAAGGACAATGGGGGAACCCGGTAAGCAATCTGTCCAGATACCAGATGTGGCCAAAGAGACGCCGACCAGCCAGGGCGACAAGGCTCGAATTGCAGTGGGCGAAGTTAAGAGCGAAGCAAGCAGATGCAGTAACGACGTGGCAGCTGCCATCGGAGAGATGCTGTCAACCGCTCTGGCCAACAATGAGAAATTCATCGTTTTGGCAGGTGGCTCTGCAGACCTTCAGGTGATGGGGACCGTCACAGACTTCGAACCCGAAGTCAAGGAAGGTGGTGGGCTGGGCGGACTGAAGAAGAAGGCGCTTGGAAAAATCGGAGTGGAGGCGAAGTCAGCCAAGATCGAAATGGACGTTAAACTCATCGAAAGCTCCACCGGGAAGGTCCTGAAGGCCAAATCAATCGAGGGCAAATCGAGCAAATGGACAGCCGACATGACCGCTGGAGATTGGGTGGAAGATGTGGAGCTGTCAGGCGATATGAGTATCTATTCTAACGAGCCCATGGAAAAGGCAGTCCGGGCTGCATTGGCCCAGACAGTCGAAATGATCTCAAAGGAAGTTCCGGAAGAGTATTATCGTTATACAGGTCAGGAGCAGTATACCCAGGAGTCTGGCGGCACACCCGCTGCTGAAAAAACAACACCATCTGCTAAGCCTACCCCCCCTTCTGGCCCGGTGGCCGAGGATATGACTCTCTACACGAAGTATGACTTCATCCCCGGTGACAAAGTCATCTTCTACGACGACATGAAAGAGGATGAGGAAGGCGAGTTTCCCTATCGTTGGAACCTGGACCGTGGAGTGTATGAAGTGGTCAGATTGGGCAAAGAGTTCTGGATCATGTGCACGGATGAAGGTTCCATTCGTCCCAAAATTAAGGATGCACCACTGCCACCCGAATATACCGTTGAACTGGAGTTCTACGATAACGGTCCAAAATTTTCCGGGAATTGCTTTGATATCTATTGGGTAGATAGTAATGGTCAGAAGATTGGAGTACTTGAGGAATATGGGGGAGGCACTGTACTAAAAATCAAGAGCAAGCAACTGGCTAACAAGATCCTGCCCGAAAAACTCACTAAAGGTGTCCATACCATGCGGATTATGGCCACCAAACGCTCGATCAAATGCTATATCGACCAGGAGCGGGTGGCCAATGTCCCCAAAGTGGAGAACTTCAACCCGGTTGGCTTCTGTTTGCGTCAACGTCCGTACAGGGATCCTAATAATCCCACCCTTTTCAGGGGATTCCGGTTCGCTGAGGGAGGTAAAAGCATGCGAGACCAACTGGACGAGACGGGAAAGATAGTGACGCACGGCATTCTATTCGACGTGGATTCCTACAAGATAAAAGCTGAATCATTCAAAACGCTTCAGGAGATCGGCCAGCTTTTACAGGACGATGCAGAGCTTCGGCTATCAATTGAGGGACATACAGACAGCGACGGCCCGGATGAGCACAATCAAACCCTGTCCCAGAACAGAGCCAACTCCGTGCGGAACTACCTTATCTCCACTTACAATATCGACTCGACCCGACTGGAGGCAAAAGGCTGGGGAGAATCAAAGCCAATTGACACTAACGACACGCCAGAAGGAAAAGCTAACAACCGCCGAGTTGAGCTTATTAAGCTTTAATTGCATATTTAGGAAGAAACAATGATGACAAATTCGGTGATTTAGACACCCACATTTGAAACCGACAAGATCAGGAGGTAAAAAGTATCTCCATAACCTGATAGAAATATATATCAATTACCAGATTGTAATTTATTGATCCTGTGCCTAGAGAGGAAATTACTCCGCGAATATTTGGGTGAAGACTTCTGTGAAATTCTCCACAGGTCAGTATACAAAAAGCAATAGCAGTATACCATCAGCTATCTGTTTTAATTTAGCTTAAATTGTGGTTTGATTTTTAAGGTTATTACGGATATTATTGATATTGGTTAAGCTGTTGTATCCGTATATAATATGAAGAAAACAAACAATAAATTGGCTTTCCCCAATAAATGTTTGACATTAATATAATTTAATATTAGATTTCATAAAAATCTCACCAGGAGGTAAAAATGGAAGAAAAACCTGAAGAAAAAGGGCTTAAAGATGAAGAGAAGAAAGAGGAGACAAAACCAGAGGAAAAGAAGGTCAAGCCAGGCAAACAGAAGCACCAGCGACTGAAACAGGAGCATTTTGCCGAGGTTAAACACAAGGAGAAGTTAAAGGATTTCAAGAAAGGGATGTTCCAGAAAGGGAAACACCTCTTTGACCGTAAAAGAAAAGACAAATTCTTAGGAGGAGTCAAGGGCAGAAGGGGAGGTTGAGGCTGATGCCAAAAAATGAGGAGGAGATTAAAAGAAAAATAGAAAAACTAAGGGAGGAAATAAACTATCATAACCACCTTTATTACGTTCTGGATAATCCAGAGATCTCAGATCAGGAATATGACAGACTGTTTGATCAGTTAGTCGAACTTGAGAAAAAATATCCCCGGTTTGTAACTCCGGATTCCCCCACCCAGAGAGTGGGAGCCCCCCCTTTAACCGAATTCAAAACAATCAGACACGGAATTCCCATGCTCAGCCTGAACAAGGCTGTAACTGAAGAAGAATTTTTGGATTTTCATCGCCGGGTCAAAGAACTTTCTGGGGTGAATGAGAAAAAAATAGACTATACTGTAGAACTTAAATTTGATGGATTAGCAGTGGAGCTGGTCTACACCAGAGGCGTATTCATTCAGGGCTCTACCCGAGGGGATGGCTATACCGGAGAAGATATCACCCTGAACCTGAAAACCGTAAAAACCATTCCACTTAAGCTTTTATCCCGAAAGGCTAAAGTTCCTGATCTTTTAGAAGTGCGGGGCGAGGTTATTATGTCCAAATCTGAATTCGAAAAGCTCAACAAAGAGCGAGAGAAAAAAGACGAGCCACTTTTTGCCAATCCCCGAAATGCAGCTGCTGGATCTGTCCGCCAGCTCGATTCCAAAATTACTGCCTCCCGGCCTCTTTATATGTATACCTATGGAACAGGAAGGGTGGAAGGCAAAACACCTCCCAATCACTGGGAGACCATGGGCTATCTTAAGGATCTGGGATTGAACGTGAACCAGTATGTCAAACTCTGCAAAAGCCCGGATGATGTTTTCGAATTCTATCAGAAGATACTTAATATAAGAGATGATCTGGATTACGAGATAGACGGAATTGTGATCAAGGTCAACGATTTCAAGCTGCAGGAGAAAATAGGCGAGCTCTCCCGCTCGCCCCGATGGGCAGTTGCCTGGAAATTCCCAGCCCAGCAGGAAAATACCAAAATTATAGACATTCAGGTAAACGTGGGAAGGACTGGAGCAGTTACTCCTGTAGCCATCTTAAAGCCAATAAGAGTGGGCGGAGTCACAGTCAGCCGGGCTACCCTGCACAACGAGGATGAGATGCGGAAAAAAGACGTTCGGATCGGCGACACGGTGGTAGTACAAAGAGCCGGGGATGTGATACCTGAAGTGGTGAAAGTGATTACCTCCAAAAGAACCGGAAAGGAAAAGATATTTCAGATGCCAGACAAATGCCCGGTCTGCGGCTCAAAAGTTGAGCGCCCAGAGGGGGAAGCAGTCCATCGCTGCACCGGTATAGCCTGCCCGGCTCAGATTAAAGAAAAGATGTATCATTTCGTGAGCAAATGGGCTATGGATATGGACGGATTGGGATTCAAACTCCTGGAGCAGATGCTGGATAAAGGATTAATCAAAGATCCGGCAGATTTATATTTTCTGAAAAAAGAAGACATAATGAAAATGGATAGAATGGGGGACAAACTGGCACAGAATATCTTGGATGCTATTAAGAAAAGTAAAAAGCCAGATTTGCCTCATCTGATCTATGCCTTAGGTATAAGAAACGTGGGGGAGCATTTAGCCAATGTTCTGGCTCGTGAATTCAAATCGATCGATAACCTGAAAACAAAATCAATCGAGGAGATGACTCAGGTTAATGAAGTAGGTCCCATAGTAGCAGAAAGCATTTATAATTTCTTTCATGACAAAAAGAATTTGAAGGTTTTAGACAAGCTCGAAAAAGGCGGGGTGAAGTTTCCCGAACTAAAAATAAAGAAAAAGAAGACACCACTCAGTGGGAAAACATTCGTTTTGACCGGTGGCTTGGAGAGTTTCAGCCGGGATGAAGCCAAAAGAATAATCGAGGATTTAGGGGGAAAGATCACCTCCACTGTGAGCAAGAAAACAGATTTCGTGGTAGTAGGATTTGATCCAGGCTCCAAGCTGGATAAAGCAAAGAGTCTTGGAATTAAAACGATAGATGAGGATGAATTTAAGAAGTTAATAGGCAAGTAAAGACTTTGGTAGCCGTCCCGCTTAAGGCGGGACGATTACAACAAATAAAATTATGACCAATCAGGAATTAGCAGACATATTTGAACACATTGCTAACATTTTAGATATTCAGGGTGAAAATCCATTCAAGGTCCGGGCATATAAAAGGGCAGTTCAGACTCTGGAGAATCTGACCATTCAGCTCTCCACACCTGAGGATTTAGAAAAACTGGGGAAACTTCCCGGTATAGGTGAAGCCATTACAAAAAAGATCAAAGAACTTTTGGAAACCGGAAAATTGAAGTATTATGAGGAGCTAAAAAAATCAGAGTATGCGCCTCTGGTCGAATTTTTGAAGATTCCGGGAATAGGACCCAAACATGCCAAACTGATATATGATAATCTGAAAATAAAAACAGTTTCAGAACTGGAAAAGGCAGCAAAAAAGGGAAAACTAAAGGGTCTTTTTGGGCTGGGAGAGAAAACCGAGGAGAATATTTTAAAGGGAGTTACCCAGGTCAGGAAATATAAGTAGAGGTTCCCTCTAGCTTTTATCTATCCCCGGGCACAAGCAATGCTTGAAGAGTTAAAGAAAAATCCCAATATCAAAAAAATAACTTTAGCCGGAAGTTTAAGAAGGATGAAAGATACAATTGCGGACGTGGATATTCTGGTGGCAACGGACAAGCCTAAATCAGTGGCAGACACATTTACCAGACTTCCTCAGGTGGCTTCGGTTTTAGCCAAAGGAGATACCAAAAGCTCCATTTTAACCAAAGATGGTTTCCAATCTGATTTAAGAACAGTTAAACCTGAGGAGTTCGGAGCAGCCCAGCACTATTTCACAGGGTCCAAGGCTCATAATATAAGGATAAGATCATTGGGAGTTAAGAAGGGACTGAAGGTAAATGAGTACGGTGTGTTCAAAGGTAAAAAAAGAGTCGCCGGTAAAACTGAAGAGGAGGTTTTCAAATCCGTGGGGCTTCCCTTTATACCCCCAGAAATAAGAGAGGACTGGGGCGAAATCGAGCTGGGTTTAAAAAAGAAACTTCCACATTTGGTGGAATTAGAAGATCTAAAAGGCGATTTACACGTACATTCAGACTGGACTGATGGGAAAAACAGCATACAGGAGATGGCAGAGGCAGCCAGGAAAAAAGGTTATAAATATATCGCCATCTGCGATCATTCACCAGCAGTGGGAATAACCAATGGCTTGGACCCAGAGAGGCTTTCCCAGCAGATGAAACAGATAAAAAGATTAAATAGAAAGTTCAGAAATTTCAAAATCTTGACCGGAATAGAAGTAGATATTAGAGCAGATGCTAAACTTGACCTTCCCGACAACGTGTTAGAGGAATTAGATGTGGTTGTGGCGGCTGTTCATACAAGCTTTAACCAGCCTCAAGCTGAGATGACGAAAAGATTGATCAAAGCTGTGGAAAATCCGAATGTGGACATAATCGCCCACCCCACCGGAAGGCTTATCGGCAAACGGGAGCCCTATGAGGTGGATATGGACAAGCTCATGGACGCCTGCTTGAAGAGCAACAAAGTCCTGGAGCTAAATGCCTATCCGGAGAGACTGGACTTAAACGACATTCACTGCAGAAAAGCCAGGGAAAAGGGTGTAAAGATAGCCATTTCTACCGATGCACATAGCGTAAAGCATTTAGATTGGATGATGTATGGAGTTGCCACTGCCAGAAGAGGTTGGCTGGAGCCGGAGGATGTAATCAACACTCTGGGATTACAGAAATTGATTAGACTTTTTAAAAGATAAATTAGAAAATGAATGAATCCAGACCATATATAACTCTGCAGACCATCGCTTTACCATTTATAACCTTAGCTGCTGCCACTGCTTTTTTCTATTTTGCCAGCCCCGTAGTGATCCCCATATTATTAGCCATCTCATTAGCTTATGTTTTGAGCCCTACAGTCTGGTTTCTCGAAAAACTTAAATTTCCTCGGGTGCTTTCCGTAATTGTTGTCTTATTAATTACTCTTATCGTTGTGGGATGGGTAGGTTACTTTTTATCTGCTCAGGTTAGTGAGCTTTTCAAAGATCTTCCCCATTACTGGGAAGGTTTTTTACTTCTTTTATCCGAGTTGAAAGCTGATTTAATCGAGCGGGGCATAATTTCCGATACCGGAGCGTTGGATTTAGCGGAATTTCAGTTCAAGCATTTCTCCGGGGTAACCGGATATATGGTCAAAGGGATAACTTCGGTAGTCTCATTCGCTTTTGGTCTGGTTCTGGTCATGTTTTTAACTTTCTTTATGCTGGCGGATCAAAAAATCATAAAAAGGAAGCTGGTAACCGCTTTTGGACAATCGGAGAGTGGGGTAGCTGAAAATGTCATAACCGAAATCAGCGCACAAATTAGAAACTATGTTTTGACCAAGTTCCTGGTCAGTGCTGCCTTAGGTGTAGTTTTAACCATTTGGTTTTTGATAATCGGGGTTAATTACGCTTACCTCTGGGGTCCTTTGGCTGGCTTTTTGAACCTGATTCCATACATAGGCCCGGTGATCGGAATCTTCCCACCCTTGATAGTGACGGCTATTCAGTTCAAGGCCATAATGCCCGTGATCTGGGTATTAATAGCCTATGTCGGCACCCAGAACATCGAGGGGAATTACATCACTCCAAAACTAATTGGTGAAAGGGTGAATTTAAGTCCTATAGCCATCTTAGTCGGGGTGATGTACTGGACCTGGCTCTGGGGAGCCATCGGAGTCATTTTAGCCATACCCATAACCGCTTCTATAAAGATAATCTGCGACCATATCGATTCATTAAGACCCATCGGCGTGATTCTGGGTGGAAAAAGGGATTTGGAAAAAGTGGAGTAGTTTTTTGATATCACCTTAAACCTCCGCAAAACCAGTGTTTTATTCCCTTTATAAGGTAATTAAAGAGTACTTCATCTTCTTGAAATCATGGTTTTATGAAACCCTGATCCATATTCTGTATAAGGACAACTGCTCCTTGATGGCAGGAGCCATATCCTTTTTCGCCCTGATCTCCTTTATCCCTTTATTTTTACTTTCTGTATCAGCTTTAGGTTATGTGCTTCATTCCTCGGATAAAGCTGGATTAACCATTTTCAAGTTCTTAACTAATAATATGCCTACCTCCACTGTGGATACCTTTATGATACTAAGGAGCGTAATTAACAAAAGACAGGTTTTTGGTTTGATAGGAATTTTGGGTTTGATCTGGACTGGCTCTAAGATTTTTTTCGCAGTGGAGAACTCTATGAACATAGTCTGGGGGGTAGACACAAAAAGACCATACTGGAAGAGCAGATCACTGGCTTTGGTTTTGGTTCCCATATCCATCCTGGTAATGCTGATCTCCATGTTTTTAACTTCGATTTATACCACAGCCCAAAGCATCATAATACCCTACATCGATTTCAGCCTGGCTGATTCCTCTTTAATCACCCAGTTTTTCACCTTGTTTTTTCCACTATTAACTGGATTCATATTCTTTTTCGTTATCTACAAATTCATCCCTTATCGAAAGATTAATAATTTATATGCAGCCGTTGGTGCCATCTTTGCCAGCCTGATGTGGGAGATAACCAAATTCATTTTCGATTTCTACATTCTGAATTTAGCCCAGTACCGGAAAATCTATGGTCCCTTGGCAGCCATCATCATAACTTTACTCTGGATTTATCTATCCGCATTTATTTTGATAATCGGTGCGGAAATAGGATCAAATTTAGAGAAAGTTAACGATAAACTAACACCGAAAAAACCCTAGAAGAATAAATTCCTTCTTGATTATATAAGCCTACAATTTTCAAAAGCTTTTATTCCCCTTATTAAATAATTCCTGTTTCCCTTTGAAAACACCAAAACAGTAAGTTGACCTGTTTTTCTTGACATATATCCTGTGCTTATTTGTATTTTTAAGAGGGAAGAGGAATCCGGCTATATGGGGTAAAAACGAGCGAGTGTTTTAAAACTGCGAGAGGAGGGATAAGAGATGAACTTTCAGTTAAATAATAACACAGTCAGGTCGTCCTATGGAGCCTTTGAATTGAAAGCTTCATACCAGAAAAATCTGGGGCTGGCTATTTTGACCTCTACTGCCTTTTTATTTGTCCTTGTCGCTTTTATTACCGGTTTTTATACAAAAACTCCCGAGCAGCTTCATACGCCTAACGTGATGGTGATCACAGATCTGGTTGAAATAGGACCGCCGCCTCAGATAATTGAGCCAGAAAAAACAAACATCCTTATTGACCGTTCTCAAATACTGGCGGGAGCTAAAGCCGGCATACCAGAACCTGTGGCAGAAGAACAAGCAGAGCCTGAAGCTACCATTCTTACCCAGGATCAGCTGGAAGCATTAAATAACTTTGAGAATAAAGGCGTTCTCACAGATGATGTGGATTCCATTGTTTTTGAGCCACCACCGGAACAGACCTCCCAAAGCTCTGAGTTTGTCCCCTACACGGAAGAGCCCGTTGCTATAAACAAAGATAAGGTTCCTCTGAGATATCCGGACTTAGCTCTCCGGGCTGGTATCGAAGGAACAGTGTATGTGGCTGCTCTGGTGGATAAGAATGGAAATGTTAAGAATGCATACATAGAAATAGAATCAGGAGCCAATGCTGGTTTTGAAGAAGCTGCATTGGAACAAGCTATGAAGTTAAAATACAAACCTGCCATTAACAACGGAATTCCCGTGGAGCTATGGATAATTTACAGAATAGATTTCAAATTGAAATAAAAAGAGATAACCAAAATTTATAAAAGATCAGTTAGCTTATCCAATTAGTGATAACTCGGACTATTAAATTGACTGAGCTGTTTTTCCCCCTTTTTATGAGAACATTTTTAATCTGATTTGAAGACCAAATCATTACCTACCACACCTAATTAGGATCTATGTTTTCTAAGAAATCAAAGAGAATGATCTTTTTTCCTTGACTACGTATTGAGGATTGTATATTATCCCTTTGTTATTTAGAGGTTTTTATTGGTGAAACCTTGTGCCGATGTAAAGACTATAATAAAGACAAATGCAAAATCTAAGGATAGGAAACTATGTGCTGGTTTATACCTTGTATTTTCCTTTTAGCTAATCCTTTTAAGTTCAACATCCTAAGAATGGTCCTGGAGTCAGGCCTTTTCGCCCAGATTGTGCTTTTGATCCTGGTTATCTTTTCGGTGGTCTCCTGGGCCATTATAATTCACAAGTCCCGGGTATTCGGTAAGGTGGACTCCCATACCAAGAAATTCTTGAAGACCTTCAGGTCAAGAAAACGACTCTCCGAGGTCTATCTTACATGCCTAAGTTTCGATCGCACCCCCTTGTCCAAGATGCTGGAGGCAGGTTATAAGGAATTGGAGGAAGTTCTCAAGGATGAAGCGTCGGTCAACCAGGGAACCAGGATCATTAACCAGAGGCTTAACGACATAAGAGATACCATGGATCGGGTGGGGACCGAGGAGCTGGAAAACCTGGGAAGAAGAGTTACTTTTCTGGCTACCACCGGCAATACCAGTCCATTTCTGGGTCTTTTGGGAACCGTGTGGGGGGTGATGGATTCCTTTGCCAGTATTGGGGTAAGAGGCTCTGCCAGCCTGGCTGTGGTGGCTCCGGGAATTGCCCAGGCTCTTATTGCTACCATATTTGGTCTAATCGTGGCTATACCTGCGGTTATCGGTTACAACCACTTCGGCAACAAACTCAAAGCCACATCAGTGCAGGTGGATAATTTCTCCTCGGAATTTATATCCGCAGTGAAAAAGGAACTCCACTATGAAAAAAAGGGTTTATACAGCACTCTCTGACATTAACGTAACCAACCTGGTGGACGTAGTTCTGGTGCTTTTGATCATATTTATGATCGCTGCGCCCATGCTCCAGTCCGGAATAGAGATCAATCTTCCCAAAACCGAAGCCACCCAGAAGGATTTAGGCGAGGGGGTGGTGGTCTCCATTACCAAGGGCAACAAAATTTTCGTGGATGACAAGATTACCAGCCTGGATGGATTCGAAAAAAGGCTCACTCAAATCCTGTTGAGAAAAAATGCCAAGTCGGTCTATCTCCGGGCAGATGAAAGCGTCCCTTATGGACTGGTGGTCAGGGTGGTAAGTCTGATAAAGGGAATGGGAATAGAAAATTTAGGACTGGTTGTGGAGCCTGAGAGCAAAAAATGAAAAAAGAAATCATCATTTCCCTGATTTTACACCTGGTTTTTTTCTCGGCTTTCCTTTTTTTCGGTTACCCCACCAACAGGGTGGAAGGTTATCCCCGCATCTATCAGGTGGGTCTGGTCAGCCTGCCCCGGGCCGGGGGTGGAAAGAGAGTGTCCGGAGGTAGTGCAACTGTGGCTAAAGAGACCCCTTCTAAAAAGGCTGAGCAAGGCATAGCAGTTAAGGAGATTAAAAAAGTTCAAAAACCAAGTAAGATCGAAAAGACCATAAAGAAAGAAGAAGAAAAGGCTGGAAAAGGAGAAGAGGAAATAAAAAAAGAAGAGAAACCCAAAACCGAGCAGATGGGTGAGGAGACTGGAGAGGGGGGTTATGGAACGGGTGATGTGATAGGTGAGGGAGTAGGTTTTGCAGACGTGGAAGGTGCGGGTTTTGGCAGTAACTATTATGTGGACGTAATGAGAACCAAAATCGCTGAATACTGGAGAAATCCTGTCCGGGGCGCCACCTCGGTTATTCGCTCCACCATCTATTATAAGATAAAAAAAAATGGTAAGATCGTTGATGCTTTTATAGAGAAGCCATCCGGGCTGGAACTCTTTGACCAGGCAGCTTTGCGCTCGGTTTTGTCAGCTGATCCTTTGCCCCCTTTGCCCTCAGAGTATACCGGTCAGGAGCTGGGGGTGCATCTGGAGTTTGAATACATTCCAGGAAGATGATGTGAGGGTCTAAGGAAGAAAATGAGGAGGGATTCCATTCCTTTTTTAAAAAACCATTCGATCTCTGTTCTTTTTCTTATATTATTATTGAGCGTGAAAGTTCATGCTCAAACCGAGATCTATGTGAAGATGCCCGTGGGCGGAGCCGAGCCTATGGATATCGGAGTGGCTGAGCTGGTTCCGGAAAAAGGAGAGTTTAATCCAGAGGAAAAAGAGCTGGCTTCTCAAATCACCCGGATAATCCGGGATGACCTTAACTATTCTCTGATGTTCTATGTGGCAGAGATAGATTCCTTTGTAATGGACGTTCTGGATGGGGACTGGTTTAATCTGGACGGGTGGTTCAAATTGGGTATGCAGACCGTTTTGACAGGTAAATTTGAGCTGGAAAGAGGAGGAATAAAAGTTCAGGTGTCTCTATATGACGTGTTCCGGGATAAAAGAATATTCTCCAAAATCTACAGAACCAGATTGGAAAATTTGAGAGGCCTGTCCCATGCTATCTCCGATGATGTGGTTTATAATCTAACCGGGGAGAAGGGAATCTTTTCCAGCAAAATTGCATTTGTCTCCACCCGGGAAGGGACCAAGGAGATTTACATCTGCGATTACGATGGATACAACGTCCAGAAAGTAACCAATGACCGCTCCATCAACTTGACTCCCCGTTTTTCCCCGGACGGAGAAAAGTTAGTCTATACCTCCTACAAAGAGGGCAATCCCGATCTCTGGCTTCTGAATCTCAAGGAGAGCAAAAACCACAGAATCTCCTCCCAGGTGGGATTGAACTCCGCTGCCTCCTGGTCACCTGACGGGAAAAATCTGGCAATAACCTTAACCAAGGATGGCAATGCCGAGATATACCTCATCGATAAAGAAGGAGATGTGAAAAAAAGATTAACCAATAACTGGAGCATAGACTCCTCCCCCACCTGGTCGCCCAATGGTAAGCAGATCGCCTTCACCTCGGATCGGGCAGGATCACCTCAGATATATATCATGGATTCGGACGGGGCTAACCTGAGAAGGCTAACCTATCAGCTGGATTATAACGACTCCCCGGTCTGGTCCCCCCGAGGCGATAAGATCGCCTTTGTCACCCGAACTAAAACCGGATTTGATATCTGTACTATTGATTTAACCGGTGAGAACCTGATGATTCTGACCTCAAGCGGGAACAACGAGAATCCCTATTGGTCACCCGATGGATATCATCTCGTTTTCAGCTCCGACAGAACAGGGGAGTACGAGATATACACCATGAACTGGGATGGCTCCAGTCAAAAAAATATAACTAAAGGAGGTGGAAACTACAATCCTACCTGGTCACCGAGCTTTTAAACTATGAACTAAAAACTATAAACTATAAACCAATTCAATCAGAGGAGGTGAATCATGAGAAAACTTTGGGTTTTTGTCGTGATAGCGCTTTTGATGGGTCTTTTTGTGGGATGCGGTGGTCAAAAGGAGATGGTCAAACCAGAGGAACAGCCTACACCGCCAGAGGTGATAACAGAGGAACCTGGGGAAGGAGAACAACCTGGCTACAGAGAGGAAGAGATCATCGAAACCCCTATTGAGGAAATGGTAAAGCTGGAGATGATTCATTTCGAGTTCGATCGTTACCGTCTTCTGCCAGAGTTCAAGAAGGTACTGGAGGAGAACGCGAGAAAATTGAAAATGTACCCCAATGTGAAGATCATGATCGAAGGTCATTGTGATGAGCGGGGAACCATCGAGTATAACCTGGCTTTAGGCGAGAAAAGAGCCCGCACAGCCCAGGATTATCTGATTAACCTGGGGATAGAACCGTCCCGGATCTCCATCATAAGTTACGGCAAGGAACGCGCTTTAGACCCACGGCACAACGAGGAATCCTGGTACAAGAACAGAAGAGATGAGTTTAAGATAACTTCCCACTAAACATCAAGGGGATGATAGATTCTCTCTGTCATCCCCTTTTTCCAATACGAGGTGATGACTTTTGATGAAAAGAACAATCATATGGGTAGCAGTCTTCCTTTTACCCATAGCTTTTAATTTAGGCTGTGCCTCCCGAGGGGAAATAGTGAGATTCAAAAACCAGCTGAATTATCTGGAAACTAGCAATAGGAAGCTGGAAAAAAATGTGGAGGTTTTAGACAGCCTGCTCCAGGAGGAGTTGAGGGAAACGCAAAGATTGAGGGCTGATGTAAATAGCTCTTTTGGCTCCATGGATGAAAGATTACAAACAGTGGAAAACTGGTTAAGGGACTCCGATTCCCGTTTCAATGAGCTGGTCAAAAAAATGGAGTTGAGAAAAGAAAAAAGCCTGGCACAAGAGACCATCTCCGAAGGGGACACCTCAAAGCCCCAGGTCAATTTCGATCCACAAACTCTATATGAGGCAGCTCATCTGAATGTGATCAAAGGGAATTATGATCTGGCTATTCTGGGTTTTGGCGATTTCATTAACTACTTCCCGCGATCCTCTTTAGCTCCCAGTGCCCAGTACTGGATCGCTGAATGTCATTATGCTAAAAACGATTTTCAAAAGGCAACAGATGAGTTCGGAAAACTTCTGCAGAGATACCCCAATTCAGAAAAGACCCCCAGCGCTCTTTACAAACTGGGGCTTATCTGCCTGGAGCAAAATGACAGAGTCAAAGCCAACAAGTACTTCGGTGAGCTTATAGACAAATACCCCCACGCCCCTGAAGCCGAATTGGCTAAAGATCGTATGGGAATAAAAGATTAAATTATCTTTAATGTAAAATATCTTTATACCTTCGAGCTAAATCCAGAGCCAGGGAGTCCTGCTTAAAAAAGGACAGATAGCTGAGCCGCCGCTTTAACATCAGAGAGTAGTACTTGAGTTTAGTCTCCGTTCTTTTGTCTTTAGACACGCTCTTGTCATCAACGCCCCTAAGATCCAGTTGGGGGAAATCATAGGAATAGTATTTTGCTTCCTTTTTCAGACGGTGGACCATACCCTCCGGTATCTCAAAGAAATTCTCCTTTATCATATTCTGAATATTTCTCACCTGGGGCGTGGGAACGATATCGACATAAAGAGGTGACTCATCATAGTTATCCAGAAGAACGCTTTTTACCATGTCCACGTATCTGTTTTCTATCTCTAAGGTATCCCTGAGCATCCCTTCCTCGAAGACCAGCACCTGTTCTTTGAAGCTTTGGATCTTGCCCTTTGACCTTTTGAAAATTTCGGGATAAGCTTTTTTTGTGTAATCAAAATACCAGGATCTTATAGCCAGTCTCAGCTCCAAAAACCTCACGTCCGGCCTCAAATTCTCAATATATCTTAAGTAGAGCCAGGGGGAGTAGTGATCCCATACGTTGGTTAAAATTATGGCATCCTTTTCAACCGAGCGCAGGATGTTTTTACCCCATTCGTAGGCTAAGTAGTTTCTGCTTTTATCCTGCTCAAAGTAATTTATCTTAAGGGTGACCAGAGGGAGGACGATAAAGGGTAGAAAGCATAGAATTTTCAAAAGATTCTTCTTCACCCGTTTTCGGTGATCTTTTAGAAGCAAGTTCTCGCAAATATTAAAAATCCCAAAAAAACCCGATCCGATCATTATGCCAAAAACCATAAATGATGGCAGGAAATAGGGATCGATGTCGGCTATACTGTAGTTTATTCCATACAGGACATTAGCGCAAAGAATTATGATCAGGAAGAGAAATATTTTTATGTTATATTTCACAAGATTATAAGCTCCCAAAAACCCCACTATCAAGAGGTGGATTTGAAATCCTTTAAAAGATAAATACAGGAAATTTTTGAAATTTCCCCAGAGCTCTCCAGCGGATTCGGAAAACATCCATACCCGGTATTGCCATGCGGAGACGTGGCGGATAAAATTAGTGAAGTTTGTCGGATCGCCCCAATTTAAAAGCGGTTTCTGGACTGCTCGGATGGGAAGATAAAGATAGATGGTAAGCCCTAGAATGAAAAACAAAGCCAAAGTTGAAAATCTTTTGGCATCAAAGATCTGTTTCCCCTCAGTAATCAGAATAAGAAAAGCCAGAGCTGGAAACAAAAGAAGGGTGGACATATGATCGCCAAAGCTAAGTCCATACAAAAACACAAAGAGGAAAAGCGTTTTATCAGCTTTTTCCCCCTTATTATTCTGAGTCCTGAGGTACCAGAAAAGGGAGAGATAGATAACCAGAGTTTGAAGGAAGATATTAAGTGCATAAACCTCGTTGGTGGTAGCCTGAGACCACAGGGTGGGATTAAAGGCAAAAGCCAGAGCTCCGAGAAAAGCTCCCCATATTTTCAATTCCTTTGTTTTAAGGATTGATATAAACCGAGATAGGTCCAAAAGGATGAGGAACACGAATAAATTAGTGAAGCAGATTAAAATCGAGGATAAGAAATTGAGCCTGAATATAATGCTTTTTAAGGTAATGAGTGTAAACAAATTCCCAAGAAGGGTGTAAAGTGGGTAGCCGGTGGGGTGAGCAATCCCCAGGGTCTTGCATACCACCGCTAGCTCCCCGGAATCTATAAAATAAATAGAGGGGCTTAAGGTTAATAAATAAACTACCCCGGAGATAAGTAAAACTAAAATCCCTGCTGTGATTTTAACCGTTCGGAGGGACATTCAAAAAATCTAAAATTTGTGGCAAGGGAAACTTCTGCCTTTGCCAATGGATCTTAACTCTTTGAATCAGAAGGGTAGATCCTCATCTTCCTCAGACGGGGTTTCCTTCTCTATTTCAGCCATCTGCTCAGGTGGCAACGAGGGTTCAGCCTCTTTTCGGCCCAGCATCTGGACCATTCTGGCTATGATCTCGGTAACGTATCTTTTGTTGCCTTCCTTATCATCAAAGGAGCGGTACTGAATTCTTCCCTCCAGGTAAACCGGGCTCCCCTTTTTTAGATACTCATTGCATATCTCGGCCTGTCTTCCCCAGGCAACGATCCTGTGCCACTCGGTTCTCTCCTGGGATTCCCCGGATGAGTTTTTCCATTTGGAGGTGGTAGCAAGGGGGAAAGTAGCCACCGCGGCCCCGCTGGGAGTATAACGAAGCTCCGGGTCCTTTCCCAGATTACCGATTAAGATAACTTTGTTTATGCTTGCCATTTGATTCCCCCTGATTTTAAGGGTTCTTTTTTTACATAAATATAAAATTTTCCACCCAAAAAGTCAACTAAATAATTAATAAACTTTTTTAGATTTTACTTGCAAAAAGTTTTAACTATTTATAAATTATTTTATTCACAACTTAGAATATGCATCTTTGATTGAACTGCTTTAGATCTAAATTTGGGCGTATGGAAAAGCTTCGTCAAAGGATGGTTGATTGGATCAGGAAAAAGACCAATCAATCCCAAACTAATGGGGTGGTATTGGGACTTTCGGGCGGACTCGATTCCTCCGTAGTTGCGGCGATCTGCGCTGAAGCCTTAGGCACCTCCAATGTATTAGCTTTGCTTTTACCTTGTGAAAGCAAAAAGGAAGATTTGGCTGATGCCCAAAAGGTGGCTAAAAAGTTCAATTTGCAGACCGAGTTAATTGACCTGACAAAGATCTTTGAGCAATTTAAAAAAATCCTGCCTTCAGGTGATAAGCTCGCCCTGGCTAATATAAAGCCCAGATTGAGGATGCTCACCCTCTATTACTATGCCAATAAACTCAATTACCTGGTTGTGGGCACGGGCAACAAGTGCGAGCTCAAGGTGGGCTATTTCACCAAATACGGTGATGGAGGAGTGGACATACTCCCCTTAGGAGATCTTTTGAAATCCGAGGTCAAATCCCTGGCAAAGCTTGTGGGTGTACCGGATAGCATAATCCAAAAGGTCCCCACAGCAGGGCTTTGGGCTGACCAGACAGATGAGGGGGAGATGGGTATCACCTACCCGGAACTGGAGGATTTTCTCCTAAAATTTGAAAAAGACAAATTCCCTAAAGGGGAAAAAGCGGAAAAAATTAAAAAAATGATGGAAAAGGCAAAACATAAATTGAGTATGCCGGATGTCTTCAAAAAGTAGCAAGTTTTGAAAATAAGTATGTTAAAACAAGGATAATCCAAAGAGTCATTAAAAAGTAACTCATTTCAGGAGGAGGGATGAAATGGCTAAAAACCTAATCGACTCTCCATGGAAAATGAGATTGGTTAAAGAGATAATGAAGATTCTGCCAAAGTTTTCGGTAAACAACCTGGTTAAGATGGCAGCCCTGGCTGAAACCCTGACCTCAGATGATGACCTCAAAAGAAAAGCCAGGGGAATGAAGGAGTTTTTTGCCACAGGTCATCCATCAGTGAATCTGGCAAAAAACATCATAAACCGGCTCTCCCCAAAATGTCGGGATAAACTGATCCAGAACTTCTTTCTGAACGAATCCCTGCTGGGCTCTTACCGGAGAGAGGAGATATTGTGCCAGACCGGAGTGGAACCACCCTTTTTCATGGTCATAAGCCCCACTATGAGGTGCAACCTGCACTGTTATGGATGTTATGCTGGAGAATATGAGCAGAATCCCGGGTTGGAATTTGAGCTGGTGGACAGAATTCTCAATGAGGCCAAGGATCTGGGAACATATTTCATCACCATAAGCGGCGGGGAACCATTTATATGGAAACACCTATTGGAAATGTTCGAGAAGCACAATGATGTCTATTTTCAGATCTACACCAATGGCACTCTGATCAATGAACAGATGGCTCAGAGGCTGGCTCAACTGGGAAATGCCGTGCCGGTGATAAGCATTGAGGGATTCGAAAAACGAACGGACGAACGCAGAGGAAAAGGAAGCTACAAAAAGATCATGGCTGCCATGGACTACCTCCGGGAGGCAGGAGTTGTCTTTGGTGCCTCCATTACCGAGACCCGGGAAAATATCGAGCTGGTCTCCAGCGAGGAGCTAATAGATATGTTGATAGCCAAAGGCGCCATGTTGATCTGGTATTTTCAATACATTCCCATAGGGAGAAAGCCCAAAATGGAGCTAATGCCCACACCACAGCAGCGGGACATGCTCAGAAGGAGACTGATTTACCTGAGAGCCAATAAACCTATTTTTATAGGTGATTTCTGGAATGATGGCCCTCACGTGGACGGGTGCATTGCCGGAGGCAGAAAATATCTACACATAAATGCTAACGGGGATGTGGAACCCTGCGTCTTCACCCACTTTGCAGTGGACAACATAAGGGAAAAATCACTGTGGAAAGCCGTGAACTCCAATTTGTTCCGAGCCATCAGATGCAGACAGCCCTACAGCAGAAATCTTTTGACTCCCTGTATGATAATAGATCAACCCTGGGTATTACGAGAGGTGGTGGCTAAATCCGGTGCCCACCCTACCCATCCGGGTGCTGAAACAATTATCACGGAACTAAAGGATAAGCTGGATGAGTATTCTAAAGCTTACCATAGAATTGCAGATCCAGCCTGGGAGGAGGAATGGGCCGGCAGAAGGGCTTATATTTTAGCAGATGAAAAATATCAATCCCAAAAGATTGAAGGTGCAGCTTAAAGCAAAATCCATTACAGTTTCAATGACCCCACGCCCAAATTACCACAATTGAAGTAAATTGCTAATTATGGAGCAATTTGATGAGAATTCTTTTGATTAATCCCCCGGCAATAAACTTTTATCACAGGGTTGGATTGAGAATGTGTCCCTTAGGATTGGGTTATGTGGCTGCGGTACTTAAAGAGGCAGGATATGAAGTTAAGGTTATAGATTTAAATGTGGAGAGGATAAACTATCGCACCTATCCCTACCAGAAATACGATCTGGTGGGGATTTCCGTGGACACCACCAGATATCCGGTTTCCCTGAAGATAGCCAAAGCTGCCAAGAAAAAGGGCGTTAAGGTAGTTATGGGCGGACCCCATGTTACATTCTTTGACCTTGAAACCCTTTCAACTCAAAATGTGGATTACGTGGTCCGGGGTGAGGGCGAATACATTATGCTCGAATTGGTGAGTAATCTGAACAACGGAAAGGCTCTGGGTAAGATCGAAGGGATAACATATCGTTTTGGGAATCAAATAATAAGAAATCCCGCAGCTCCCCTGGTTCAGGACTTAGATAGCATTCCCTTTCCTGCCCGGGAGCTTTTACCTATGGATAGGTACACCAACACCCTTTATGGACGGTACAGTTCCTCCATGATCACCTCCAGAGGATGTCCCTTTAATTGTGAATTCTGTTCCTGTTCCGCATTCTCCGGAATAAAATGGCGAACCAGATCTTTGGATAATATCTTGAAGGAAATTGATCTGCTTTATAATAAATATGGTTATAGAGCCATCTCCTTTCTGGACGATAATTTCACCTTAAATCCCAAAAGGGTAACAAAGCTTTGCGAGACCATAATCAAGAAAAGCTGGGATTTGTTCTGGTATGCATTTTCCCGGGTGGATATCATAGTCAAAAACGAGAGTATGATTCAACTGATGAAAAAAGCTGGTTTGAGCCAGGTCTTTGTGGGTTTCGAATCCGGAAGCCAGGAGGTTCTGGATAAAATGGGAAAGAATGTAACCGTGGAGAAGGCTTACACAGCCATGGAGATATTGAAAAGGCACGGTGTGCGGGTATGGGGCAGTTTCATCATCGGAGCTTTAAATGAGACCAGGCAGATGATCAAAGAAACCATAAAATTTGCCAAAAAATTGAATCCCCAGCTCTCCCAGTTTTCAATTCTCACCCCCTATCCTGGAACCAGGCTTTATGAGAAAGTGAAAGACAAGCTAATCACCAGAAACTGGGAAAGCTTCTGGGGCGGGGAGCCGGTGATGAAGCTGAACAAGATCACCACCCAGGAGATGAAGGATCTGATCGTGAGAGCTTACGCCTCCTATTATCTCCGTCCCTCTAAATTTATTACAATAGGCCTGCCCCGTCTTTATGAACTTTTCTTAGGTTACAGAAGAGACAAAAAGAATCCTCTGATCAGAGTTAACGGAGACTGGGTCCCACGGGGGGCGCATATCTGAGGTCTCATAACCAGCTAAATCTAATGTTTATACAGGGTAAAATTCCCGAACAATCTGGAGTGCTTTTTGTGGTCAGCACTCCTATTGGAAATCTGGAGGATATAACCCTGAGGGCTTTGAGAGTGCTAAAAGAGGTGGATCTGATAGCAGCCGAGGACACCAGAAAAACCGGAATTCTTCTCCAGCACTACCAGATAAAAACCAAAACAACCAGCTACCACGATTTCAATAAAGAGAAAAAGACCCCCTATTTATTAAATGAACTCAAATCGGGAAAGGATTTAGCTATAGTCTCAGATGCCGGAACCCCGGGAATCTCCGATCCCTGCTTTTATCTGGTCAATAATGCCATAAAAGAAAAAATAGAAATTGTTCCAATTCCCGGAGCCTCTGCCCTGCTTTCAGCTTTAGTAGTCTCGGGGCTGCCCACTGATAGATTCGTCTTTGAGGGCTTCCTACCCTCTAAAAAAACCAAAAGGATCGAAAAACTAAATTTGCTTAAATCTGAGAAAAGAACCTTGATTTTTTTCGAATCGCCCTATAGACTGATTCAAATCCTGAAGAATCTAAATGAAGTATTCGGGGAAAGAAGAATCGTGGTGGCAAGAGAACTCACCAAAAAATTCGAGGAGATCATCAGAGGAAAAATAACTGAGGTTTTAAATTATTTCGAGAGGAAAAAAGTAAAAGGTGAGATGGTGATAGTTGTGGAAGGAGAAAGTAAAAGTAGAGAGTTAAGAGTTAAAAGTGAAGAGTAGAGAATTGAGAGTAGAAAGCGACCTGAGCAATCAAAAAAGCCCGGATTTAATAGAGAGGAAAAAGAAGTTTCATTTTTATACAATCGACTGGGCTACCATTATCTATCTGGCAATTCTTTCAATTTTGATTCTTCTTTTCTCCTATAATCAACCCAACTGGCCCTACTTTATTCTTTATAATGTTTTCATCCTTGTCCTTATCATTTTCATCGCTCGCTTTCTGTCGGATGAACAGAATCCCTGGAAGAGATTTTTCAGGCACTGGTATCCTATGGCACTCTTCACCTTTCTTTATGAGGAAACCGGTTATCTGGTTCACATGATTTATCCAAACTGGTTTGATCCCTGGATAAATAAAATAGAGTTGAAGCTTTTCGGAGAGTATCCCACTGTCTGGCTGCAGAAAATCGTTTCTATCCCTTTAAACGAGTATATGATGCTTTCGTATTTCTCCTATTACTTCTTAATGCCGGTATTAGGCATCGCCCTTTATTTCAAAAACAGGATAAAGGAATTCGACCAGTTGCTTTTAGTTTGTGCAGTGGCATTTTACGTCTCCTATCTGGGATTCCTCTTTATGCCTGTGGAAGGTCCCAGACATGCTTTATCTAACCTGCATAATGTTGAGTTGATGGGGATATTATTCACCCCTTTAGCTCAATATATGGTAAATACGTATGGCCTTCACGGCGGATGTATGCCCAGCTCCCATGTGGCAGTAGCTTTAGTGGTGATGATTTTCGCCATAAGATATGAGAAGACCATAGCCTGGATTCTAACACCCCTAATACTCAGCCTTTTTGTGGCAACAGTCTACGGAAGATTCCATTATTTTCTCGATGTAGTAGCAGGTATTTTGGTTGGCTTTTTAGCCTTATTCATCTGCGAGAAAATTTTGATTCCTAAAACAAATAGAGCTCCAATACATCAAGAAACTGTGTAAGTAAGAACCCACCTCAGCAATTTAGTATCCTCATAGTAATTGATATTGGTGCCATAACCTTTAAGAGAATCCAATAACTTTTTCTCTTTTGGAAAATTCTTGACCACATGATATACATTTCCATTAGGCAAAGTTCTCTTTTGAATCACATTCCCCTCTTCATCTATATGTGAAAAAGACTTCCTGTCCAGCTCAGGTCTTGGCATTATATCGATCATTATGACTTTAGAACCGGGTAATAATTTACTGTGCAATGTTTTTATAAACCTTTCTATTTTAGACTTAGGCATATGCGACCAAAAGTCTGAGGCAAAGGCAAGTTTGAATTTTCCATTAATGCCTTCGAGGATATATGCATCAGCAACTTTAAAAACGACATTATCTTTTTGATAATCTTTCTTTTTAGCCTCGATTAAATATGCTTCATTTATATCAGTCGCCACCACCGAATGTGCTCTTTTGGACAGAACCTGAGTCCAGTTACCGGTGCCACAGGCAATTTCCAATACATCCTTACCTTTTATATCATTCTCAACCCTTTGGATAATCGGACCCAATAACTTCTCCATACTGAGATTATCAGTATAGCTCATATACTCGTCATGAAAGGGAACACGATCCCCGTAGTATTCGTTCATTTCTTTTAAAATATCTTCAACTGACATAAATTATTTCAATTCCAGGGTTAGGAGCCCGGGCTACGTAAAAGTGAATTATTGAGCTTCGCAGGTCGGGCACCTTGCCCGACCTCGTTTTTACACCATTTATTTGACTCCCAAAACATATTTAAATGGGGTAACCAGTGGCCTCTGCCACTGGTTAAAATATGCTTTCCTAAAGACCAGAAAAGTAGGTCAGGAGCCTCGCGCTCCTGATACAATTCTTTTGTCAGGTGCACAGGGCACCTGACCTACAACTAATGACAAAAACCATAACACAATTGCAAACGGTGACCTTCTCTTTTTATTTGACATTAAGATTTTATTAGTTATCTTTATAAAAGATAACAGTTTGTGGGCTTATGAAAAAGATGGATCTAATCTCAAAGGCTAAAAAGACAATTGATCGCTATCATATGATAAAACCTAAAGATAGAATACTTGTGGCTGTTTCCGGTGGCCCAGATTCTGTGGCTTTGCTTTTGGTACTTTTGGAACTAAAGAAGGAATTTAATCTCTCTTTATATGTTGCCCATGTGAATCACAAATTAAGAGGAAAAGAATCAGACCAGGATCAGGAGTTTGTGCGTAAGTTGGCTTCTGATTTGAAATTAAAGCTTTACACCGGGTCCTTTCAAGTAAAAAAAGAGGCTAAAAAAATGAAGCTCTCAGTTGAGGAATGCGCTAGAGAGATCAGATATGATTATCTGAACAAGCTTGCGGATAAACTCAAAGCTCAAAAAATCGCTTTAGGCCATAATTTTGACGATCAGGCTGAAACGGTTTTGCTAAGACTTATCCGGGGCTCAGGCTCTCTGGGTCTTTCCGGAATTCCTCCAGTAAAAGACAGGATCATCCGACCTCTAATCGAGATAAAAAGAGAGGAAATCGAAGCTTTTCTTGAAAAGAAAAAAATCCCCTTTAGAGTTGATTCGTCTAATCTGAGACCAGATTACTTGAGAAACAAGGTTAGGCTCAAGCTTTTGCCGATGTTAAAAAAGGAGTACAACCCTAAAATAGAGGAGGTTTTAAACCGAACCGCCTCCATTTTGAGGGCAGAGGAGAAGTTTTTAAATCAAGAAGCTGAAAAAGCTTATCTTAAAGTGATGTTAAGGGAGCAAAATGATAAGATAATACTTGATTCCAAAAGATTTTTTAGTTATGATGACTCCTTAAAGAGATTTATGATCAGAAACTGCGTGAAAAAACTAAAAGGGGATTTGATGGAGCTAACTTTTGACAAGGTCGAATCTCTTTTAAACCTGATCCAGCAAGGAAAGTCGGGCAAAAGGGTCGATCTGTTGGACGATATTTATGGGGACATAACCAAAGACCATCTTAGCATCTACAAAAGAAAACCGCAGGAATTTAACTACAGTCTTTCACTGCCCGGAAAAAGGGAGCTAAAAAAACTTGGAGTAATTATAGATTCTGAAATTTTATCTTTTTCCTCAAAAAAAAATATTAAAAACCAGGATAAGTGGACCGCTTTTCTGGATATGAATAAGTTAAAACCTCCTTTAAGACTGAGAAGCCGAAAGAACGGTGACAGGTTCACGCCTTTGGGGATGAGGGGCACCAAATCTGTGGCAGATTTTCTAGTAGACGCAAAAATCCCCAGGTGCGACAGGGACGAGGTAATGCTTTTAACCTCACAGAATAAGATCGCCTGGGTGGTGGGATTCAGGATAAGCGAGGATTTCAAAGTAATCAAAAGTACAGAAAAAATTATCAAAATTCAAATTAAAAGGGAATGAAAGAGCAAAAATTAAAAAAAATCATAGCCCATAAAAAATTGAAGCAAAGGGTAGCTGAATTGGGTAAAAAAATATCCAAAGATTATGCTCAGGGAAATCCGGTTCTGGTAGGAATACTGAAAGGGAGTTTTATCTTCTTAGCAGATCTTGTCCGGGAGTTAGATATCCCTCATGAGATCGATTTCATATCAGTAGCCAGCTATGGATCTGAGACAGAAGCTACAGGTGTGGTAAAGCTGTTGAAGGATTTAAGTATCAATATCGAGGGAAGGCACGTAATAATAGTGGAAGATATTGTTGATACCGGTTTGACCATTAGCTATATCAGGAAAAATCTTTTAACCCGATCTCCAAAAAGTTTGGAGATACTCACTTTATTGGACAAGAAAAAACGTAGAAAGGTTAATGTGCCCTTAAAATATGTTGGTTTTTCCATACCGGGCGATTTCGTTGTGGGATATGGTCTGGATTATGGTGAGCAATATAGGAATTTACCTTTCATCGCTAGGATCAGTTGAATAACTTCTTTGAAAGTAACTTTTAGAAAGCTGGGTGAGATTTCATGGCACAGAGAAAAGATGAAAATTTAAAGAGAAATCCTGAAAAGGAGAACAGGCGGGAGAGAAGACCTCCGGGGAAAACCCCCGATAAAAAAGATGAGTTCCCCTGGAAAAAAACCTCTCGCACCCTGATTTTCTGGTTGATATTGATTCTTATATCCATAACCGTGTTTCAATATCTTTCCAGAGGTAAAAAGGATGTCCTGCCAATCTCTTACACTCTTTTTATGGAGGAATTGGAAAAAGGCAACATCAAAACGGTCACCCTGGTAGAAAAGGACGTGCAAGGGGAATTTTTGCAGGAGATTACTCATACCCAGGGAAAGATAAGCTCACAATATAACAAATTCAAGCTTCACCTTCCCTTTGAAGATCCGGAGCTTCTGAAGAAGCTGGAAGAAAAGGAAGTTGAAATCAAAGCCGAAGCTCCCTCCAGCAACTGGACCGGTATACTTCTAACCTCCTTACCCTGGATCCTGATCATTGTGTTCTGGTTTTTCCTTTTCCGTCAGATGCAGGGAGGATCAAAGGGAATATTTTCATTTGGTAAAAGCAGAGCCCGTCTTCTTACCGGAGACAGGCCCAAAGTTACCTTCAGCGATGTGGCGGGAGCAGATGAGGCTAAACAGGAGCTTCAGGAGATAATTGAATTTCTAAAAGATCCGAGCAAATTCCAGAGGCTGGGAGGTAAAATTCCCAAAGGAGCGCTTCTTCTAGGAGCTCCGGGAACGGGAAAAACCCTTCTGGCCAGAGCGGTTGCCGGAGAAGCTGACGTCCCCTTCTTTAGCATGAGCGGTTCAGATTTCGTGGAGATGTTCGTGGGTGTGGGTGCATCAAGGGTGAGAGATCTTTTCGATCAGGGGAAAAAAAGTGCCCCCTGTATAATATTTATCGATGAAATAGATGCAGTGGGACGCCATCGGGGTGCAGGTTTGGGGGGTGGACATGACGAAAGGGAGCAGACCTTAAATCAGCTCCTGGTGGAGATGGACGGTTTCGAATCCAATGAGGGAGTGATACTTCTAGCGGCAACCAATCGTCCCGACGTTTTGGATCCGGCTCTTCTTCGCCCCGGACGATTTGATCGACAGATAGTGGTTGATATCCCGGATGTCAGAGGCAGAGAGGGTATTTTTAAAGTTCACACCCGGAAAATTCCAGTGGCAGATGATGTGAATTTGTCTATTTTGGCTCGGGGAACTCCGGGATTGAGCGGAGCTGATCTGGCAAATATCGTCAACGAAGCTGCACTTTTAGCTGCCCGCCGGAATCACGATATGGTCAACATGAAGGATTTTGAGGATGCTAAAGATAAAGTGATGATGGGAACTGAGAGAAAGAGCCTGGCTCTCTCCGAGGAGGAAAAAAAGCTCACCGCATACCACGAATCCGGACACGCTCTGGTAGCTAAGCTTATCCCCGGGTCCGATCCTGTGCATAAGATGACCATCATACCCCGGGGCTTAGCCATTGGTTTAACCCATTATCTACCAGTAGATGAAAAACATACCTACTCCAAAGAATACCTGGATACCAAGCTGGTTCATCTTCTGGGCGGAAGGGTAGCCGAGAAACTGGTGTTCGGACAGCTCTCCACCGGCGCTGGAAACGATATCGAAAGAGCCACCCAGCTGGCCCGGAAGATGGTCTGCGAATGGGGGATGAGTGAGCGTCTGGGACCTCTGACCTTCGGCAAAAAAGAAGAGCAGATATTCTTAGGAAGGGAGATCACCCAGCACAGAGACTACAGTGAGGAAACAGCACAGGAGATTGATCAGGAGGTAAAAGCCATAGTGGAAAACGCTGAAAAAAAGGCGGAGGAACTTTTAAAAGACAACACGGACAAACTCCATTTCCTGGCAAAGGCACTTCTGGAAAGAGAGATACTGGACGGGGATCAAATTGATAAGATCCTCCAGGGTGAGCCTCTGGAAAAACTCAAGGTGGTAGAAGAAGAGAAAAAGAATGGATAAGGAAAAGATAAAAGAGGCAATTCAGATGATACTGAAGGCAGTGGGCGAGGACACCGGACGGGATGGACTTAAGGAAACCCCCCGAAGGGTAGCTGATTTCTACGAAGAGATGTTTTCCGGATTGAAACAGGATCCTCAAAAGGAGATCAAGCTTTATTCTGCTCCGAACCACGATGGAATGATAATCGCCAAGGACATATCCTTTCACTCTTTATGCGAACATCATCTTTTGCCGTTCTTCGGCAGGGTTCATATCGCCTACCTTCCGGAGGATGATCGGATAACCGGCTTTTCCAGGTTAGCCCGGGTAGTGGAGGTTTTAGCTCACCGTCCCCAGCTGCAGGAGCGCTTGACCTCTCAGATTGCGGACGCTTTGATGAATACTCTTAACCCGCGAGGAGTTCTGGTGATTGTGGAAGCAGAGCAGCTCTGCCTGACCATCCGGGGTTTAAAAAAATCAGGGGCTTTGACCATTACCACAGTAGCTAAAGGGGAGATGAAAAACGAAGCGCTCCGATCTGAGGCTTTGGTTCTGATTAAAGGCAATCCATCTTCAAGCTAAAGAATCAGGGAAGATTTCAATGTTTGAACTTCTTGAATCAAAAAAATCTGAGATGGTCTTCCGCAAAAGGAAACTGGATTTTTCATCCCGCACTCATCTGATGGGGGTTTTAAATGTAACTCCCGATTCTTTCTCAGATGGAGGAAAATTTTTTAAGCCTGAGGCTGCAATAAATCAAGCCTTGAGAATGGTGGAACAGGGAGCTGATATAATCGATGTGGGTGGGGAATCCACCCGACCTGGTGCGGATGCGATTACTGTTGAGGAGGAACTCAGGCGGGTCATTCCGGTGATAAAGGAGATAACGAAAAAAACCGATATCCCCGTCTCCATTGATACTTATAAATCAGAGGTAGCAAAAGAAGCGCTGGATGCTGGAGCGGAGATGATAAACGACATCTCAGCTTTGAGATTCGATCCCCAGATGAAAGAAGTTGCAGCCAGGTATAATGTTCCCGTGGTTTTAATGCACATCAAAGGCACACCCAAAAATATGCAGGATAATCCGTTCTATGAGAACCTAATCCAGGAGATCTCTGACTATTTGAAAGAGTCAATAGAATTGGCAGAAAACTCGGGAATAGATGAGGAAAAAATAATAATCGATCCTGGAATTGGTTTCGGCAAGAGGTTGGAGGACAATCTGGAGATACTGAGAAACCTCGAAAAATTAACCTCTCTAAGAAAGCCCATACTGGTAGGTCTTTCCAGGAAATCTTTCATAGGAAAAGTGCTGGACCTGCCATTGGCTGAAAGAATGGAGGGGAGCTTAGCTGCCCTGGCTGTTGCTATATGTAACGGAGCTAATATCCTGCGGGTGCATGACGTAAAAGAGAGCAAAAGGGTAGCCCGGATGGTGGACGCCATACTCAAGGGATAGAATATGGAGCTTTTGCATATAGGTTTTATAAAAGTCGGATTAATTGATGTCTTGGACATCGGGATAGTGGCATTTCTATTTTACAAGTTTCTGGGGCTGATGAAAGGAACCCGGGCAGTTCAGATTATAACCGGAGCATTCCTTTTGTTTTTTATCGCCTTTGGCGCTTTCTGGTTTGAACTGGAAGGGTTAAAATGGCTGATAACCAATATCGCCACCGTGGGAATTATTGTTTTTGTCATAGTCTTCCAGCCGGAGATTCGGGGAGCTTTAGCTCAAATCGGCCATGCTAAATTGTTCAGAAGATTTTACAGGTATCAGGAACAGGAAGCTTTAGATGAAATAATTGAGGGTGTCAAGAAATTGTCCCATCGGAGCTACGGAGGATTGGTGGTGCTGGAGAAGGATATCGGATTAAAAAATTTTGTACAAACCGGAAGACAGCTCAATGCCCAGCTCTCGTCTGATTTTCTGATCACCCTTTTCACTCCCCATGCTCCTTTGCACGATGGGGCTGCCATCATCCGGGGGGATCTGGTGGTAGCTGCCGGCTGCACCCTACCCCTGACCACCAACCCCAGGTATGAGAAGCTTTACGGGATGAGACACCGGGCTGCTATCGGAGTAACCGAGGTATCCGACTCCATCGCCCTGGTGGTTTCAGAGGAGACCGGTGCAATATCCTTAGCCTACAATGGTGAGCTGCAAAGGAAGGTCGAGCCCACCTCCTTAAAGGACTCCCTTCTGGAGTTATTGAAACTATAGGATCAGCCTATGAGCAAATTTATAGATTATGCTGAGATAAAGGTAAAAGCCGGGGACGGGGGAGCAGGGTGCGTCAGCTTCAGAAGGGAGAAGTACGTTCCCAAAGGTGGCCCGGACGGGGGCGATGGCGGGGATGGGGGTCAGGTCATAATCCAGGTGGACTCACATCTGGGTACTCTTCTGGATTTCAGATATAAAAGATATTATCGAGCTGAGAACGGAGATGGCGGAAAAGGAAAAAATCAATATGGCAAAAAAGGAAAAGATGTAGTGATCAAAGTTCCCCCCGGCACTCTGGTTAAAGATCTGGAAAGAGGAAAGTTTTTATCTGATCTGGTTTCTGCGGATCAATTCGCTGTGGTGGCAATGGGCGGAAAAGGAGGCAGAGGCAATACCCATTTTAAAACCCCGACGGAAAAGGCTCCCAGAAAATTTGAGAAGGGTCAAAAAGGCGAACAAAAAATACTCTCCCTGGAGCTAAAAGTTTTGGCTGACGTAGGTATCGTGGGCTATCCCAATGCTGGCAAATCAACACTTTTAGCTCAACTTTCAGAGGCAAAACCCAAAATTGACAGCTACCCCTTCACCACCCTCCACCCTAATTTAGGCGTGGTAAAAATGAAGGATTACCACAGTTTCGTCTTAGCCGATATACCCGGACTGATCCCGGATGCTCATAAGGGAAAGGGATTAGGACTGGAGTTTTTAAGACACGTTCAGAGGACAAAGGTTTTAGTCTTTCTTTTGGATGTAACCTCCCCTGACTTAAGGGAACAGTTCGATGCTTTAAAAAATGAGATGAGGTTATTTGATCCAGGTCTTTTAAAGAAGAAAGCCATATTAGCTTTAAATAAGATCGATCTTTTGAACGCCAAAAAATTCAACATTAATCTCAATTCCCAGCTGCCCCGATGCAGAATATCAGCTTTGACCGGAGAAGGCATAGAAAAGTTTCTGAAACTTTTGAATGAAGAATTGAAAAGGGAAAAATAGCTTTGGACATGTCTCAGATAAAAAACTGGATAGCCCTGGCCACAGTTGAAGGCGTAGGACCAAAAAGGTTCATCAACCTGATCAATCATCTGGGAGACCCGGAAGAAGTTCTCTCCGCTCCAATTGAAAGGCTCTCCGGGATTCCGGATATAGGTAAGGAAACCGCTAAGAACATAAAAAATAAAGTGAAATGGAAAACGGTGGAGGAACAGTTAAAGCTTTTTGAAAAACATTCAAAGCAAAAGAACAACCGGATAAAATTCATAACCTATAAGGACTCAGATTATCCCCAGAATTTGAAATCGATCTACGATCCTCCCCCCTTTCTTTTCGTGCGAGGTAATCTGACACAGGAAGATAAAAAGGCATTAGCCCTAGTGGGAACCAGGAGAGCTTCGGCGTATGGAAAAAACGTTGCTGAAAAACTGGCATCCGAGTTGGTGGAAAGAGGAGTCACTATTGTCAGCGGGTTAGCCCGGGGAATTGATTCCACCGGACATCTCACCGCTTTAAAGGGTAAAGGACGAACCATAGCGGTTTTCGGCTCAGGACTGGATGTGATATATCCCCGGGAACACGCCCGATTAGCTCAGAGGATAACGGAAAGTGGAGCCCTAATCTCGGAGTTCCCGCTGGGAACAAAACCATTAGCTGAGAATTTCCCCAAGAGGAATCGACTCATCTCCGGACTCTCCCTGGGGGTGATAGTCATAGAGGCTCCTAAAAGGTCCGGAGCTCTCTTAACTGCTGAATGCGCCCTGGATCAGGGCCGGGAGGTCTTCGCTGTTCCGGGAAATATCGGGTCCCAAAAAAGCGAGGGGACCAATGCTCTGATTAAAAAGGGTGCTGCCCTGGTCACCTCGGTGGATGACATCTTAAGTGAGTTAAAGGGTGTTCTGAATTTCACCTCGGAAAAGGAAAAAACAAAATTGGAAATGGACCTGTCTCAGGAGGAGAAAAAGGTCTTCAGTTTTCTTTCGCTGGAGCCGAATCATATAGACAAGATTGCAAAAAAAGGCAATTTCAAAATACCCCATCTTCTGTCAGTTCTTTTATCCCTGGAGCTGAAAGGCCTGGTAAAACAGCTTTCGGGCAAGATGTTTGTTCGGACCCTGTAAACGGGAACAAAAAAGTTGATTGAGAAGGAAATCACCGTTATCAATAAATTGGGACTGCATGCTCGTCCCTCAGCCATGGTGGTTCAAACAGCAAGCAAGTTCAAATCTGAGATCAAACTAAAAAAAGCCGATCTGGAGATTAACGCTAAAAGCATAATAGGAGTAATGATGTTAGCCGCAGAAATTGGAAGCAAAATAGTGATCCTGGCGCAAGGAGAAGATGAAGCCCAGGCAGTGGAGGCTTTAGCTAAACTATTTGAGGATAAATTCGGAGAGGAATAGAAAATCGATTTAAAAAATGGAAAAAGAAAAAATCCAAAATGAAATTCTTACCGGAATCCCGGCATCGCCCGGCATAGCTATCGGAGAGGTCCATCTTCTGGACAGAGAACTCCTACAGATCAAAGAGGAAAAACTGAAGCCAGAAGAGGTACAACGCGAGATCGAGAGGTTCAGAAAGGCGTTGAAGGAGACCAGAGACGAACTTCTCAAAACCAGGGAAAAGGTCAAGAAAAGCATGGCACCCGAACAGGTTAAAATATTCGATGCCCAGATTTTGATCCTGGAAGATGAGGTTACTAACCAGAAGGTGATCCAGGAGATTTCGGGGTCTAAGATTAACGCTGAGTTTGTTTACAAAAAAAATGTGGAGAACACAATAAGGGCTATCTCCTCCTCCAAAAATGAATATATCAAGGAGAGGGTCTATGACATCGAGGCTGTAAGTAATCGCCTCCTTTACAGGCTTTTAGGGATCAAGCATCTGACCACGGCCACCCTTTCTTCTCCGGTGATTCTTATGGCTCGCGCTCTCTCTCCGGGAGATGTGGTGCATATGAGAAAGGGAAAAGTATTAGGTTTTGCCGCTGATTCCGGTGGAGGAACTTCTCATGTGGCTCTTCTGGCTAAAGCCCTGGGACTACCTGCTGTTTTGGGATTAAAGAATGGATTCAATCAGCTCAGTGAAAAACAGACCGTCATCCTGGACGGAGACAAAGGTATCATCATCCTCTGGCCGGACCAGAAGACCTTAAATCAATATGAATCCAAAAGAAAAAATATCTTAGAGAGAAAAAGAAAACTCCAGGAGCTGAAATCCCTCCCCTCTGAAACTTTGGATCAAAGAAGAATCCAGCTGCAAGCCAACATCGAGCTTCCGGAGGACGTGGAATCCGCTCTAAACTATGGCGCAGAAGGTATAGGCGTATACCGCACCGAGTATCTCTACCTGACCGAATCTACCTTTCCCTCCGAGGAGGAACAATATAAAGCTTACAAAAAGGTTTTGGAGAAGATGTCCCCTCATCCGGTAGTTATCCGGACCTACGATTTAGGTGGAGATAAATTCAGTTTTGGCCTGGGAGAAACATACGAAGCCAATCCATTTTTGGGATGGAGAGCAATCAGAGCCTGTTTGGATCTACCTTCAATCTTCAAGACTCAGCTTAAAGCCATGCTCCGGGCAAGCCAAAAAGGGAATTTAAAAATAATGTTTCCCATGATCTCCGGAGTGGAGGAGCTAAGAAAAGCTAAAGGGATATTAGATGAGGTGAAAGGGGAGCTCAAATCCCAGGATATCCCATTTAATGAAAATGTCGAAATGGGGATAATGATCGAGATTCCCTCAGCCTGCCTGGTAGCTGATTCTTTAGCTCAGGAGTGCGATTTCTTCAGCATAGGAACAAACGATCTGGTCCAGTACAGTTTAGCTGTGGATCGGGGAAACGAGAGGGTGGCAAATCTCTATCAGATCTTCCACCCTGCAGTTCTGAAATTGATAAAACAGACCGTGGACTCAGCTCACAGAAACAATATCTGGGTGGGACTGTGCGGAGAGATGGCAGCTGATCCCATTGCTACCGTGTTATTAGTGGGGATGGGAATAGACGAGCTTTCCACCTCACCTCTGGCAATTCCCCAGGTCAAAAAAATCATACGGTCTATTACCTTAGAAGAAGCCAGGAACATAGCAGACCAGGTTTTGAATTTAACCCGGGTGGAGGAGATAAAAAAAACCTTGATGGAGTACTATAAAAGGAAATTCGGGCAGGAGGAATTGCTGTGTCTTTATTAGATGATCCAGAAAAGATAAAAAAAATCGATGCCCGGAACATGTATAAGCTGATCTACGAGTTCCCCTCACAGCTTCAACACGCCTTAAAAATCACTCAGGAACTTGCCCTGCCTTCTTTTAAAACAGATGAAGTTAAAAACATAATTGTTGCCGGAATGGGTGGCTCTGCAATCGGAGGCGATCTGGTCCGCTCCTACCTGGCCGATGAATTGGAACTACCTTTTTACATCTGCAGAAATTACACCCTGCCCCATTTTGTGAACAAAAACTCTTTGGTTTTCGTCTCCAGTTATTCCGGCAATACCGAGGAGACCTTATCTGCCTACCGGGAAGCGAAAAAAATCGGGGCAAAAATAATCTCCGTATCCTCCAATGGTGAACTTTTGAAATTATCCGAGAAGAACGGTTTTCCATTTTTAAAGATACCACCGGGCTATCCTCCCAGAGCGGCTTTAGGTTACTCCTTTGTCCCCATTTTAGTTTTCCTCGAAAGATTAGAATTTGTCTCGGAAAAAATCAAAGACCTTGAAAAGGCCATAGATTTCTTATCTTCAAGAAGAAAAAAATATGCGATGGAGAAAAGTTCTGAGAAAAATAAAGCTAAAAATATAGCTGGTCAACTTTTTGGTAAAATACCCATTATCTATGCTGGTGTGGATCACTTCGATGCCGTTGCTTACAGATGGAAATGTCAGATCTGCGAGAACTCCAAGATGCTTTGCTTCAACAATATCTTCCCGGAGTTCAATCACAACGAGCTGGTAGGCTGGGAGATACTATCAGGTATGGAAGAAAAAATAGTAGCGATAATGCTAAAAGATCAAAAGGATCATCCCCAGATCAAAAAGAGAATAGAGATAGTCAAGGAGATAATTCAGAAAAAGGGAGTCAAGTTAATTGAGCTGGAAAGCGAGGGAGAAAATCTCCTGTCCCGGATTTTCTCTTTAATTCAGTTAGGGGACTTTGTGAGTTATTATTTAGCCATCTTGAATCAGGTCGATCCCACGCCGGTAAAGCTCATCGATTACCTCAAAACCGAACTAACTAAATAATAAACCGTTTGTCCTCTAATCCAGAATCCCTCAATAATTCCTTTTACAATTTATTCAATTTGGTTTTTAATATTTCAATATTTAAAACTACAATAATAATTCTGTTGACAGTTGGATTGAATATTGTAATTTAGATAAAAATGTTCAATTATTAATTAGCTAGCACAGAGGAGGAGAAATTGAAGGTTATTATTCCGGTGGCAGGGATCGGGACCAGGCTCAGGCCCCATACCCATACCGCGCCTAAAGGTCTTTTGCACGTGGCGGGCAAACCTATCCTAGGGCATATTCTGGATAGATTGAAAAAGCTGGATGTAAGAGAGATCATCTTCATAATCGGATTCTTAGGGGAAAGGATTGCAGATTATGTAAAGAAAAACTATGACTTTAAATCCAGGTTCGTTTATCAAGAGGAACTGAAAGGCTTAGCTTATGCCCTAAATCTGGTTAGCCCCAGGATCAAAAAAGACGAACCGCTGTTGATAATTCTGGGGGACACCATAATAGAGGCAAATTTGAGTCAGGTTTTGAAAAAAAACCAGAATTCCCTGGGCACCCATTGGGTGGACGATCCCAGAAGATTCGGAATAGTGGAAAAGGAAAAGGGGTGGGTTAAAAGATTGGTGGAGAAACCGGAACACCCCACATCCCACCAGGCCATAGTAGGCGTGTATTATGTTGCCGACACCCCACTGTTTAAGGAATGCTTAAAGGAGATCATAGGGAAAAAAATAAAAACAAAAGGGGAGTACCAGTTGACCGATGCCCTTCAGCTCATGATCAACCAGGGAGCTAAGTTTTCCACCTTCGAGATCGGAGGGTGGTATGACTGCGGAAAACCCGAGACCCTGTTGGAAACCAACCAGCACCTTTTAGGCAAAATGAAGGTGAAAAGGAAAATACCGGGATCGGTCCTCATCCCGCCGGTCTACGTTTCCCCCACGTCTAAAATAATAGATTCTGTGGTGGGACCTTTTGTCTCGGTGGCAGATGATGCGGTTATAAGAAACTCCATTATCCGCAACTCCATTGTGGGAGAGGAGGCAGAGATCAGCTTCTGTCTTCTGGAATCATCTCTGGTGGGATTCGGCGCTGAGGTTAACGGAACGTTCCAGAAACTCAACGTGGGGGATTCATCCGTGGTGGGAGTTTACTAAAAGATGAAAGCATACTAAAAATAATGGTTTAATTAAAAGAAAGGAAACTTATGCCAGGCAGAGATTTTTTCTTTACCTCAGAGTCGGTGACCGAAGGTCACCCGGATAAAATCTGCGATCAGATCTCCGATGCAGTGCTGGACGAGGTGATAAAACAGGACCCTTCAGGCCGGGTAGCTTGCGAAACTTTCATTACCGTAGGACTGGTCATAGTAGGGGGTGAGATCACCACCAAAGGATATGTGGATCTGCCCAGGCTGGTCAGAAACCTAATCCGGGATATTGGTTATACCAATTCGGTTTACGGCTTTCACTATGATTCCTGTGCCATACTGAATGCCATTGGATCTCAATCCCCTGATATTGCTCAGGGCGTGGATGTGGGTGGAGCCGGCGATCAAGGTCTGATGGTGGGCTATGCCTGCATAGAAACCCCTGAGTATATGCCCCTGCCCATTATGCTGGCTCATAAGCTCTGCAGGAGAATGGCTGAGGTCAGAAAGAAAAATATACTGGGCTTTTTGGGTCCGGACGGAAAATCTCAGGTTACCGTGGAATACAAAAATGGAACACCTCACCGGGTCGATTGTGTGGTCCTTTCCACTCAGCATAACAAGGAGATCTTAGATTCCAGCGGAAAGAAAATAACCGATGAATCCAAACACCAGCTGATAGAGGAAGTGATCAAACCCATCATCGAGGAGAAATTTTTGGATGAGAAAACCAGGTTTCTAATCAATCCCACTGGAAAGTTTGTCATCGGTGGACCTCAGTGTGATACTGGAATGACCGGGAGAAAGATAATCGTGGATACTTATGGCGGCAGGTCACATCACGGGGGCGGGGCTTTTTCCGGAAAGGATCCCACCAAAGTGGATCGATCCGCTTCCTACCTGGCAAGATACATCGCCAAAAACATAGTTGCTGCAGGTTTAGCTGAAAAATGCTCGGTTTATCTGGCTTATGCCATAGGAATTGCTGAACCCATTTCCCTAATGGTGGAAACATACGGCACCGGAAAAATCCCAAATCCGGAAATTGTTCAATTGATAAAAAACAATTTCGAACTTACTCCCAAAGGTATAATCCAGATGCTCAACCTCAGAAGGCCTATATACAGGGAAACTGCTGCTTATGGACATTTTGGCAGAGAAGAGCCCAGCTTCACCTGGGAGAAACTGGACAAGGTCAAGGACTTACAAAAAGTATAGAGTGGAGAGTAGAGAGTAAAGAGTAGAATAAAAGATAATGGATGTAAAATCAGATAAAAGGAGAAATGAATGAGGTATGACATAAAGGACATCAAGTTAGCACAAAAAGGGAGATTAAGAATCGAGTGGGCTGAAAAGTATATGCCGGTTTTAAGATTGATCAAAGAACGGTTTAAAAGACAAAAACCCTTAAAGGGAGTTAAAATATCAGCCTGCCTGCATGTTACAACAGAAACTGCCAATCTAATGGTCACTCTGGTTACGGGAGGAGCAAAATGCGTTTTATGCGCCTCCAATCCTCTTTCAACCCAGGACGATGTGGCAGCATCGCTGGTTAAAGATTTCAAAATACCCGTTTTTTCTATTAAAGGGGAGAGCAATAAAGTCTATTACCAGCATATAAACAGCACCCTGGATCTGAAACCGGACATAACTATGGACGATGGTGCGGATTTAGTCTCCACCCTGCATTCCAAAAGAAAGAGCCTATTGTCTGATATAATTGGCGGTACTGAGGAGACCACCACAGGTGTGGTGAGATTGAAATCAATGGCTAAGCATAAAGTTTTAAAATACCCCATTATCGCGGTAAATGATTCCAAAACTAAGCATTTCTTTGACAATCGCTATGGCACAGGTCAGTCCACCGTAGATGGTATCTTGAGGGCAACCAATTATCTTTTAGCAGGGTCTAAGGTAGTAGTAGCAGGATACGGGTGGTGCGGAAGAGGATTTGCCACCAGAGCCAAGGGAATGGGAGCAGATGTGATCGTAACCGAGGTAGATCCTTTGAAAGCCATCGAGGCAGCTATGGACGGGTTCCGGGTCATGCCCATGAGGGAAGCAGCCAAAATCGGGGATGTATTCGTGACTTTGACCGGCGACATAAACGTTATCGCGCCCCAGCACTTCAGGTTGATGAAGGATGGTGCTATAGTGTGCAACTCGGGCCATTTCAACGTGGAGATAGACATACCCAGCTTGAAAAGGCTTTCCAGGAAAAAAAGGTATGTAAGGGAGTTTGTTGAAGAGTACACTTTAAGAAATGGAAAGAGGATAAATCTATTAGCAGAAGGAAGGTTGATCAACCTGTCAGCAGCTGAGGGACATCCGGCCATGGTGATGGATATGAGCTTTGCCAACCAGGCATTATCAGCTGAATATCTGGTTAAATCCGGGAAGAAATTGGAAGACCAAGTTTATGGAGTCCCGGAGAAAATCGACTCAGACATTGCCCGCTTAAAGCTCAACTCCATGGGAGTTAAGATCGATTCCCTTACCCCGGAACAAAGAGAATATTTGTCTTCCTGGCAAATGGGAACATAATCTTGTAGCCGTCCCGCTTCAAACGGGACGAAAGTATTAGATTGATTTTCACCACTAGCATAACCTAAAGGTTGCGGCTACCCGCTTAAAAACCAGACCGAAACAGTGAGAATGCTGGACCTTATTGGGGACGAGAACAGGATCTGAATAGAACTTGATTTGATTCCAACATGCTGTGACCAGAACCTAACTTAAGTCAGGTTCTGTTTTTTATTTTTATTGAGATCGGGTGTCTCTTCAGATCGTTATTCAGGTCCAGCGAAAATCTATTTTTTTGCCTTGATTAAAAGGAAAACCCCAAGTCCTACAAAGATAAAATTAGTAATCCAGGCACCTAAAAACGGGGAGAGCTTCTGGGTGTGGCCAAAGGTCTGGGCTGTTCGCAATAAAAACCAATAGGTGAAGGTTATCCCTAAAGTAATGGCGAAGTTTATACTTAAGCTTCCCCTTTTAGGGCTGGCAGCTAAAGGCGAGCCAAAAAGAACGATAATGAAGCTTATCAAAGGGTAAGCCAGCTTCATATAAAGGTCGGTTAGCTCAGCTGATACGTTCTCCCCGGATTTCTTTTTGATTTCGGTATATTCCAGTAACTCTTGGTAGTTCATCTCCTCAGGGTTTTTCCGAAGCCGGGTGAAAACCTCAGGCTTAATCTTTATATCTTTTCTGTGGAGCTGGCTGAATCTCTGGAACTCCTCAACCTCGGATTGTTCCAGAGAGTCCGAAAAGAACCGGTAGTTTCCGTTCTCAAATATCCAGTCAGTGCCGGTCCATCTCATCACCTTTGCCTCTATCTGCTCTTTTAGTCTATTTCCCTCAAATCTTTGCACCAGGACCTCTTTTCCCTCCATTCTCTGGCTATCATATTTATTAATGTAAAATATCCTGCCATTTCCCCCTTGAGCATAGACGTTTTGATACAGGACGTCTTTGGGCTTTGCTTTTTTTTCAATCTCCACTTGTTTGGTGTAGGTCTTTTTTTGATTAGTGAAGGGAACGACCAACTCATTTAACACAAAAACTAAAAGACTTACCATAAAAGCTAAGATAAAAAGAGGAAGAAAAATCCGATAAAGGCTGATTCCATTGACTTTCATGGCGGTAATTTCGTTATCTTTAGCCAGAAGCCCCAAAGAGAAAAGGGTAGATAAAAGCATGGCTACGGGAAGAACCATAACCAGAATAAAGGGGCTGTAATAAAGATAATACTTCACCACCAAGTCAATGCTTGCTCCCCTGTCGATGAAAAGATCCATGTGCTCGATAACGTCCACCACCAAAAAGATCAGCCAGAAAGCCAACAGTGCAAAAGCGCAGACATACAAAAATTTTCTTAAAATGTATCTGTCCAATATATTCATTTTTTATTATGCCCAGATTAAATCAAGCAATTTATCTTTTTCGATCTGGATTCAGCTAAACTTCGTTTTAACATTGTTGTTTTGCACCTGCCATTATGCTTTTCTTAACATTTTGGGTATTAATTTTTCTGTCCATCTCCAGGAGATAAAGGTCGTTTCCCTGGCTGACCTGACCAGGATGTAGATTCCGGCAATCCCGATCAGGATATTAGCTGACCACATAGCCCAAAAGGCGGGGATGAGTCCCCGGTCGGCCAACTCCTCCCCCCCGATTAAAAAAGCCCAGTAGATGATGAAAAAGCCCAGGGAAAGTCCCAATCCCACAGCCATTCCTCCCTTGCGGGACATAATTCCCAGAGGTGCCCCCACCAGGATGAACACCAGGCAGGCAAAGGGTATGGAGTATTTTTTGTGTACCTCCACCATAAGGGAATTCCTCTGCTTTTTTTGGGAGAGTATATTCGTCCAGTGATTCCTAAGCTCCGATAATATGTTTTGATTTTCCCGGTACACCCTCGAGAATATCTTTTGATCGCTGGGCAGCTCATTGTTCTTTTCAATATCCGATTTAATTTTAGAGGCAAAAACTAAAGCAGTTTTACTTTCCGCAATTTGATCTATCATCTGCTCGGAGATGGAGATGCTTTTCTCTTGATTTTTCACGTCCGCCAGCATCCGGGAGGTATTCATCTCCCGGTCGGTTCGGAAATCTGACATGCTGCGGTTCAGTTGGGTCCCGATATCCGATATATAAATCATCTGGTGATCAAAGGCTATCCTGCGATGATAGCCCGGATCCTTCTCATCTAAGTCGTAAATCTCCCCGTTGAAAAGCTCAAATATCATGGTGTTACCATCCGGGGCGAATTCCACGTTCCCCTTTTCCGCAATAATGGTTCGGGGGTAGATCCTGTCCTTTTGATCGTAAATAGTTATACCCTCAACCTCAGAGGTTTTTTGATCGACCTTTTTGACCAGGATATGATATCCCGGGATCTGATCCTCAAATATCCCTTCCTGTAGGCTTAAGGTGGGCCTTTTCTGATGGATGTCAGACATTAACAGCCGGGCCTCGTGATTGGCTTCAGGCAAAATCCTATTGTTAAACCAGATCAATCCGAAAGTGATGAGAACCGAGACCAGAAGGGGCGGAAAAACGATCCGGTAAAGGCTCACCCCGCTGGCTTTAAAAGCGGTGATCTCGTTATCCTGGGACAGTCTTCCAAAAGCCATAAGGGTGGATACCAGAACCGCCATGGGAACAGATAATGCCAGCATCCAGGCTAAATTTAGGACAAAGACCTGAAGTATGGTCCAGGCATTCAATCCCTTAGCCACCACCAGATTTATAATCTCTAAGATGAAATCCATTATCAGCACAAAGGTTATCATCGCCAGCCCTAAAAAGAAAGGACCCATGTGCTCTCTTAATATGTAACCATAGATGATCTTCACATTTTAAATATAAATTGAACGATTATACATAACAAGGATTTTTCTCCTTGACTTTTATCGGCTTGAACGCTTATTATTATCTCATCAAATTTGGAGGAATATGAAAAACATCTTTGTCCGGGATCTTAAGGTTGGAAACCGGATTGAGGACTTTTTCGTCCTGCGGAAAAAGGAACTGAAGGAATATGATGGACAGAAATTTTTAAAACTGGAGCTGGGGGATAAATCCGGAAGAGCAGATGCAGTAATATGGGATGAAGCCGAAAGGTTTTATCACCAGGCTGAGGTAGGAGATATAGTTCAAATAAAAGGGAGCATCACCACTTATAAGGATTCCCTGCAGATAACGCTTGAAAGTCTCAAAAAAACAGAGGAAAAAGTTGAGCTTTCCGATTTTCTGCCCTCCTCTGAAAAAGACATAGACCAGCTTTTCCTGAGGTTTAAAGATATGGCATCCTCTGTGAAAAACCCGCATCTGAAGGCTCTTATGCAAAACCTGCTTGGGGATTCCGCCTTGATGGAAAATCTAAAACTGGCCCCGGGTGGAAAACTTTGGCATCACTCCTACTTAGGTGGTCTTCTGGAACATACCTTAACGGTGGCTCAGATTTGCGAGAAAGCAGCCAGCCTGTATGAGTTGGTGGATAGAGATCTCCTTATAACTGGGGCATTAATTCACGATATCGGAAAGATAAAACAGTACTCCACATCTGGTTTCATTGATTACAGTGATGAGGGAAGGTTAATCGGACACATTGTCTCGGGCTATGATCTGATAACCAGAAAAATCGAGAAGATAAAGGATTTCCCTCAAGATCTGGCTCTCAAACTCAAGCATCTTATTTTGTCTCATCAGGGGGAGCTGGAGATGGCATCTCCGGTCGTTCCCCAGACTCTGGAGGCAATAATCCTGCATTACGCAGACGAGATGGATGCCAAATCCGGTGCCTTCACTCACATCATAAAAAGAGAAAAAACAAAGGACAAGAAATGGAGCGACTGGGTTCCCCTGATCAAAAGATTTATCTATCTGGGGGAGGAGGAAAAATGATCCTCTATTTTTGGGGAGGGATTAATGTCAATCTTTGACTTTTTTTCCAGTGATATCGGAATAGATCTGGGGACGGCAAATACTATAATCTATGTCAAAGGGGAGGGGATCGTTTTATCTGAACCTTCGGTAGTAGCCCTCGAGAAATCGACCGGGAAAGTAGTGGCAGTGGGCGCAAGTGCCAAGGAGATGCTGGGCCGAACCCCGGATCAAATCATAGCCATCCGTCCGCTCAAGGACGGGGTAATTGCCGATTTCGAGGTAACCGAAAAGCTTCTGTCCACCTTCATAAAAAGGGTAATCAAACATAGATATTTGATGAAGCCCAGGATAATCATATCCGTTCCCTCCGGGATAACCGAGGTGGAGAAAAGAGCGGTCAAGGATTCGGCGGAAAGTGCCGGGGGACGGGAGGTCTTTTTGATCCAGGAGCCAATGGCTGCAGCTATTGGAGTGGGTTTGCCCGTAGATCAGCCCTCCGGCAGCATGGTTATAGACATTGGCGGAGGAACCTCTGAGATCGCAGTGATTGCCCTCAACGGAATAGTCAACAATATATCCATCCGGATCGGTGGAGACGAGATGGACGAAGCGGTAGCCCTTTATCTGAAAAAAAATTATAACCTTTTGATCGGGGAACGCACCGCAGAGGAGATAAAGATCAGGATCGGGTCGGCTTATCCCATGAACGAGGAGAATTCCATGGAGATAAAGGGGAGGGATCTGATCGAGGGCATTCCCAAAACCCTCAAAATAAGCTCAGCCCAGATCCGGGAAGCCCTCTCCGAGCCGGTGGATTCTATCGTGGAGGCGGTCAAGCAAGCCTTAGAGCAAACTCCTCCGGAACTCTCCGCTGATATTCTGGATCGGGGAATAGTTGTTACAGGAGGAGGGGCTCTTTTAAAAGGAATGGACAAAAGGCTGAGGGACGAGACCAACCTGGCAGTGAACGTGGCTGATGACCCCCTAACCTGCGTGGCAAGGGGAACCGGAGTAGTTCTCAGCAATATGTCCAAATACTCCGTAATACTGATAAAAGGGAAAAGAGAGTAATATTAATAGAGTTTTCTATTTAAATTTACTCTTCAGGACAGACTTTTTGAGTTTGTCCTTTATTATTTAGAATTTTTTAAACCTTCGACCGGTTTTTGTGTCCAAGAATATGGAACAGATGAGAGAAGACGAAGAATCTCTGGTAAGGAGATTCCAGGAAGGTGAAGAAAAGGCATTCAATGAGCTGGTTTCAAGGTATAAGCAGAGGATATTCCATATGATCTTAAAAATGGTTCGCAACAAAGAGGACGCAAAAGATCTCTCTCAGGAGACATTCGTAAAAGCCTATTATGGTCTGAAGAGCTTCAGATCGGAATCCAGCTTTTTCACCTGGATCACAAGAATTGCACTCAATCTCTGTATCAATTTTCAAAAAAGGGAGAAATTCAGAAATTTCATCTCTTTTTTCGATATAAAAAAACCGATTCTGGCTGAAAACTCTGTTTCTCAGAACGTGGCAAAGGATGAAGTGTCCCGGGCTATTGATCAAGCTGTTTTGTCCTTGCCTTCCAAACAGAGGGAGGTTTTTGTTTTAAGATATTACCAGAGACTGCCCTATCAGGAAATAGCGGAAATTCTGGGGAAAAGCCAGGGAGGAGTCAAATCCAATTATTTCCAGGCAGTCAATAAGTTGAAAAAAATTTTAGCCAAATACAGAACGTTATGAGGAATGTTTTAAAATGAATTGCAGTAAAATAACATCTCTTCTGCCCGATTATAATGAGGACTCTCTAACACCCGAAGAAAAAAAGATAGTGGAAGAACATCTTCGGGTTTGTGAGAGCTGCAGAGAGGAGCTTAAGGAGATCCAGAGCTTGTTTGGAGTTTTAGAACGAGAAAAAACAGAAAAGATAGAGGATAGCTACTGGATCAACTTCGTGCCGGAGATCAGAAAAAAGCTAACTCAAGCTCCCCCACCCGAATTCAAATGGAATCTTATTCCTCAGCTGGTACCTCTTCTGGGTTTTGCCATAGCCATCCTGGTGGCGGGTATCTTTTTGTTCTCAAAGGATCATAGTGCTCGGATTCAAGGCGTCTCACTTTCTGAACAGACTCAGACCTACTCCCTTTATGATTTTGAAAGCCCGGTGGATCAGTTGGCAGACATCTTATCCCTGTCGGAAGGCACCCAGGAATTCAAAGATCTGGTCACATCGGGTAATGGTGAAAGCATTATGACACTGGAGAAAGTAGTTGATGATCAATACTGGGAGAATGTGGAATTGCAGGACTTATTAGAGGATTTATCATCTGAGGAGTTGCAGCTCTTGGAAAAAAACATTGAGAAAATAACAATATGATCAGGAGGTTTTAATTATGTGGAAAAGAATAGGTTTGGTTATTTTAATCGCAGGAATCTTGATCTTCTCAGTTGAATCTCTTTTAGCGCAGCCCCCTATGGATTCGGTAAGAAAGGAAGGGATGAGGGAAAGAATCGAGACCCTGAGATTATGGAAGATGATTGAGGTTTTGGATTTGACCCCGGAGCAGTCGGATAAGTTTTTGCCCTTGCTGCACAGATTTCAGCAGAAGCAAAGGGAATTGGAAACTGCCGGAAAACAACTGTTAGGAGATTTAGAGGAGGAGCTGAATTCCACAGAGCCCAGCGAGAAAAAGATTGAAGATATTCTCCTAAAGCTGAAGAAAAACAGAGAGGCACAGGAAAACGAAAGAAATAATTTCTTGACCAGCTCCCGGGAAATCCTGACCACAATCCAGGAGGCAAAGCTAATATGGTTTGAGCATAAGTTTGAAAAGGAACTAAGGGATACCATAAGAAAATTCAGAATGGGACCCGGAAGACATTTTGAGGAAGGTTAAAATTGAACCTAAAGGAGGTGAACGGAATGAAAACAAAGAGCATATTTTCTTTAGCAATTATATTGATGTTGAGTTTTTTCCTTTTGGTCTCCCTCACATCTGCCCAGGAGCCAGAGCCGCAAAAGCAGAGAGTGAAAGCCGGGTTGGAATTAACCCCGGAGCAAAAAAATAAGATGATGGAAACCCGTCTCAATTTCGAAAAGGATAAAATCAAACTGAGAGCGGACATGAAAATAGCCCAATTGGAGCTGAGATCCCTAATGAGAGAGGAAGAACTTAACAAAGCGGAGATCTATAAGAAGATCGAGTATCTGGGAGGTTTAAAGACCCAGCTGGCTAAAAACCGGGTGGACCAGAGAATAGCAATAAGGGAGATTCTGACTAAGGAACAACTGGACCAGCTCAAAAAGCGAAAGTTCGATAGGCCGATCAGAAAAAGGTTAATGCAGCACAGAGACCAGCAACAAAGACCCTTTCGCCAAGGTCGACATCTTATGCAAAGAGATCCTTACCAGGGAGGTACGGGTATGCTACTACCTGAGACCGAACCACCACCCCCAATGGAGGCCGAGGAGTTTTACTTTGAACCAGCCGAGTTAGCCCAAATGATGGATGAGTTTCCTCTCCTGGAAGATTTAGCTGAACCTGTTCCTCTTTTTGAGGAGATGGAGCTTCTGCCTCTTTTAGAGGAGGAGTTACCCCCTTTGCCAGAGGAACCGGAAATTGCACCATAATTAAATGAAAAATAATTAATTCCTCCTTCTGCTTTAAATAAAGCCCCTATATTAGGGGCTTTTTTGTTTGACAAAAGTAATTACCGGGTGGTATTATAAACAAAAGTTATGAGCATAGACAAAGAAAAGATTCTCTCCTTTATGTCCAAAAAAAGCTATCGCCCTTTGAAGGTGCGGGAGCTTTTCAAGGGGATGGAGATAGCTGAGACCCAATACCGTCCCTTCAGAAGGATAATCAAGGAGATGCTGGCAGATGGCTCTATTGTCAAACTTAGAAGAAACAGACTGGGAATCACGGATAAATTGAACCTCGTAGTGGGAGAGCTTTCCACCAACAGAAAGGGATTCGGTTTTGTGCGCGCCGAGGATGGGGAGGAGATCTACATCAGATCTGAGAATATGGGCACAGCCATGCACAGGGACAGGGTGGTGGTCAGGCGGTATAACTTCAGAAGGGGCGAAAATCCAGAGGGGACTGTGATTAAAGTCCTTCAAAGAGCACGCCTGAGCCTGGTGGGAGTCTTCAAAAAAAGCAAATACTTAAGTTATGTTATGCCGGATGATCCCCGCATCTTCAGGGATATTTACATACCCGGCCCTCATAAACACGGTGCTAAGTCCGGACAAAAAGTGGTGGTAAATTTAAAATACTGGCAAGACTCTCATCTTAATCCCGAGGGGGAGATCGTGGAGGTATTGGGTTACCCGGACGACCCCCAGACTCAAACCTTAGCTTTGATAAGACATTATAATCTCTCTGCGGATTTTCCTGATCTGGTTAAAAAGGAGCTGAAATCCATACCCTCCCAGATCAAACCAGGGGAGAAAAAAAGAAGACTGGATCTCCGAAGAAGAAAATGTTTCACCATCGATCCGGCAGATGCCAAAGATCACGACGATGCCGTATCCATCGAGAAAACAAAGGATGGCAACTTCATTCTGGGAGTTCACATTGCGGACGTCTCCTTTTACGTGAAGGAGGATTCGCCCACTGATTTGGAGGCAAAAGCACGGGGCACCAGCGTCTATTTAGCTGATCAGGTTATTCCCATGCTGCCGGAGAAGCTTTCCAATGACATCTGCAGCCTTAAACCTGAAGAGGAAAGACTTTGCTTTAGCTGTATGATGAAATTAACCCCTGAGGGAGAATTACTATCCTATGAGTTCAGGGAAAGCATAATAAAAAGCAGAGCCAAGTTAAACTACGATGAGGTACAGAAACTCTTCGATACCGGAAAAGCAACCCAAGAATTGCAGAGTCTGAAAAAAGATTTAAAACTGATGCTGGATCTGAGCAAAAAACTCCTGGAGAAAAGGACAACTCAGGGAAGCCTGGATTTCGATCTGCCCGAAGCCAAGGTCGTTTTGGGAAAGGACGGGGAGGTACTGGACATCTATGAGGTGGTCCGGCTGGACAGTCACCGCTTGATCGAGGAGTTTATGCTTCTGGCTAACAAAACTGTGGCAAAACATGTTGGCCGGCTGGGAGTTCCCCTTTTATATCGGGTTCATGACGTACCTGACCAGGAGAAAATCGAGGCTTTTTCCGAATTCGTCACTGAATTAGGTTATAATTTAAAACTTGGCAAGACCATATCCAGCATAGCTCTTCAGAGATTTTTAAAAAAGGTTCAGGGGCGGCCTGAGGAGGAGCTGATAAACGAGCTTCTTTTAAGATCATTGAAAAAAGCCTGTTATCAGCCAGAAAATATAGGACATTTCGGTTTAGCTTTCAAGCATTACACCCACTTCACCTCACCCATAAGAAGATATCCTGACCTGATAGTCCATCGCATACTCAAGCTCCTTCTGGATGGAAAACCTCCCACGGAAAAGCTTCTGAAACTGAAAAAAGAACTCCCCGGTATTGGAAAGACTACATCTGAAAGGGAAAGAAATGCAGATGAGGCAGAGCGGGAATCGATCAGAATAAAAGAGATCGAGTATATGAGAAATAAGCTGGGAGAAGTCTTTTGGGGACTCATCTCCGGGGTGACCAATTTCGGATTCTGGGTCAAGCTGGATCACATACTGGTGGAGGGAATGATCCGGTTGAGTTCTCTGGATGATGATTACTATGTGCACAATCCTAAAAAACATCAGTTAAAGGGAAGGCACACCAAAAGGATTTTCAGGCTGGGGCAGAGAGTCAAAGTGCAGGTAGTAAGAGTAGACCCCAGGCTGAAGCAGATCGATTTCATCCTCCTTTACTGAAATAAACCACTTTTTTGTTGGTGAAACCGCGTAGGGGCGAAGTTTATCTTCGCCCGATTGGTTTTTAGTTAGTTGGTAATTGGTAGTTGGTAAAATCAAAACCAACCTTGAGGCTAATTGGAGTGCAACAATTTATTGTTGCAAAAACAAGTTTTTGCACTCCTCTTTAATCAGAATCCACCTTAAGGGCAAAGTGGGTCTACAGGGGAAAAAATGTAGGAGCTGACCTCTACGTCGGCTCTCAAACTTCCAAGGAGGGATGAATTCCCTCCTCTATTATTAATTATCAGCTGTGGTTGACGAAATCCAATTCGTCAACCAACGTGAGTAGTTAGTAAAATCAAAACCAACCTTGAAGTTAATTGGAATGCAACAATTTATTGTTGCTATTGCAAAAACAAGTTTTTGCACTCCTATTTAATCATATCCCACCTTGAGGCAAGGTGGGGCTACGTTTGTTAGTGGTAGAATTGTCGTCAACCAACGTGAAGAAAAATATTGCCTCCTATCAATTTTTTTCTTATAATTGCAACACAAAGAAGGCAGGGTAAATGAACCAAAAACCTACCATTCTGATCATAAGCTCAGACGATTCCCTTTATCCCCGGATAATCGATATCCTGTCCGATCTGAATTTAGAATCTGCACTAGCAACCGACTGCACTAAGGGGTTAAAAGAGATAAAGGAGAAAAGCTTCGATTTTGTGCTTGTTGATTCCAGGATGAAAGACCTCCCCTGCGAAAACCTGATTAGAAGAATAGCCAGCAAATCCCCCTCAACAGAGATATTGGTAGCAAAAAATGAAGAAACCGATGAAAATAGCTTAACAGCTGCTGGAGCAGATGAGATTTTAAATTTACCTCTGGACTCGGAGGAATTACACACTAAAATCAAAAAGATAAAAAATGAAAGGGATTTTCTTAGATCCTGTGGCTTGATAGGCAAATCCGCTGAATTAAAAAGGATCGCCGAGACCATCATGCAGGTGGCACCCACCAATATAACTGTTTTGATAACCGGAGAGAGTGGAACCGGAAAAGAGCTTATCGCCCATGCCATCCACCAGAACAGCCTCAGAGGGGGTAATCCCTTTATCGCAGCCAATACCGGTGCTCTGGCAGAAGGGGTTTTAGAATCCGAGCTTTTCGGACACGAGAAGGGAGCATTTACCGGTGCAATTGCACGCAGGCAGGGTCTTTTCGAGCGGGCTGATAGAGGGACAATATTTTTAGATGAGGTAGCTGAGATACCTCTGTCAACTCAGGTGAAGTTACTCAGGGTATTAGAGGAGCGAAGTTTCTTGAGGGTAGGCGGAACCCAGGATGTCAAAATCGATGTCCGGGTAATCGCTGCCACTAATAAAGACATAGAACAAAGCGTCAGTCAGGGGAGTTTCAGAGATGATCTTTATTATAGGTTAGCAGTAGTCAAGATAGACGTCCCACCCCTGAGGGAAAGGACAAAAGACATACCCATACTGGTGCACGATTTCATTGGGAAGTTGAATACGGAATCAGCCAGAAAGATAAAAGGTGTAACCGATGAGGCAATGGACATACTTTTGAGGTATCACTGGCCCGGAAACGTGAGAGAGTTGAGGAATTTTCTGGAGAGCACGCTGGTATTAGCACCGGATCAGGTGATCGAGGCGCAGATTGTCAGAAAATATGTGGACGAGAAGCTCCAGTCCCAGCGCCAATTGCCAGTAGTAACCGGAAAGAGTGTCCAAACAGCAGAGCACGAGTTGATTTATCAGGCAATCTTGAGTTTAAGGCAGGAGATATTACACTTAAGAAAGGCATTATTTTCACAGGGCGAATTAAAGCCCGAATATTTTGTGGATGTAGAAAAACCCTGGGAAAAAGAGGCTCGTCTAAAAGAAGTCTTACCCCCTCAGAGCATGGAGGAGATGGAAAAAGAGTTAATAGAGAGAACCTTAAGGGAAACCGGTGGCAACCGCCGCAAAGCCGCCAGAATCTTAGGCATCGGCGAAAGAACGCTTTATAGGAAAATAAATAAGTACGGACTAAGGGATTTTAGATAATTATTGAAAATATATTAATCTTTTCGGTAGCATACCTTGTTTCAAGGTATGTATATAACACAGGTTGGGACAACCTGTGTTACCATATTTATATTTGGAGTGTGAAGCTTTCAGCTTCACTTACTTGTGTGTTCTAATATCTAGGCAGCAATCATTTCTAATGCTTTGGGGGGGGATTGTTTCCTCGATCTGGGCTTATAAATTAGAAATACATCAAATTATCTTGACTTCAATAATAGGGGTATATATTCTAACATGAGGATATACTAACCAGGGAGAAAATGAAGAAGATTAAATCGATTTTTACTTAGGAGGATTAAAATGTCAAAGAAATGGCTGAATTTGATTTTAATGGCATCGGTTATGGTTGTGTTCGTGTTCTCTGCCTGTGGCAAGAAAAGCCCGACCAAAAGCAATCCGCCAGAACCAACCTGGACCACCTATAATACCTCAAACAGCGGGCTGGCTTGTAACTCTGTCCGTGTAATTGTAATTGATGCCTCAGGTAATAAGTGGTTTGGAACTTCGGGCGGTGTAAGTAAGTTTGACGGCACTAACTGGACTAACTACGATACCTTAAACAGTGGCCTCCCACACAACACTGTCTGGGTAATAACAATTGATACTTCAGGAAACAAGTGGTTTGGAACTCCTGTTGGAGTAATTAAGTTTGACGGAGCTAACTGGACTACCTACGATACATCAAACAGCGGACTTGCCAACAACCAAGTCTACGCAATAGCTATTGATGCCTTTGGCAACAAGTGGTTCGGAACTGCTAGCTGCGGCGTCTGCAAGTTTGATGGTACTAACTGGACTGCCTACAATACATCAAATAGTGGACTAGTTAATAACTACATTTATTCATTAGCCATTGATGCGTCAGGCAACAAATGGTTTGGAACTTCGGGTGGAGTAAGTAAGTTTGACGGCACTAACTGGACTACCTACGATACATCAAACAGCGGGCTCGCCAATAATTCTGTTTTCTCAATAGCTATTGATGTTTCAGACAACAAGTGGTTTGTAACTGAGGGTCGGGGTATAAGTGTTTTTGACGGAACTAACTGGACCACCTACGATCCTTCAAACAGCGGACTCCCTACCACCTATGTCAATACAATAGCTATCGATGCCGCTGGCAACAAGTGGTTTGGAACTTATGGTGTAGGCGTGATCAAGTTTGATGACACTAACTGGACCACCTACAATAGTTCAAACAGCGGTTTGATTGGTGACTATGTCTATGCAATAGCTATTGATACCTCGAGTAATAAGTGGTTTGGAACTCCTTTTGGTGTCAGTGAGTTTCACGAATGATTAATCCCTAAAGTGTGTTCGTAAAATAATTTAAAGAACTGAATTTCCTACTTTATTTAAATATAAATTTTTGGGCAATTTAAGTCTAAATTCAGCAAATAACACAGGTTGGGACAACCTGTGTTACCATATTTATATTTGGAGTGTGAAGCTTTTAGCTTCACCTTTTCGTGTGCTCCAATATCCAGGTGGCAATTAACTCCAGCGCTTTGGGAGCGACAGTTTCCTCGATCTGGGCATATTCTGAGGGGGCTCCGGTTTCAGAGGTCTGAAATAGATGGTTGAGTCCTGGTATTACCTCGACTCGATAGTCCGGATTGCCACCGTCTTTGAGCGCCTTTTCCACTCCCTCAAGATTCCCTTCTGGCGGTACCTGCATATCCTTTTCGCCGTACAACGCTAAAACCGGACATTTTACTTTTTTGAGTGTTGGTGCGGGATTGTAGGTGATGGAATAGCGGAACCAGGGCGAGAGATATCTTTTCAGGTTTGCTTGGATCGCATCTTCAGGCATTGGCGGCTCGAGGTTTTCCAGAATCTGGCGAAGCTTTGATCTTGCTTGCGCAGTGTCCTTTTCGGATTTCAATACTGCAAAAATTCTCTTTTGCAGAGCAAGTATAGAATCGATTGATTCCTGGTTTCTGCCCAATACCCGATTGACCGATTCCTCGAACTGGTAATTATACTCCTCGCCAGGCAAGCCCGGACTTGCCACCATTACAATAAAGGCAATATCTTTTGATCGTGCTGCAGCTAAGGAAGCTATAATACTCCCCTCGCTATGGCCGATTAGACCGATCCGTTTGGGATCTATACCAGGATGATTTTTAAGAAACTCAACGCCGGCTAAAGCGTCCTGGGCATAATCTTCACTTGTAGCCA
>CAYURP010000017.1:0-55128 GCA_964447175.1 uncultured Ignavibacteria bacterium | reverse complement strand
CAGGTTTTAAAGCATTTATCTTCTGGCAATAGTCCAGAAGCTCATACCAGGTTTCAGGTGGTTTCTCTTGGTCAAGTCCCACCTTTTTCATTAAGTCCTTGTTGTAAAAGATAATCCGGGTATCCAGAATCCAGGGAAACCCGTAGATTCTTTCCTGATAAGTGGCAGGATCCCACATCAGATAAGCTGATTTGATCTTTTCTGCAGAATCTGTAATATCCAACAAAACTCCCTCTGAGGAAAATTCCGGGACCCAATCAGAGCCCAGCTCCAGAACGTCCGGGGCGGTATTGGAGCTGAAAGCTACCACGATCTTCTCGTGCCCGTCAGACCAGGTTAAGTCGGTTAACCTGACCTCAATATCCACATTTTCCTTTTCAAACTGCTTGATCAACTTTTCAACTTCTGGTTTAACTTCCGGATCAGTCCAGAACTGCCATAAGTGGAGTGTGATTTTTCCCGTGATCTCTTTTTGTGATTCCCCACACTCAAGAAAAAGTAATGAGAGTATCAGAAGGGAAACAATAATTTTCAGGTTTCTCATTTCTTCAATTGGATAACCAAGATTAAATCCATTGTCAAGTGAAAGTTTAGAGAGCTCTGAAAAAGTCCCTCTGGCAGATGCCAGCCCACAGGGTCTTGAGAAGGGCTACCCAGGCGTTTGCAGTCATTGCGAGCGGAGCGAAGCAATCTTGCTTCGATAAGAATCTATAAGTTAAAGATTGCTTCGTCGTCCCGCCATAGGCGGGACTCCTCGCAAAGACTTAGGGTAGACCAGTGGCATCTGCCACTGGTTAAAACATATTTTTTCAGAGACCTCGTTTAATTTCTTAACTAATTCAAAAAACCACTTTAATACAAGAACTTACCTGATTCCACGAAACCCTTATTTTTTGGGATTTTTTTAAGATTTTTCTTGACAAACCTGAAGAGGAGGCTTTATAATTATATCGAAAATATTAGGTTTCTGATTAACTGACACCACGCGCCATTCTAAACTTGACTTGAGGGGATCAAGCAAGGTTTGGAGTGGCGCTTTTTGCGTCTATGAAAAAGAAACCAGAAAAAAAGTCCAAGCCGAACGGTAATGGTAATAACGGGAATAGATACTGGCAGCTTTACAGTTTGCAGAGGCTCAGCACTGATAAATTTATTTATGTGGTGGAGAAGATATTAAAGGGAGAATACGAGCTCTTGAACTCCATGCAGGATGTTTACAATAAATAATTAGTGACTGGCTCTGCTTTTGTCATGGATTGACTTTCCCGGGGGATTAATATTCATATAGTTATTATGATGTTTTGTTACAAACAGAGCATAGGAAAATGCAATTTTTAGGAAATATCCAAACAATCAAGATAAACTCGGGAGGTTGCAATGAATAAAGGAAGTCTAAACTGGATGAGATTTTCTATGATAGGTTTGTTGGTTTTTACCACTCTTGCCATAGGCTTAAATCTATGGGCTGGTATTAAAACCAACAACCTGAATTCATATTCCCAGAATCTCTCAATTGATAATCATGAGTTTTACTTACCTGAAAATCCTCCCAATTTGGTAATAGAAGGTGCAGAGCAACCGTTGACAGGAAACGAATTCACTCATATAGCTTCGACTCAAAAGGAAAAATTACCCATAGAACAAAATAAAGAGGCAGCCCCAAAAATCCAGAGTTTGGCTTTGGAGATAAATTCATCTGGCTCTGATTATCAAACAGATGAAGTCTCAGACTGCTCAGGTTTAATTGCCAGCATTTCCGATGTAATGGGATACAGTATTCCCTTTGATAATGAAATCTTTGCTTATAATGAATCATACAAAAAGAAAATCACCGTAGCAGTGAATCCTATGATCCCCGAATCAACGGAATCGGAACAGGGAATTGTAATTCAGTCCAGCGAGAAGGACGGAATCAAGGTGGAGGATGCTTGGTACAATGGGGTAAACGTGGTAAAAGCCTATCGGGGAATGAATGTGATGCATGCTTATGGCGAGGGAGTGAATGTTAGTCTTGCCCGCAGCGATGGATTTAATGTGGACAGCGCTGAGGTTAATGGAGTGGATATAGACCACGTGGGCGATGACGGAATTCAGGTCTTCCGGGCAGGAAAGGACGGTCTGGTAATATACAATGCAGGAGAGGAGGGGATAGATGCCATTGGAGATAGAGGCAACCTTCTGCGCAGCAACAGCCCCAATTTCCACGGGCTGTATGTTCAGTCCTATGGTTCCTCCCCTAAAAATCCCGGATTATACGTTGCCGGAACCTTCTATGCCACCGGAACCAAAAGCAGTGTGGTCAAAACCTCACAGGGGGATGAAGCTTTATATGCAATGGAATCACCGGATGTGGAATTTATGGCTTCAGGCACCGGAAAGTTAACAAATGGTGGATGTTATGTGACCTTTGATAGACTGTTTCAGGAGGCGATCTCAAGTGAAGTACCCTTAAGGATAATACTGACTCCTAAAGACACCTGGAGCGGTCTTTACGTAGCCCAAAAATCAAACCAGGGCTTTCAGGTCAAAACCAAGGGTGGAGAGGAAAACGCTGAATTCGACTGGCTGGCAATAGGCAGAAGAAAAGGCTATGAAAACCGCCCGGATTCGCCATTCTCCAAGTAATATGACAATTAATAAAGTAGATTTAGGGCTTGTTGCTCAATCCCATTGTGTCATTCTGACCCCGCCTTTGGCGGGGGAAGAATCTCATTTTTCCTACAAAATAAAAGACCCTTCACTTCGTTCAGGGTGACATTTGTAGACTTCGGCAGCAGCCCCTTTATTTATATAAAAAATCTGAAATTTAGTTTGACCGCATAACAGAAATTAACCTGAATTCAATTCCCTCAGATAATACCTAAAATCATGAGAGGGTTTAATATTTGAAAAAAATTTCTCAAGCATATGCTCTGAAATCATCGTAATGAATAATTAATAAAGACTTGCTGAATATGGAGAGTGATTTTTTGACAATATGTTAAGATTTTATCATTCAAATGCCAAAGGATCGACAATCTTTTCTTCGAATTCTTCGTTTTCAGCTTTCTTTTATCATTTAAGAAAAAACAATCTGGTATAATGGATATGATAAGGGTAAAAAATCTAACCAAAAATTATGGTGCTTTAAAAGCGGTGGATGACATCTCCTTTGTGGTGCAGACAGGTGAGATAGTGGGCTTTCTGGGTCCCAATGCTGCCGGCAAGACCACCACCATGCGGATCATCACCTGCTTTATGCCCCCTACATCCGGGACCGTGGAAGTGGATGATTTGAACATCTTTGACAATTCCCTGGAGATCAGAAAAAAGATCGGCTATCTCCCGGAAAACGCTCCCCTTTACTGGGAGATGAACGTGATCGAGTATCTTCAGTTCATTATGGGCTTGCGAGGAATTAATGGGAACAACTCCAGTAAAAGACTGAAAAGGATAATCGATATCTGTGGTCTGGGTTCGGTCGTTCATAAGGATATAGGCGAGCTTTCCAAAGGATTCCGGCAGAGGGTGGGTCTGGCTCAGGCTATGATTCACGATCCTGATATTCTGATTTTAGACGAGCCCACCATCGGCTTGGACCCCAACCAGATCGTGGAGATAAGAAATCTGATCAAGGAGCTGGGAAAGGAGAAAACGGTAATCCTGTCCACCCATATTTTACCCGAGGTGGAAGCCACCTGCGGCAGGGTTTTGATTATTCATGAAGGTAAAATCGTGGCTGATGGCACGGCAGAGGAATTGCAAAGCGGCTTTAAGGGCCGAGAAAGAATTTATCTTGAGTTGAAAAAAATAGATCATGAAGTGGAAAACAAACTGAATAGCCTGGATAAAGTTGAAAAGGTGGAAAAGGTTCCCCTGCCTTCCGGTGGGATTAAAGGTTTCTACATCGAATCCAGCAAGGGCGTGGATTTAAGGGAATCTCTTTTCAATTTCTCGGTGGAAAATAACTGGACCATCCTGGAGATGAAAAGGGAGCAAGCCTCCCTGGAGGAGATATTCAGGCTTTTAACCAAAAGCGGATAAAGTTAAAATCTTATGTTCAAAAATACCTGGATATTCTGCCAAAGAGAGTTAAAATCCTACTTTAATTCCCCTATAGCTTACATCGTTATCACCATTTTTCTTCTGATATCCGGGTGGTTTTTCTTTAACGGTATTTTCATAGCCAACCAGACCAGCCTGCGAGGGCTTTTTTCCATAGTTCCCTTTATCTTTATGTTCTTCGCTCCGGCTATCAGCATGCGGCTACTCTCCGAGGAGAAAAAAAGCGGCACCATCGAGGTCCTGGTCACCCTTCCGGTAAGGGACTGGGAGATAATCCTGGGAAAATACCTTTCCGCATTGATCCTCCTTTCCATCGCGGTTCTTTTAACCCTGACCTATGCCCTGACCCTTTCCTTTATGGGAAACCTGGATGGGGGAGCTGTGGTGGGCGGATATCTGGGTTTGATCCTGGTAGGAGCAACCTATCTATCGGTTGGCGTGTTTACATCCAGCTTAACCAAAAATCAGGTGGTAGCTTTCGTGGTCAGCTTCGTCATTATATTTATCCTGTTTATGCTGGATAAGGTGGTTATGTTCTTTCCGGGATTTCTGGCATCGTTTGTGGAATACCTCAGCGTGGATTATCACTTTTCCAATATTTCCCGGGGAGTGATAGACTCCAGGGATCTGATCTACTATTTTTCGGTGATATTTTTCTTCTTGCTTCTATCTGTGCGTTTTCTGGAAAGCAGAAGATGGAGGTAGTCATCTTTGAGATCTAAACTAACATATGGATTAAATTCAGCTGTTTTTCTTCTTTTGGTTTTAGCTATCTTATTGGTTGTAAACCTGATCTCGGTTTACCTCTTCGCCAGGCTGGACCTGACCGAAGGAAGGGTCTTTTCTCTTTCTGAAGCCAGTAAGGATATTGCCAGAAATCTGGACGACAAGGTCCTGGTGAAGATGTATTTCAGTGAGGATTTGCCGCCGCCATACAATACTGTTGCCAGGTACATCAAGGATAAATTGGAGGAATACAAAGCTTACTCCAGAGGGAATCTGAAGCTGGAGCTTATTGACCCCATTAAGGAAAACAAGGAAATGGAAGCCCAGAGTCACGGAATTCCACCGGTTCAGGTGAATGTGATGGAACAGGACAAGATGGAGATAAAGAAGGTCTATATGGGATTGGCATTACTCTATGAAAATAAAAAAGAGATCCTGCCAATAGTCCAGAACCTTTCCGGATTAGAATACGAGCTGAGCCGGACCATTAGAAAACTTACTGCAAGAATCACCCCTACTGTGGGTCTCCTTACCGGCCATGGGGAAGCTGATCTTAACACCGATCTCACCTATTTAAATTCCGTTCTGAGCAAAGAATACTCACCCCGAACTGTTAACCTTAAGGAAGGTAAAACCGTGCCCCCAAGCATTAAAACCCTGCTCATCGTGGGACCCCAAGGCTCCTTCTCCGAATGGGAGAAATATGCCCTGGACCAGTATCTGATGCGGGGCGGAAAACTTGCTCTGTTTATGGACAAGACTGATATGAACATAGAGACGGGAAGGGCGGAAAAGCTGGATCCAGGTCTGGATGATTTTCTGGAGAACTACGGGGTGAAGGTGAACGACGATCTGGTGATGGACATGCAGTGCAGTAGAATAAGCATCAGGCAGCAGAGCGGAAATATGACTATCTCCAACATCATAAACTATCCTCTCTTCCCTTCAGCCAGCAATTTCAACCGGGACAACTTAATAGTCAAACGTTTGGAGAACGTGGATTTTCCTTTTGTCAGCTCCCTGGATTCATCCTATGCTGTGGGGAAGAATCTGAAGTTTATTCCCCTGGTGATGTCCTCCTCCAGAAGTGGAGTCCAGAATTACCCTTTTGATATCAATCCTTATAGAAAATTCAATAAATCAGATTTCGAGGCGGGCAGCCAGGTATTGGCAGGAGTGGTGCAGGGAAGTTTCCAGAGTTATTTTCAGAATAAGGAGGTGCCCCAGCCAGAAGAGGCCTCGCCTGAGTGGCAAAAGCCCGAATCCACTTTGACCCAAAGTCCTGAAAACAGGTTGGTGGTGGTGGGAGATGCCGATTTTATCAAGGACGGAAGCATCCGCAGCCAGGGTAACCTGATCTTCTTTATGAACATAGTGGACTGGCTATCTCAGGACGAGAACTTGATCGCCATTCGCTCCAAGGAGGTAACCGTCAGCCCGCTCAAACCCCTCACCCCAGGCCAGAAGAAGTTCGCCCGGTACGCAAATGTTTTGGGTTTACCTCTGCTGGTAATCCTTTTCGGGCTTCTGCGCTGGCGTATCAGAAAGCAAATTAAGGGTAAAAAATTTTAAGATAAAAATAGACAGCGGAGAAAATGAAGAGGACCATCATACCCCTGGTAATGATCTTAGCCCTGTGCGTGATCGTATATTTCCTATTGATCTCCCGGGAGAAAAAAACCTACTCTCCCGAAAGAATTGAAGCCTTTGTGCAGATAGATTCCAGTGTGGTGGATAAGGTGGAGTTCTGCATATTCAACACCAAAATGGCCTTCAGCAGAAGAAATGGGAACTGGTATGCATCAGGACCTGACTCGTTTAAAGTGGACAAGCGTATGGTAGGACAGCTTTTGAATTTAGTGGCAAATCTGGAGGTGGAGGATCTGATCTCCACCAACCCCAAAAAACAGCTGCTTTTCCAGGTGGACACTCTATCTGGAACCATCCTCAACTTCATGAGTGGTAATGACACTTTAGCGTCTTTAGTTGTGGGAAAAACCTCCCCGGATTTTATGTATACCTACGTCAGAAAAATCGATTCAGATGAGGTCTGGTCTGCCAAAGGGTTTCTTTCTCGAATGGTTGGCCGCCATGTGGAACAATGGAGAGACAAAACCATATTAGAGCTGGATGCACAAAAGATAAAGACAATCGAGTTCGAAAAGAAAAAGGGCAGTTTCAAACTGACCAAAGCTGATACCTTCTGGAAAGTCAGTCCTTCCCCTTATAAAAATGAGTATGATGTAAAAGAGGATGAGGTAAGGAATTTCCTGGATCGAATCTCAAATTTAAGAACAGATGCCTTTGCCTCATTGCCCGATCTGGAGGGAGTAGATTTCAAAAAGCCCGTTCTCACACTCAAACTGACCTTAGATGACGGCTCAGAGGAAATCCTCCGCATAGTTCAAAAAAGCAAAGAGGACAAAAATTATTTTCTCACTAAAGAGGGGGAGGATACTTTTTTCATCCTTTATCAAGGCTCCTTTGACTACCTCAACAGAGATATAGAAGACTTCAAATCAGAAGCTCTTCCAACCACCTAAATCTTCATTTTGATGCTTCGGGAATTGGTACTCCCGAAGTCTTTAGAATGGCAGCGGTATTTCCCAATACTGATGAATTGAGAATAGATGACGACTTTATAAATTCGGATTCACCAATGGGTAGAATCAAAGACATTCACTAATCTTTTCGTCAATATAAGAGTGAAGTAACATTTTTTAGGCATCAAAACAAAGGGACCATGTCTTGACCAAAATGTCGTTTTCGCGATTCGTATACCTTGACACTAACATCTACAGCTATCTTGCCAAGAACATCCATCACTGGAAAAGGCTATCTGACTTCTTGACGGCTAATGATTTGTGCCTTGCACTAAGCCATGCGCATCAAGCTGAGCTTGCAGAAGCTAAGACTTTACATGACAAGCTCGTTGATTTGTTGCTTCTTATGCCGTCAGCTGCTATCAAACCTTGGGACGTAGTTTTAAAAGAAGAGGTAAAAGCTCATCCTCAATGCCGAACTGATTCCCTCCTTCTCTATCCTTTTAATCAGTTGCTGCTGGAAAAGAATGGAAATCATACTATACTCAGTTGGTTCACCTCCGACAACTTGACAAGAGCCCGCAAAGATCAACTCACTGGTGCTCAGCAAATGCAGGCTCGGCATTCAGCACTAAAGAACAACTTTCCTCCATCGAAATCGGGAAAATACATACGGGAACAAGCTCCTGAGTTCGCTGATTACATCATCATGCAATGGTTGGCCGATACTCACCCTGATTTCTTAGCATCGTTCAAAGACAGAGTGCAACACTTGCGTACGGAGTGTTTCCTTTCAGTGAGGATTCACCCCTTAGTCATATTCTACAAGTACTACCTTCAGGGGCGGGAACCGGACCAACTATCAGATTTTGGCGATTTATATCACCTATCCTACCTTCCTTACTGTAACTTGGTAATCATCGAAAGAGATTTGTGTAATGTTCTGAACCAGATTAAGCAAGATCATAACGTGCTCGATTCCACGGTCGTTCGAAACATAGATTTTTTCAAAGATTGGGCATGAGAATATCCACAGTAAATGAAGTTAAAGGACTGTTATTTGCTTTCTTGATGCTTGGGGAAATTGAATTCCAGAAGCTTTAATACAATAACATCGGCACTTCCCAATTCCAATGCATCGAAAGATTAAAACGAAGTTTTTAAACTGGGATTAGGAAGGTATAAGGGCTAACATTGACGTTAGAGCGATACAGATTCTTCTTTTGGACGAAAAAGCAAACTCACTTCGCCAACTGTAATTACTGTCTTGAGCACGACAGTCCCGATTATAACGGCCAAATAGAAACCCAATATGGTATTTATTGGCCAGGGTAAATGCAAGAATTCGGGAATTCCAAAACTGGCGCCTGCAGAAGAACTCAATATGTTCCAGCCACCAAGCCCGGCAAATACCGGCACAAGAATAAAAGATATGGCTGGCAAGCTGGAAAAAAGAGAGAACCGATATGACGTGCTCAGAGCTTCGCTTCTGGTCGTGCGAGCTCGCAGCCAGCGACCGAAAACAAGACCCCACACAAAAGCCAGCCCTATATTAAGCACTGGTATCCCCATGCCCATCATCAGAACCACCGACTCAAGAAGGTAAACTCCGATAAGCATTACATAGTATCGAAAAAACTTCGCATGTTTTCCAGCCATTTCAGCCAACACCTTAGCCATAGGAAAAGCAAAGCCAAACCCAGCTAACAAATTTACCACAACCAAAGCCGTTTCGACAAAACCCATTGGCATTATCTTTATTTAACCTCTTATAATTGCTTTAAAAGCTCCAACACAAAGCTGGCGCTGTTATCAGCGGCGACCACGAAGAACTTCTCTATCTCAACCTGGGCCGTGGATGAGCCAGAACCTCCGGCTAAATCCGAACAGGACCTTACTACTAGAACCGGAACTTTATTTAATATCGCCACCTGGACCACTGCAGCTGACTCCATATCCACTATCTGAGCATCGAATTTCGCCTTGAGCTCCTCTCTTTTCTCCACCTGATCTATGAACGAATTTCCGCTTACCCCCTTCCCTCCTACTTTGATCTTTGGGGTTCTTTCAAGAATTGGTTTCAAATCCGGTCGGACGTTTTCAGCTATTTTCAAAAGATTATCATCTATTGGAAAAAACATCAAAGTATCAGGTGTGTCTTTTCCAGGTAAGGTCATAACCATCCGACCTGGCCGGAATCCCTCTTTATTATATATTCCATAATCGTGAGTTGCCCAGGATTCAGGAATTACGATATCCCCGATATTATTTTGCGGATCGATTCCTCCGCATATTCCGGTGAAAATTATCTCTTCAGGTTTAAATTTATCAATCAAAAGCTGGGCAGTCATAGCTGCATTGGTCATTCCCACATCCGAATTGACTACAATTACGTCTTTATCCTGAATTTCCCCTATCCAGAAAACCCTTCCTAAAGAATACAAGCTGTCCTCTAAGGTCATATGGCTTCTTAAAAGCTTCCCCTCTGTATCGAAAGCATACATAATGGCAATTCTTCTTTCAAAAGACTGCTTTCCGCAGGACGAGAGAATAAGGATGATTATAATTGGGAATATAAGTTGTAACTTTCTTTTCATTTTACCACCCTCAGTTAATTGATAAATATTATCAATCCATAATATAGGTCAACCTGAAGGTTGATCGTCAAGATGCTTCGCACACTCCAAAATCTTACTAATGATCTCATGCTAATTCTTCTTTTGATCCCTCGATTCTTTTTTCCAGATCCTGGATTTTCTTATCCAGCTCTTCTTTTTTATCCAAAAGCTCCTTTGTGTCACTTCTAATAAATTCCAGTTCTTTTCTTATGATGAACAGGTCATTTTTCATTGAGGAGATGTTCTCCTCTTCGAACTGCCGCAGAAGCTCGACTGTTTTCTGCTCCACCCGGGCTAATCTAACGTCAAAGGATTCCAGAAACTCCCTGATCTCGTTAGTATCCTTTTTCAAGTCATAGTAATCTGGTTTTGGAATTTTCTTTTCCTCTTTTACTTCCTCTTTCTCATCTATTTCATTTATCTCCAAGGGTTCAGAGACAAGATCCTCCAGTTTTTCCAGTCTTAAGTTTAAGTTCTGAAGCTCGGTCTCAAGCATTTTGCCCAGAGCTTCAATAGCCTCTCCGATCTCCTCTATATCCTTTTTTTCTATTTCCATTTTAATTCCCCCATGATTTTAACTAAAATAGTTTTACTTGACTTTTCCTTTCTTGATTATCTGAAATCTCACTTTGCTACACTTGGGGCAAACCCATTTACGCTGCTTGTGAAAACTCCTTTTTATTTCCTGCATAGTATGTTTGCATCTGGGGCATTTCATATCACTTAATAATCCCCAAAAAATCTCCCAAAAGAAATTGCATTCTCCCTATTAACAAGGAGATTCTGGACATAACCGTATATCCGAAAGTCGCTCCAAAGAAAATCATCAGAAACCAGATCCCGATCTTAGCTGTTCCACCAAACCAGCCTTTATGTTCCTTGGAAAAGAAAAAATAGATCAAAGTCGTGGAAATGGCAAGGACAATTATTATGCCATTGATCGAAACAAACGAAACCATTGAGGCTTTCATCTGAGCCATTATCTGAGCCTGCATAACTGCGGGGATGGAGACCCCGGCACCTGCTCCGATCACCAAAGCCAGGGATATCCGGGAAAGCCAGGAAAGCTTAGGTGAAAACCGGGCAAACATCAGAAAGCCTAAAACACCGGGAATCACATAAACCAGATTCCCCTGTTTAAACAAAGGCAAGATGAGTTTAGGCAGAACCGTGGTATTCACAGCAGTGACCAGAAAATATCCTACTGAGATCCCAACCAGAAGATATTCGGCAAATTTGTAAAAAGGATTGTCCCTGTATAGAAACGAGAATATACAAAGAGTCAAAAAAACAGCTATTAAAGTCCCAATATTCATTTTCTCCTTCTGGTAGGACAGACATTCTTGTCTGTCCAATTCCACAACTTGAGACAAGTTGTGTTACCGTTTATTCTTACCTTTCATTCATAAAATTCAAACCTCAAGGTAGGACAGGCATTCCTGCCTGTCCACTTCTACAATTTATACTTTTTTCTTCTTTCCCAAAAAAAATGTAACATTGCCTAATAACACCAAAACAAGAATCATAAGATGAGCTATGGATTGCGCATCCATGCCTTTGCCTCCCATACCCGGTCTTTGGATCAGGATTTCATATTCAGCAGCTCCTTTCAAGCCACCCACCAGACCCACCAGCTGACCAGAACTCAGAAAAGGATAAAAGGAGGTTGCCATTACCGCAGTTACTGCAATAGCAATTCTTTTGTGATACCGGGCATTAGCGAAATTGATCCAGTATGTGGGTATATCCCCATCGGCTACTGAAATTATTAAAGGAATGTCCTCATAGTTTTTTAGATCTTTGATTACCAAAAGCTCGGCAGTTGAATTTCCCTGGTAATCCTGTGGAAAAACTCTATGCATATCCTCACCCATTCCTAAAATAGCAGCCATATACTGAGGTCTGAAACCCAGGAATACATAATCCTGACCGTATTCCTTTTCGTATTCTTTAGCCACCTCCCTCATTATCTCATCCCCGATAGCCGTGCCTTCAGCCAGAAGAGCCAATCCCAAAACTTTCAGGTTTCTTGAAAAGCAGTGCCTTAATATAGCCACAGCCATTGGTTTTATCTCAGGCAAAGATGAAGCCTCATGGTCAAAAGAGACCAGAACAACCGAACCCGGCTCCAACTCCTCCAGGGCATCGTATACCATCCTCACCTCTTTGGTCACCTTGTTGGGCAAACCGATTTTAAAAATCAATGGAGCTGCTACTGATAAAGCAATCAAGACAAAGATAACTCTTCTGTTTAGATTTTTTATGTTTTCCGCAAAACTCATATTTTTACTATTCTTTTCCTAAATAAGTTCTTTCAATTCCCAGGATAATTCTTAAGGATGTGGAAATGGTACCCAGACCTATTCCGATTAGAATCCCACGCCTGGCTGCCATGCTGGGAACGTTCAGTATCCAGTTAGCGGCATCAGGGACTGCCGAATGAATCATATTTCCTATGGGTACCCGTCCCAGCATCACCAAAGCAGCTGTGATTAGCAAAACCGTCGCTTCCTTGGTTCTTGCTCTAAAACCCCTGTAAGCCGCAGATGCCACAAAGAATGCCAGAAGGGAGAACATAGTGGACTGCATGGGAACCTGAAGATTATTGAAAAGCCATAAAAAGGGAGTGTTCTCCCTGGTCCCCTTCCAGAACCCCAGAATCACCATAACAAAAAGCCCGGCTAAGGCAACCAGATTGTAACCCCACCCGCTTTGTGTATGCGAGATCTTCTTGGTGTTAATCTTAACATAGTTAGCTACCCCAACCAAAAGGGTGAAAACGTAGATGATCTGCATCCAGTCCAGAACAGACTCATAAGAGGAAACAAATGAAGGGTGAGGCACAAAAAACTGGATCAACATAAAAAAACCGAAAGAGAAACAGATTATAATGGGTAACGCTCTTCTCATTTTTTAGCCAATGGAGAAAAGATTGGCAAAGAAATCCAGATTTAAACTGGTAAATAATCCTCCCAGAATTATTAAAACGATTATGACTATTTTAAGCCAATCCTGGGCTTTGATCGACCCCAAAACCATGGGGTCTTTGGTCAGGTATCCTGAGGCAGCGAAAAGCTCCTCCCCTATCAAAGTGTAGTCACAGGCAACGATAAAAAATGAAAGCTGAATGGTTGAATCCGTTCCGGCAATCTGAACAGCACCGATAGAATTTCCGGTCTCAGCCAGAATCAAAGATTCCGCTTCAAAAGTCCCCAGAAAAAGGTTAGTAGCTGGTCTCTGCCTTACCATTAACCCGTCCACATATGCTACATATCCGAACTGGCTCTGGGTAACAAAGTAAATATTATCCGGGTTGAATGCTTCAGGGTGTCCGGCTTTGGTAAAACCCTCCTTGACCACCTCCTGGGCTATCGCCATAACCACCGGATCATAATTAGGGAAGATAAGTTGGGTATTATAAGCAGCTACTTTTTCTGCCACCGAGCCTAAGATATTCATCGAAGCCATAGTAGCCACCCTTTCCATTTTACCCAAACCCGCAGAATAAAGAATGGGTTTACCCATCTCAGTAGCCCTGCCAATGGCATCGTCAATGGCTTCCAGCCCGGCAATGGTGCGGATATAAAGCTCCTTCCCCTTTTTCCCTTTAAGAATGAAAAAGAGAACAAAGACAAAGGAAATGATTACCCCGATTAAAACATTGGAAAGCTCAGGATTGTACCACCTGTCATTTTCAGAGGCAAAAAGCAGAGGGGTGAAGAAAAAGATTTGAATCAGAGAGGTTATAATAATCAGAATTAGATTTTTATGTAAACGCTTCATCTGTTTTGAATATAAGCTAACCTGATGGATTGGGTTGTCAAGGCAAAATTTGTAAACCGATCCTAAAGTAGGGGCGGAGCTTGTCTCCACCCTTTTGGTTTATGGTTAATTGGTATTTGATGGATAGATAAATCAGAACGCGTAGTGGCGGAGCTTGTCTCCGCCCTTTTGGTTTATTGTTAATTGGTATTTGGTGGATAGATAAATGAAAATCGGTATCACAGGTTGTCTCAACCTGTGGTAACACATGTGGGTGGCCCTGGGTCTCCTGACCCAGAATTAAATTCGTTGGTGGTGGAATTGTCATCAAGACCCATTTTGGGGATTTCCACCACCAAGTTTTTAAGGTTGGGCAAATCCAATTGCCCAACCAACTGGATTTGATAAGGTCAGGAGACCTTGTCCTATCCGATGATGGTATATCCGCGTAGCGGTGGGCTTTATGCCCACTGAAAAAAAGTCACGGACAAACCTGAATGCTACAAACTTTGATAGGTGGAATAAATTCCCACCTCTATTAAGGTGAGAACTGACTCACTGAGTCATATAATATCAATCAAAATAACTGATTTCTGTTGACTTCTCTGTGAATGAATATTATCATTTGATCTTGTTTTGAAGGAAAAGTAAATTTTATAGATGTAAAAATGTCTAAGATATTAGTAACAGGTGGTGCCGGTTTCATCGGCTCCCATGTGGTTGACTCATTCATTTCCCTGGGGCATGATGTTGTTGTGCTGGATGATCTGAGCACAGGCTTCAAGGAAAACATCAATCCAAAAGCCAAGTTCTATCAGATGGATATCAGATCAACCGAACTTGAAAAGATATTCCAGGAAGAGAAATTCGATATTTTGTGCCACCATGCTGCCCAGGTGGATTTAAGAAAATCAATAAGGGAGCCAAAGCTGGATGCGGAGATAAACATACTGGGAAGCCTTAACCTTCTTTTCTGCTGTTTAAGACATCAGGTGAAAAAGGTCATTTTCCCATCCAGTGCAGGAGTATACGGGGAACAGGATTATTTCCCGGCAGATGAGGAACACCCCAAAAGACCTGTGTCACCTTATGCCATGGCAAAACTGGTGGTGGAGAAATACCTGGAGTTTTACCATAGATCCAAGGGGCTGGAGTATGTTGCCCTGAGGTATTCCAATGTCTATGGTCCCCGCCAGATACCCAAAGGCGAGGCCGGTGTAGTGGGTATTTTCTTCGAGAACCTAATCAACAATCAGGAAGCAAAGATATATGGAGACGGTAAACAGACCCGTGATTTTGTTTTTATTGATGATGTAGTCAAAGCCAATATCCTGGCATTAGATTATAATAAATCAGTAATTTTCAATATCGGCACATCAGTGGAAACCGATGTGAATAGAATCTTCAATCTGATTAAAGAGAATGTAGGTTCAAATCAGGAGGAAATTCACGCACCTTCAGTTCCCGGTGAACAGAGAAGAAGCGCGCTGGACATCTCCAGAGCCAAAAAAGAGCTGGGCTGGGAGCCAATTCATAGTCTAGAAAAGGGTATAGAAAAGACAATAAGATTTTATAAAGAAAGGTATAATCTCTAAATTTATCAGAAGGTGGGGTAGTCTATCAAATTCTTAATGACTCGCCGGTGTCTCTGTCAAAAAGGTGGAATTTATCCAGATCGAATTGGAAAAAGATGGATTCGTTGATCTTGCCGGAAAAATCAGGCGAAACCTCCCCTTTCAGTCGTTTTTCCCTCCATAATATATCCACATAGGAGCGGTCCCCCAGAGGCTCAATAGCAAAGATTTTCCCTTCGAAAAAGCCCTCTCCCCTTTTCTGACTTATCCTGACATTTTCGGGTCTAATTCCAAAAATAACTTCTTTATTTTCTATTTTAAATTTTTTCAATTGAGATTGTATTAGAAATAAATCATTTTCTTTGAAATCGATAAAAGCTTTTTGTTCGAACTCTTTTATATTCCCTTCAAAGAAATTCATACCCGGACTACCTATAAACTCAGCAACGACCTTGTTAGATGGAGAATTATAGATTGTATTTGGCACATCACACTGCTGAATCTTCCCTTCAGTTAAAATCGCCACTCTATCGGAAAGGGACATAGCCTCTGCTTGATCGTGAGTCACGTAGATAGTTGTCACCTGAATATCAGAGTGAAGCCTTTTCAATTCAGCCCTCATATACACCCTGAGCTTAGCATCCAGGTTAGACAAGGGTTCGTCAAGAAGAAAAACCTTAGGTTTTCTGACCAGAGCCCTACCCAGAGCCACCCTTTGACGCTGCCCGCCAGAAAGCTCCCTGGGTTTTCTCTCAAGCAGTTCATTAATTCCCAAAAGCTCAGAAATTTCCATAACTTTTTTCTGAATTTCGGCTCTGGGAGTTTTTTTCATTCTTAAAGGAAAAGCGATGTTTTCGGAAACGTTTTTGTGAGGATAAAGCGCATAGGATTGAAAGACCATAGCCACATCCCGTTTGGCAGGCGTAAGCTCATTCACCTTCAGCCCATCAAAAAAGATCTCGCCGGATGTCACCTCCTCCAATCCTGCAATTAGATTTAAGACCGTCGATTTGCCGCATCCAGAAGGACCCACAATAGTAAAAAATTCTTTATCTTTGATATCCAGATTAAGATCACCAAAAACCAGGTTATCTTTACCAAAAACCTTGGACACATTTTTAAGGACAACTTCAGCCAAACAAATCCTCCATTCGCACTTGAAATGAATTTTACTAAAAAATGAGAAAAACACAAGAGAATTTATGTCTATTCTTAAAAAGAAGTAAATTACTTTCCTTATTCAGTAGTACGCCAGCCCGGTAGCCCCACCTTGCCCCCAAGGTGGGATTTTTCTTATCCCATGTTGAGGGCAACATGGGACTACTGTTAAAAGTCGTAGTATTTGGTAGTCCCACCTTGCCCCAAGGTAGGATTATTATAAAATTTTTGTAATTTTTTATTGCTACCAGAAAATGAGATTTTATATTGGTGATAACTCTGGGGGATGCTTTTTTCAATTTTTGGAATCTTTGCAGGCCAGGAGTCGTATACAATATTTGAAAGCAGTATAATTTGTCTTTTAATCTCTAAGAAGGAAAAACATCATGGACAAAAGACTTTATCGCTCAAAAACCGAAAGAAAAATCGCGGGGGTGTGCGCGGGAATGGGGGAATATTTTGATATCGATCCGGTGCTTATTCGCTTGATAATGGTGCTTCTGGTTTTTGCCTATGGTATCGGTCCCTTGATATATATTATCTCCTGGATAATTATTCCCGAAAAGCCCGAGGAAAAAAGTCCATAACAGGGGAGAGAAATATGAATAAAAAAGTTTATCGCTCAAGAACCAACAGGGTAATCGGCGGGGTCTGCAGTGGATTGGCTGAGTATTTTAATATGGATCCCACCCTGATGCGTCTGGTGTTCGTGGTCTTGATCTTTGCCAAAGGTCTTGGCCTTCTGGCTTATATCATCAGCTGGATTCTTATTCCGGAAAGAAAAGAGGGGGAAGTGGAGGTTGGACCAGTTACCCCATCCTCCGCCTCCCGCTTTTTGCCGGGTTTGATACTGGTAGTGGTGGGATTGATCTTTCTTTTCAACAATTTCTTCTTCTGGTTCAGCTTTAAAATGCTCTGGCCTATTGTATTGGTTATTCTGGGGATTTATATCCTAGCCAAGTTATAAAAGGAGAGGCAAGATGAATATCGCAAGAATTAGAACCGGGGTAATTTTTATATGCTGCGGCATTGTGCTACTTTTGAACACCTTAGATTACGTTAGCTGGCCGATTTGGTTTAAAATTTTATCCTTGTGGCCCGTTCTTCTGATAGCCATTGGATTCGAGCTAATCTTCAAAAAGACCTTTCTGTCATTTCTGGCAATCCTTTCGCCTATTCTTATGATTCTGGCAATTTTAGGTCCGGTCTATTTCGGTTATGGAGAGTGGACCCGGGGTGCTAAATTCACCAAGGATTATAAATGGAAAAAGCCTTTTGAGGAGAGGATTAAACAGGCTAAAGTGACTGTGGAGTTCAAAGCCGGAGAGCTGGAGATAAAAAGCGATACTCTTGATCTAATCGATGCCCGATTGGATTACTGGAACAAAGAGCCGGACTGTGACTTTTTCTTCTCCGATCTGGACAGCACAGCCAGGATAAAAATCAGAGGCGGGAGAAATGAATGGTCTGACTGGGTGTTAAAGGGCTGGAGAAGACATCAATGGGAGATCGGGTTGAGCAATCGAGTTCCTCTTGAGCTGGAATTACATGCCAAAGCATCCGATGCAGATTTAAACCTTTCCGATCTTCAGGTTGACGATCTCAATTTAATCTTAAAAGCATCAGATTTGAGGATCAGATTCGGCAAGAATAAATTTATAAAATGCAAACTGGACTCGGATGCCTCCTATATAAAGATTTTGATACCTGAGGAGACGGGAATAAAAATCGATTCGGAAGCCAACCTGACATCCACCGAGTTCTCAGGTGATATTTCCATTTATCACGAGAATGAGACATACACATCCGACAACTACGAGAGCTCCCTTTACAAGATCGATATGTTTCTGGAGGGATCAGTTTCCAAGCTTGAAATCGTTACCTATTAGAAAAATTTATTCTGAATTTATAAAACCATCCAATAACTGGATGGTTTTTTTATTGACATTAAAAGGGTTATGATATTAATTTATATCCGTTAACGTCTGTTTTTATTGAGCTTATGGGGCATCCTGCTCCATAAGTAAAAAGATAATGATTAAGAAATTTTTGGAGGTTTGAGATGGAATACAAACCAATAAAGGCACCCACAGGCAAGGAGATATCCTGCAAATCCTGGCATCAGGAAGCAGCCTTGAGAATGCTGATGAATAATCTGAATGAAGAGGTGGGAGAAAATCCCCGGGAGCTGATCGTTTATGGAGGTACGGGCAAGGCTGCCAGGAACTGGGAATCTTATTATGCCATTGTGGAGAGTCTTAAAAGCCTGGAAAATGACGAAACCCTTTTGGTCCAGTCCGGGAAACCTGTAGGAATTTTCAAAACTTTTGAATATGCGCCCCGGGTTTTAATCTCCAATTCCATGATGGTTCCGGCCTGGGCTAACTGGGAGAAGTTCAGGGAGCTGGAGAGACTGGGATTGATAATGTATGGTCAGATGACCGCAGGTTCATGGATTTATATCGGCACCCAGGGAATTTTGCAGGGAACATATGAGACCTTAGCCAGCGTGGCTAAAACCCATTTCGGAGGGGATTTGAAGGGCAAGTTCGTTTTGACCGGAGGAATGGGCGGCATGGGTGGCGCTCAGCCCCTGGCTGTGACTATGAATGGTGGAGCAATACTGGACGTGGAGGTGGACAAAGCCAAAATCCAGCGCCGGATAAAAGCAGGATACTGTGACATTTTGGTCGAAAACCTGGATGAGGCTCTGGATATGGTTTTAAAAGCTAAGAAAAAAGGTAAAGCCATATCTATTGGTCTGGTGGGCAACTGTGCTGATACCCATCCTGAGATACTTAGAAGAGGGATCATCCCGGACGTGGTAACTGACCAGACCTCAGCACATGATGAGCTGAACGGATATGTACCTCATGGAATAACTTTTGAGGATGCCCTGCGATTGAGAAAGGAGAATCCCGAAGAATATATCAAAAGATCAATGGAATCTATAGCCGTTCATCTTCAAGCCATGCTGGGATTTTTAGAGCAAGGTTCTGTTGTTTTTGATTATGGCAACAATATCAGAGGCCAGGCTCAAAAAGCAGGAGTTACTAACGCATTTGATTTCCCGGGATTTGTGCCGGCATATATCAGGCCCCTGTTTTGTGAGGGAAAAGGACCCTTCAGATGGGCTGCCTTATCCGGTGAACCTGAGGATATAATTGCTACTGACAAAGTTGTGAGAAGGGAATTCAAACAGGACGAGCCACTTATCAGATGGATAAAGCTGGCAGGGAAAAAAGTGAAGTTTCAGGGTTTGCCATCCCGGATATGCTGGCTGGGATATGGGGAGCGGGCTCATTTCGGGGATATTATTAACCGAATGGTAAAAAGAGGAAGGATCAAGGCGCCCATTGTCATTGGAAGAGATCATCTGGACTGCGGATCAGTGGCATCGCCCTATCGGGAGACCGAAGGGATGAAAGACGGATCAGACGTGATAGCGGACTGGCCCATATTAAATGGCCTTTTAAATGCCGTCTCCGGCGCATCCTGGGTATCAGTGCATCACGGAGGGGGCGTAGGTATCGGAAACTCCATCCACGCCGGAATGGTGATAGTAGCTGATGGATCAAAGGAGATGAAAAGAAGATTGGAGAAGGTTTTGACCAACGATCCGGGAATAGGAGTAGCTCGCCATGCCGATGCCGGATATAAAAAAGCAATCCAGGTAGCAGAAGAAAAGGGTGTGAAAATCCCTATGTTGAAAAAGAAAATTAATTCAGTAGGGACAGACCTTTAGGTCTGTCCCGGACAGGTCTAAAGACCTGTCCCTACATTCTTATCACAACAAATTGAATAAAATCAAATCCACATTAATAATAAAAAACTCCAGACAGCTTCTCACCTTCTCATCCCCTGCTGAAGAACCACACACAAAAGCACAAATGAAAGACCTGGGGATTATTGAGGATGGGGCTGTTGCAGTTGCAGATGATAAGATAGTAGCTGTAGGTAAAACAGATGATGTTTTATCAAAAGTTGAAATCGATAAAAAAACTAAAGTCATAGATGCCAAAAATAAAGTTGTCTCACCGGGTTTTATCGATCCTCATACCCATCCAATATTCGCTGCCACCAGAGAGGAAGAATTTGAGTTAAGAATCATGGGTAAATCCTACCAGGAGATATCCCAAGCTGGTGGGGGCATTAAATCCTCGGTTAGAAATTTGAGAAAATGTTCCAAAGAGGAGTTGATCAAACTTGCCATTCCCAGACTGGACAGGTTTCTTTCCTATGGCACAACCACCATAGAGGCTAAATCCGGATATGGTCTTTCCCTCGAAGATGAGATCAAATCTCTGGAGGTTATAAAAGAACTAAATGAAATTCATCCTCTGGATTTGATTCCAACGTTTCTGGGCGCTCATCATATCCCGGATGAATATGAAAATAAAAAAGAAAAATACATAGATTTACTAACTAAAGAGGTAATCCCTGAGGTAGCTGAAAGAAAATTAGCCATTTTCTGCGATGTCTTCTGTGAAAAAGGAGTATTTAATCTAAAGGAATCTGAAATGATTTTAGAGGCTGCCAAAAAATTCGGATTGAAACCCAGAATTCACGCAGATCAGCTTTCCTCTTTTGGGGGAGCGGAGTTAGCAGCAAAAGTTAAAGCCATATCTGCTGATCATCTAGAGAACATATCAGATCAGGGCATAGAGAAAATGAAAAAAGCCGGGGTAATTGCCATTCTTCTGCCCGGCGCTACCTTTGGCCTGGGTTTAAAGGATTACGCTCCAGCCAGAAAGATGATCGATTCCGGGTTGGCAGTGGCATTGGCAACCGATTTCAATCCTGGATCCTCGATGACCGAATCCATGCCTATGATCTTATCCTTATCCTGTCTGATGATGAAAATGACTCCGGCTGAAACCATCACCGCTTCAACTATCAACTCCGCTTATGCCGTAGATAAAGGAGATGTGGTCGGGAGTCTTGAACCAGACAAAAAGGCAGATTTGATCGTGTGGGACGTGGAAAACTACAAAATCATCCCTTATCATTATGGGGTAAATTTAGTCTATCAGGTTATTAAGGACGGCAAAATTGTTACATAAAGCCAACATAGCTTTAATCCTGATTGTTCAGCTGCTTTTTCTAACCAATTGTAGTTATTATTCTTTTTCCGGCTCAGGTTTAAAGGGCATATCAAGTGTTGCGGTCCCGCTTTTTGAAGATCAAACTCAGGAATACGGATTAAGAGAATCTCTGACTCAAAAGCTGGTAGACGCATACGTTCAGGATAACACCTTAAAAGTGGTAAATCAAAAAAACTCAGATTCCATCCTTAACGGAACAATTACCAGGTATCTCCGGGAAGCTCACACCTACGATGAAAACGAAAACGTTAAGGAGTATAAAGTAAGAGTGTTCGTCAAGGTCACTTTGGAGGAGACCGAAAAGAAGAAAATAATCTGGGAGGAGGATAATCTGGAGGGCTGGGCTATCTATTCAACTTTAGATGAAACCGAGGATGATGGAAAAGAGAAAGCCCTGCAAAAGCTAGCTGAGGACATCGTAAACCGAACAGTCAAAGGATGGTAGATTAAATCAGTTGACTTTTAAACAAATTTATATAGATTAGTCTAATTAGAAAATAAGTGAGGAGAAGATGAATAAGTTCAAGATTACATTTGCGGTTTCCATTCTTTTTTTGCTTGTCTTTGTTCCCCGTCTCTGGGCTGATGACCCCAAGGTGGGGACGACAGGCTATTCCTTTTTGAAAATTGGCATAGGAGCAAGGTCTCAGGCTATGGGCTCTGCCTTTGTAGGATTGTCAGATGATGAATCAGCTCTATATTTCAACCCGGCTGGAATTATGCAGCTTTCCGGGAAAAATTTTATTCTCTCCTATAACAATTACCTGACCGATATCCAGTCCGGCTTTGTGGGGTTGATAAATCCCTACAGCGATAAGACCACATTGGGAGCCTGGATTGACTATATGAACTATGGCTCCATGGTGGAAACGGACTCCACCGGCAAAAGGCTGGGAACCTTTGGAGCGGGTGATCTGGCTTTAGGTCTTACCTATGCCCAGAGTTTGAGCCCCTTTTTCCACTTCGGCTTGACCGGAAAATTCATCTACGGAAAGATTCAGGACTATTCCTCCGATGCCCTGGCAGTGGATTTAGGTTTGCTTTTGAGATTCAAAGACCAGCGCAGCAAGCTGGGATTGACAGTGAGAAACTTAGGCGTTCAGTTGAAAAGCTATACCGAATCGCATAAGGAATCCTTGCCCACTGTTTTTGAGTTGGGTCTGTCCCATCATCTCAGGGGATTTCCTCTGATATTTTCCTTTGATTCGGCAAAACCCATTGACAATGATTATCACTTCGATTTCGGAGGAGAGTATTTAGGTTTCAAGCCCCTGTTTTTGAGGGTGGGCTGGACATCATTCGGGGAAAACTTCAAAACCGAATCGGATAAGGACAACCTGGCAGGTTTTTCCGGGGGTTTTGGTCTTCTGTGGAGAAACTACAGGTTCGATTATGCCTATTCCTCCTTTGCCGATTTAGGCAGTGTGCACCGACTGACCATTTCCGGACAACTCAGATAACTTCTTCAAAATTTAGTTAACGTATAAATGCCTCATAAAAAACGGATTAAATTTCGTAGCTATAAATTCTTTTGGACAATAATCTGATCTACTTCAAAAAATAATCCTCCCCCCTATTACAAAATTTCCCTTTTCTCGATTTTTCTATTGACATCCGATTTCAGGTTGGGTAATTTAATTCAAGATGGTGATTTAAAAAATTTAAAAAACAGAGGAGGTGAATAAAATGAGAAAAACTCATTGGCTGCTGTTGCTTCTGCTTTCTTTGTTGGTGATTGGCTGCGGGACCAATGTCCCTTCGGGTCATCATGGGGTGAAATATTACAAGTTCGGCGGTGGAACCCAGATGGGCAAAATCTATAATGAGGGATTTCAGTGGCATTTCCCCTGGAACTCACTTTTTGTTTACAAAACCCAGATGGACGAGCGGAGGGAAGATCTGCATGTGCTCTCAGCTGATGGTGCCTCTATTGAGCTGGAAACCTCAGTCTGGTTCAGACCGGTGATTAATAAATTGGATAGCCTGCAGATCACAGTGGGGCCAAACTACTACAATGTGGTTATCGGCCCAGCCTTACGGGGAGAGGCCAGGGGAATTGTGGGAAGGTATAAACCGGATGAGATCTACTCCACCAAAAGGGAAATAATTTCTTCGGAGATTCAGGAGGCGATGAAAAAAGTTTTGGAAGGAAAACACGTGACTGTAGAAAATATTATCATAAGAAATGTGACCCTTCCCAAAAAGATCACCGATGCCATAGAGGAGAAGCTGGCTGCAGACCAGGAACAGATGAGGATGGAGTTTGTTCTGATGAAAGAGAAACAGGAGGCGGAAAGAAAAAGGATAGAAGCTAAAGGTATCAGGGATTTTCAGGCTACTGTGAGCCAGGGTCTGACCAAAAATCTTTTGTTGTGGAAGGGAATCGAGTCCACCGAGAAATTAGCCGCGAGCCCTAATACCAAAATAGTGGTGATAGGTAGCTCCGAATCAGGACTTCCTTTGATTTTAGGAGGAGAAGGTAAATAAAATAAAAGGAGGTTAAAATGCCTGAGGAGGAAGTGGGAAAGGTATCGAGCTATTTTGCTAAAATTGGTGTGGCAGCTATCGAGCTCACCGGCTCCCTATCCGTGGGGGACACCATCCATATTAAGGGTCACACCACAGACTTTGAGCAAAACGTCGATTCCATACAGATCGAGCATCAGAACGTGGAAAAAGCCAATCCCGGCGATTCCATAGGAATAAAGGCCAAAGACCGGGTCAGAGAGCACGATGTGGTTTACAAGGTAACAGAATAAAAGACCGGAAAAAAATGATAAAATTGCCAGAGGGAGTGGAGTATTCTCACGTACCCCTAGAGAAAAAATACAAATCCGTAACCGTAGCACTATTAAAAAGAATACTCACCATCTATAAAGGGATTTACAGGAAGTTCGGTCAGGAGGGGTTGGATTTAATCCGAGAGGTCAGCGAAAGCTATGGCAAAGAGATCGCAGAGCTGGGGAAAAAAAGGGTGAAGATGGACGACGTTAAGTCAGTGGGTTTGTATCTGATTAGAGTTTTTGAGAACATAAACTGCGAGGGAGAAGTAACTGAGTTTTCTGACGATCGGGTAGCCATAAAACTATACCGCTGTCCTTACCCCTTTGACGATCCCAAAATATGCGAAGCTCACACCACCATGGAGGAAGCACTGGTTAAGGCTTTAGGGCAGAATCTGGAGTATGTGATAACTTACTCCATACCTCGAGGGGACGCCTTTTGCGAACACGTGGTAAAAAGAAAAAGCTGAAAAAAAGTAGCTAAAGCTATTGCTCACATAGGCAGCTAGGAGTTGGACTTAGGGTCTGGAATATATACTTCAAGATGAAAATCACATCAGAGATGCTGAGGTTCCCATCGCAGTTCAAGTCCCCCCTCTCCTGGGTATAAGGTTCAGGTCCTTTTTTAAAGAGATAGTTTAACAAATATACTGCATCTATAATATCGACGTGACCCGAGTTGTTCACGTCACCTCTGATCTCCTCTGAATTTAGCAAAATTGAAACCTTGGCTGCAGATAAGTTAGCCACCGCCACATCTAGATCCCCATCCCCATCCAGATCTGCAGAAAACATACCTATGGCAAAAGGATCATACTCCGTAGGCTCAGTCAAAAAGATTCTATTATGTAGACTCAAATTCCCCTGACCATCATTGAAGAAGACGTAAAGATTTCCCGGAGCGGGAGGATATCCTTCATTTAGGGCAACGATATCTATTCCATTTTTATTGTCCAGGTCTACTCCCAAAATGAATTGGGGTACGTAACCTAAAGGGAAATTTGCTGATGTATAGAAATTACCCGGATTTTGGGAGTCATTAAAAAGCACAGACATGGAATTGCTTCCATAGAAGGAAACGGCAATATCGTTGTAGGGATCGTCATTAAGCGGTCCCACCCACAGGGAGATGGGTTGAGCCCCATCTAAAGTAATGGAACTGGGGGGATAAAATTTTCCAGCTGAATCTGGAACCTCCCCTCCCTTGTTTATCAAAAGAGCTATTCTCTGATGCAGACTACTTCCTACCACTAAATCCGGATAACCATCTCCATTCAGATCAGCTCCAAATACTTGGGCCGGCCTGGCTACTATTCCATATAGACTGTAAATCTGCAGATTTCCAAACAATCCTTTCCGGGTATCTCCGTTATTAAATAAAATCGCCACTTCTGAGTTTTGAACAGCAGATATTGCCAGGTCCTGATCCCCATCTAAATCAAAATCGGAAGCACAGATTGATACACACCCCTGCCCAGACTCGTAAAACATAGTATTACTAAATGGGTCCGCTCCTCCATCTTCTTGTATTAAAAGTGTTATGCTATCTCTGCCGGTGGCAACTATTAGATCATCCATGCTGTCATCATTGAATTTTGCAGCATAAATGGCCATAGGAGTGGAGTTCGGGATAGTGCATATCTGAATCAGCTCGAAATTTCCATTCCCCATATTTTTAAAGACTCTAAGATTGTCTTTTTGGGTCAAGTTACCGACTATCAGATCGGTTAAATTATCACTGTCCACATCAGCCCCATAAATGGAGAAGGGATAATCTCCGCAATCAAAACTTTTGTAAAAACACAGAGGAGCTTTATCACCCGCAAGAGGTTGATTAGATAAAAAGATAAAAATCAAAATACTGAGAATCAAGAAACATACAAACACAGATCTTATCATGAATCCTCCCATTCTTCATTATTGCAAATCACAGGTTTAACGGGTACATAAAATCTTTTCGATAAAATCATATCATTTCCTTATCGGTTGTATACCTCAAAATTTGATTTCCTCATCTATATCCAGATTAAAATTAATTGGCCCAAAATATATCAAGACTCTTATACCTATCATAATTTATCATAATGGTTCAATCAACTCCTTAAGACAGGGATTTTATAACTAGACCACAGAAATATTTTGACAGCTTCTGAGGATCTCTATTTAAACTGTTTTCTAAAACAGAGAAATTTTTGGATAAAGCCAATATCATATTAATTATACAAAATTTTTAATAAAAATCAACCCCTATTTTGTTAAGAATACGCCTTATTTAAATACTGACCTATAAATTTCTGATAATATTAGCTATTATGCGTAAATATTCTTTAAGTTCAGAGACGTTGGCTGTGGGGGAGCTGTAAGTTATTGGGAAACAAGGAAATAATCTTCCCGCGGGGTAAATGGGCAGTTTAGTATCTGAACAATCTCCACTTTTTTTTGGTTAACTACGTTTAAATACCAAATTTTATCTATATTACATAATCCTGATTCCAGGGAACATGCTAAAAAGAACCATATAATCTACACCATCCTAATGACTTTTTGGTAAGACCCAGGATCTGAAGATAAGCTCGGTGAAAGCATTTTACTCAAATCCTGGACAACATTATGGGCCTAAAAATCCTGAAATTTTTACTTGACTAATGAAATCAATATTTTATAATAAAATGTTGTGTCCAAATGATGAAAACGAATTCCAAAGCGAAAGGAGCAGGTTATATAGAATTGCTAATGAGTTAAAATTGGTCTTCTTCATCAGAGGAATCTGCAGCGTGATAGTTGAAGAGATTGTAAAGTTAAAGTCTCTGAGTGAGTTTGTGAAGAAAATGAAAAGGTCTTCAAACTCTAAAGGGGAGACTTTCGATATAAGATCAATGGCCGGGTTATGCTTGATATCTTCAAACTCGGCTTTTTTTAAAAGGAGATAAACCATTGAAAAGAGTCTCACTTATTTTGGCTTTTATCCTGTTATCTTTAGTTTCAAACCACACCTTAGGCCAAATCAAAAGAGAGACAGGGTACGAGGAAGTTAAATCCAGAATACCGATGGGAATTGAAGATGCACTCACCTTGGAAAAAGCCATTGATCCGGATGAATATATAATGGGTCCGGGGGATAAATTGACAATCAGCTTTTGGGAAGAATACTCCTCTCAGGAGATTGTAGTTACACCTGAGGGAGATATTCAGATTCCGCATGTGGGAAGTGTGAAGGTCAGTGGGCTTACTCTATCTGAGGCCAAAAAGATAATAAAAGATGAACTTCTAAAAAAATATAGAAAACCGGACTTCACCATTACCTTAACCAGCTTAAGAAAGTTTAAGGTCTCCGTTGCTGGAGCTGTGGAATACCCTGGCACTTACTCAGCTTTTGCCCATGAGAGAATTTCCGAGATCATACAAAAAGCTGGTGGACTCACTGATAGCTCCTCCCAGAGAAACATCATTGTCAAAAGATCTGACGAGAGTGAACTCAAAGTGGATATAGGTATGTTTCTGGGCATAGGAGATAAAAGTAAGAACCCCTACGCTTTAGATGGGGATGTGATTTTCGTTCCCATTTTAGAGGACACCCTATTTCATTATGGGATCTATGGAGCAGTCAAAGCCCCAGGGGAATATGAATATGCTGAAGGAGATAGTCTCCTGAATTTGATAAATCTGGCTAATGGCTTAACCTCGGACGTAAAACTATCCTCTGCTGAAATCACAAGATTCAATCCGGACAATCAAACCACCTCCAATATCTTTGTTTCTCTTAGAGAACTTGTGGTTGAAGGAAAAAGAGAGCTCAATTTCCCTCTAGAGCCGGATGATAGAGTATTTATAAGGTCTATTCCCAAATACCACCAGAAAAAACAGGTCACCATTAGAGGAGAGGTTTTATACCCCGGAGTTTATGCTATTGAGGAGGGGAATACCAGGCTCACTGATCTGGTCCGGATGGCAGGAGAATTTACCTCCCAGGCATCCTTAGCTGAGGCAGAAATGATAAGAGGATACTATACGGACGTAGTGGATTTAGAATACGAACGTCTTAAAAAAATGGACGTGGCTGATATGTCCAAGCAGGAATATGAATATTTTAAAACAAAATCCCGGGAGAAACCAGGAAAGATTTCCTGTGATTTTGTCAAGCTTTTTCAGAATAACGAAAAAGATCAGGACATCCTCTTAAAAAATGGGGACCTGATCAGGGTTCCGGCAAAGAGCCTGGTGGTCAGGGTCTCCGGAAACGTGGTCAATCCGGGGTTGATTTCTTTCGAACCAAGCAAGACTTACCTTTTCTACATAGAGAAAGCTGGGGGGTATTCCTGGAGAGCTTCAAAAGGAGGAGTAAGGGTGATCAAGGAGGTTACCAGCGAATGGGTTAGACCGGATAAATCAACTCGAATTGATCCCGGGGATACCATATGGATACCAGAAAAGCCGGACAGAAATTACTGGGGATTTTTCAAGGATACCATGTTGGTCTTGGGAAATATAGCTACCTTATATCTGGTGGTCAAGACAGCGGTCGACTAAACATAACAGATAAAAAAATATGGACATTCCAAAAGCAAATGAGGATAGTGTAAACCTTTTGAATTACCTGATGATTCTGGTTAAATATCGGAGATTTCTTATATTGAACACCCTCTCCGTATGTCTAATAATAGGATTGGTTTCATTTCTACTTCCCTTATGGTACACCGCCCATACCAGCATTTTGCCTCCAGAAGCAGACACTTCCTTACTGGGATTAAGTTCTTCCCTTTTAGGTGGTTTTTCTTCTGCAGGTGAGATGTCTCTTCCTTTTATGGCCACCCCTTCGGATGTGATCAGTGCAATCCTGCAGAGCAGAAGTGTAGCTGAGAAAATTCTGGAGAAAACCGATTTGATGCAGGTTTATAACACCCAATCCAAAGAAGAAGCCCTTAAAGGACTAGCCTCCCATACCAGGGTCAAGGTAAGCGAGGAGGGATTGGTATCTCTGGATTTTGAGGATAAGGATAAAAAGCGAGCAGCTTTAGTGGCAAATCTTTACATTGAGGAACTGGACCGAATCAATCGAATGACTAATTCATCCAGAGCCAGAAACACCAGGTTGTTCATCGAACAGAGGATGGTAAAAACCCAGAAGGATCTGATTCAAGCTGAGGAAAATTTGAGAGAGTTTCAGGAGGAACACAAAACCATATCTTTAGATGAACAGATGAAAATTACCATCCAGGCTGCTGCTGACCTGAAAGCTGAAATGGTGTTAAACGAAATTGAACTTAACGTATTGAGTCAGAACCTCTCCCCTGCTCATCCCCAGATCCAGCAGCTGAGAACCAGAATCTATCAGATCAGGAAACAGCTGGAAAAGCTGGAGTTCGGTGATCAAGATAGCTTACCTGAAAAAAACCAGGTTTTAGATGTGCCTTTTTCAGAAGTTCCCAAGTTAGGTTTGGAACTGGCACGCCTGACCCGGGATCTGAAAATACAGGAAGCGATTTTTGAGCTTTTATCCTCCCAGCATGAGCAAGCCAAAATCCAGGAAGCTAAAGATACTCCCACCATTCAAATTCTGGATCGGGCTTTCCCACCCGAAAAAAAATCTCGCCCCAAAAGAGCAATGATGGTTGTCCTGGCCGGGATAGCAAGTCTTTTTGTGGGGGTGGTCTTCGTCTTCGGACTTGAATATCTCCAAAACACCCAAAAGAGAAATCCAGATGAGTTTGAAAAAATTGAACAGGTCCTTAAAGCATTTAAAGAGGACGTTCTGGTCATAAAGAGACTGTTCTTCAAATCAAAAAGGTAGAAAGGAACTCGTATGGTGAATTTAGGTTTAATCGGTTTAGGTACCTGGGGTAAGAATGTATTGAGAAATTTCAGCAGTTTGACAGATTGCAGGGTTCTGGTTTGCAGCGATTCAAATTCTGAGCAGATAAAAAAGATCCAGCCCCTCTATCCTGGTGTAAAGTTCACCCAGAAAACACAAGAGGTTTTTGAAGATAAAAACATAGAAGCTGTGGTAATTGTTACCCCACCCGCTTCTCATTTCGAGTTGGCCAAGGCAGCACTCTTAAATGACAAGGATGTATTCGTGGAAAAACCCATGGTTTTGGAAGTGGAAAAGGGAAAAGAATTATTAGAATTATCTGAAAAGAGAAAAAAAATCTTAATGGTTGGACACATAATGGAATATCATCCCGCCATACTTAAACTTAAGGAGCTCATTACACAAGGAGAGCTGGGCAAAATATATTACCTATATGCAACCCGGGTCAACCTGGGAAAGGTGAGAGACATAGAGAATGCATTGTGGAGTTTTGCACCGCATGACATATCTATGATTTTGTATCTTCTGGACCAAGAACCACTCTCAGTCAGCGCCACAGGCGAATGCTACATACAGAAAGATAAGGGAATCGAGGACGTGGTCTTCATGACCATGCGCTTTGCCAATGGAGTCATGGCGCATATTCATATCAGCTGGCTGGATCCCCACAAAGAAAGAAAGCTAACCATCGTGGGTGATAGGAAGATGGCGGTTCTTGACGATATTCAGTCAGCAGAGAAAATAAGGATTTATGACAAGGGAGTGCAAACCAAGCTGGATTACAACACCTATGGTGAGTTTTTGAGTTTAAGGACCGGAGATATTCTGATTCCCAAGATTGATAGCTATGAACCCTTGAAGGCCGAATGCCAGCACTTCCTGGAATGTGTCAAGAAACGTAAATCCCCCAGGTCGGATGGAAAAGATGGTCTGCGAGTATTGAAGGTACTATCCTCCGCCCAGAAATCTTTGGAAAAAGGCGGAACACCATTGAAAATAGAATATTGACAAAATATGGAGGAGCAAATGCAAAGATCCATCGACCCTTCAGCTAAAATGGGCGAAGGCACAAAGCTAGGGCAATTTGTAACAGTAGGAGAAAAAGTAGAAATCGGTAAAGGCTGTATCATCGGGAACAATGTGGTTATCTATTCTCAAACTAAAATCGGGGATTATGTACGGATTGATGACAACACGGTAATTGGCAAACAGCCAATGAAAGCAGCTTTGAGCGCTACCACCAAGGAGGAAAAGCTCTCCCCTGCAGAAATCGGGGATAACTGTATCATCGGGACCTCGGTGGTCATTTACGCTGGATCAAAATTAGGCCAGAAGGTTCTGGTGGCAGACCTATCAACGGTCAGGGAAAACGTTTCCGTGGGAGATTTCACCATAGTGGGCCGGGGGGTTGCTATTGAGAATTACTGTAAGATCGGCTCTCGCTGCAAACTGGAGACCAATGTTTATATAACTGCCTATTCGGAACTGGAGGACTATGTTTTTGTGGCTCCCTGTGTGGCCACCTCCAATGACAACTTTATGGCTCGTAGCAAGGAGAGATTTAAACATTTCAAGGGGGTGACAGTTAAGAAAGGTGGCAGGATCGGACTCAATTCAACTATACTTCCCGGAAAAGTCATCGGAGAGGATAGCCAGGTAGCCGCAGGCTCGGTGGTAACTAAAGATACACCTGCTAAAAAAATTGTCCTGGGTTCTCCAGCTAAGGTCTGGAGAGATGTCCCTGAAGATCAGCTTCTTGAAAATCAATAAACCAAGGAGTAAAAATGAAAGTTCCGCTTCTTGATTTGAAAAGGCAATATGCAAGTATAAAAGATGAAATCGATCAAGCAGTGCATAACGTTTTGGACAATACCCAATTCATCCTGGGAGAGGATGTAAAGACCCTTGAGGCTAATATTGCCAAATATTGCGGAAGCAAACATGCTGTGGGAGTGGCATCAGGTACAGATGCCCTGCTTTTAGCTTTAAGAGCCTGCGGGGTAGGACCTAAAGATGAGGCATTAATCCCTGATTTCACTTTTTTTGCTACTGCTGGCGTGGTTTCTCGTTTAGGAGCCACCCCCGTTTTCCTGGATATCGATCGAGATACCTATAATATCGATCCCCACTTAATCCAAAGAAAAATCACCAAAAAAACTAAAGCGATAATTCCGGTCCATCTTTTTGGGCAATGTGCGGATATGGATCCCATTTTGAAAATCTGTGAAAAGTATAACATCAAAGTGGTGGAGGACGCAGCTCAAGCCATAGGTGCCGAGTACAAGGGGAAAAAAGCAGGAAGCATGGGGGATCTGGGCTGTTTTAGCTTTTTCCCCAGCAAAAACCTGGGAGCTGCCGGGGATGGGGGGATGGTAATTACCAACGATTCCGACCTAACTGAAATGGTGAGAAAACTGAGAGTTCATGGAGCTACCCAAAAATATTTTCACTCCATGATCGGATATAACAGTAGACTGGATACCCTTCAGGCAGCTATTTTGAATGTCAAGCTTAAATATTTAGATCAATGGTCAAATAAAAGAAAAGAAAAAGCCTCCTTTTATGATAAGGCTTTCCAGGGTATGGATATCGATACCCCCAAGGTGGAAAGTTACAATCGCCACATCTACCATCAATATACCATTGCAGTAAAGAAAAGAGACCAGCTCAAAGAGCACCTTTTAAAAAACCAAATCGGCTGCTCTATTTACTATCCCCTGCCCTTGCACCTGCAGGAATGCTACAAATTCTTAGGTTACAGGGAAGGTGATCTTCCAGTTTCAGAGGAAAGGTCCAAACAGGTGATCTCTCTACCCATATTCCCCGAGTTGACTCAGGAGGAACAGGAGTTCGTGGTTAAGACCATAAAGGAGTTCTATTCAGCTTAAGACAGATTAAATCAGATGAAGATAATCTCGGTGGTGGGTGCTCGCCCCCAGTTTATAAAACTTGCCGTTCTATCCAAAACGTTAAGAAAAAAGCACAGGGAGCTTATCCTGCACACCGGACAACACTACGCTGATGAGCTATCAAAAATCTTTTTTCAGGAATTGAAAATACCCTTGCCAGATTTTAATCTGGGTATAGGTTCGGGCAACCATGGCCAGCAAACCGGTCGAATGTTGCAAGGGATTGAAAATATCTTACTAAAACAAAATCCGGACTTGGTCATAGTATACGGGGACACCAATTCCACTCTGGCCGGAGCCTTGGCAACATCCAAACAAAATATCCCTTTAGCTCACGTAGAGGCTGGATTAAGAAGCTACAAAAAATCAATGCCTGAGGAGATAAACCGGGTAGTATCAGATCATCTTTCTGATTTTCTATTTTGTCCCACCAGAACTGCTGTTGAAAATCTAAAAAAAGAAGGGATAACAAAAGGCGTCTATCTGGTTGGAGACGTGATGTATGATTCAGTTCTGCAGAACCTGAAGATTGCCAGGAAGACATCTTCGGTGATAAAAGATTTAGCTTTAAAACCCAATGAGTTCTTTCTGGTAACCATTCACCGATCAGAGAATACCGATGAACCCAAAAACTTAAAAAAGATCATTGATATTCTTGTATCAATTAAAGGAAGGGTGATTTTTCCTGCTCACCCCCGGGTTATAAAGTTCATAAAAATATACAACTTGTTAAAAAGGTTAAAATCAAAAAAAGATCTGGCATTAATCGATCCAGTAAGCTACTGGGATATGCTAATTTTGCAGGAGAATGCCAGATTCATTCTAACTGATTCAGGTGGCGTGCAAAAGGAGGCGTTTTTTCTGAAAACTCCCTGTATAACTTTACGCGAAGAAACCGAATGGACTGAAACTGTAAAAGAGGGGCTGAATAATGTCACCGGATTGAATCTAAAAAAGATCAGGGACATTTTAAAGAAGGAACCTACTATAAAGAATACTAAAACCCACCCATTCGGAGATGGTAAAGCTTCTCAAAAAATATCAAGAATAGTATCAAAAGAAATTCATGCATGACAGCATTAAAAATGACGAGCCCCCTTTAATCGATTCCATACTGAAGAGTACCGGGAAGGATGCTTTAAGATATGTTCCGGCCAAGGTGGTGCCGGGGATTATAAACTTGTTGGCTCTTTTGATTTACACACGAATCTTCACCACCGAGGACTATGGCAATTTCTATCTGGCAATGGCTGCCGTGTCGGTTTTGAGCATATTAGGATCGAATTGGCTTGTGGAATCAGTTACAAGATTTTATGCTAAGTCTGAACTGAGAAAAGACCTGGATAGTTTTTTTTCGACCATCGTCTATACCTATGTTTTGAGCACGTTATTAATCCTGGGATTGGCCATAGGCGGAATTCTAATTTTCAGTGGTAAAATCTCAGATGATTTTCTACCCTTTTTGGGTATGGGAATCGCGGTCTACATCACAACATCTATTTACAATATACTCCTATATACTCTTCGAGCTTCTCTTCAGGCAAAGAGTTTTTCTGTTTATCAGATTTTATTATCTGCTGGAAAGCTGGGAGTGGTTTTGATCATAGTTTTTCTTTTCAAAATAGGTGCAATCAGTTTGCTTATTGCATTCATATTTATTCAGGTCCCTTTGTTATTTTTCTTGTTTAAGAAATTCTCCATTCTCAGGAGATTTAAATTGGAATACGTTTCAAAGGAATGTATCAAAGAATTCTTCAAATTCGGTTCTCCTTTTATCATCTCGGGTTTATCTGTATGGTTATTGCTCCTTTCAGATAGGTACATATTGAATTTTTTCAAAAGTTCTGCTGAGGTGGGCATCTATTCAGTCAGTTATTCCATGGTAGATCGCAGTGTGGCTTTGCTTTACACCATCCTGATGTTAGCAGCTCATCCCATTATAATCTATACCTGGGAGGAAAAAGGAAAAGAAGTTACTCAGAAGTTGATCAAGGATCTAAGCAGGTATTTTTTTATGATCTGCATCCCTGCTTTTCTTGGAATCTCTGTTTTGAGTCGGGAGATTTTCGCAGTTCTTGTGGGAAAAGATTTCGCGGAGAGCTTCAAATTAGTTCCTTTTTTTGCCTTCTGTTCCTTCTGTGGAGGGCTGTTCCAATATGTGGGGAAAGGATTTGAAATCTATAAAAAGACTCTTCTTCTGGCATTTATTATCTTTCTATCAGGAGCTCTCAACGTGGTTTTAAACATTCTCTTCATCCCTCAGTATGGAGCCGTGGGAGCGGGGATCGCCAAATCTATCTCTTACGCAGGACTAATTATTCTGGGGATAATGATGACCCGCTCTTTCATGCCCTGGCAAGTGTCTATGAAGTCCATTTTAAGAATTTCTTTTGCTGGTTCAGTAATGGTAGTTTGTTTGATACTGGTTAAAAATCTACTATCGATCTCTTTGTTCAATTTGGTCTTTTTAATATCCTTAGGCATTATTGTATATGTGGTTATCTTGCTGTTAAGTAAAGAAGTAAGAGATGGTGAAATTCAACTGATAAAGTCTTACTCTGCGAAATTGATCAGACCCCTTGTGTCCTAGGCTCTGATCAGTGTGAGATTTGTTAATGCATTCTTAGATTTATGGCATTTAAGAACCACATCAGCATTTTCCACTAAACTGGTAACTACAAATGCAATCAAAATGAGGATCACTTTCGTTTTACCCAACTGGTCTAGTAAACCAATAGGTGGTTATAAAGTTGTTTATGAGTATGCCAATTATCTGGTAATAAGGGGACACAGGGTCTATGTGGTTCATCCTCTCTTGCTATTTCCACAGGAAGCTGATCTTAAACAAAAATTTAAATTCTACTTGAGATGGGTAAAGTATTTGGTCATGAAAATCAAAAAATTGAAGTGGTTTAGAATTTCCTCTGAGGTAAGATTGTTGATTGTTCCAAATTTGAAGGAGGAATATATCCCCCATGGAGATGTGATAGTAGCCACTGCGTGGCAAACTGCGGAATGGGTAAATGGATATGCTCCAGATAAAGGTGAAAAATTTTACTTCATTCAGCATTATGAGGTTTGGAGCGGGAATGAAAAAAGAGTCAAAGCCACTCTAAGATTTCCTTTAAAAAAGATTGTTATCTCTAAATGGTTGAAGTGGATCGTAGAAGAAATAGGGGAAAAAGTAAGAGGATATATTCCCAATGGTTTGAACTTTAATCATTTCCGAATAATCAATCCACCGGAAAATCGTAATCCCAAAATTGTGGGAATGCTTTATAGTAAAATAGATTGGAAAGGATCTGAGGATGGGATTAAGGCATTGATTCTGGCTAAGCAACAAATTCCTGATCTTCAGGCAGTTTTTTTTGGTGTTTCCTCAAAAGGAAAAGATGTTCCCAACTGGGTGGAATACCATCAAAATCCAGAACCAGCCAAACTCTTAGATATTTACAACAGATGTAGTATCTACTTAGGTTCAAGCTGGTATGAGGGATGGTTTCTGCCTGGGGCTGAAGCACTTGCATGTGGATGTGCTTTGGTTACAACAGATTCCCTGGGAATCAGAGAATACGCGATCCATGAAAAAACTGCTTTGATATCCCAACCTAAAAATCCACAGGAATTAGCTCAAAATATAGTTAGGCTTATTCAGAATAATAACCTTCGTTTAAATTTGTCCAAGAACGGATATCTGCATGTACAAAGGTTCACTTGGGAAAAAGCGGTGGACTTATTCGAGAAGGTTGTCCTATAGATGAAGAGTCTTTATACCATTAATTTAGATTTCTTGGATCTACCCAAAAGAAGTCTATTTCTAATGCTACTTCTTGATCTTTTAATTATCCTCAGCTTCTTTTTAGCTGATTACAGACTCAGTTTGATTATCCTGTTAGCGGTTTTATTCATTTTCTTGAATTTTTCAGATATGAGAATAACTCTAGGGTTTATGATTGCATTTAGCACTCTGGTTGTATACTACCACGGTTTGGTCTCCTCCATAATGATGATGGTTTTGGGCTTTATTTTAATATTAGTGTATTTATCAGCCTACCTTAGATTTTGTTTGGGGCGTCTGAAAATTAAGAAAACACCCTTAAACTTACCTATCGCGGTTTTTTTGGTTATGGTTTTATTTCAAGCCTTAAGAGGAATACTCAACTCATACCCTTTAAAATGGTTAGGAACTGAACTTTTAGCATATTTAGGTTTTGGCGTCTTTTTCTTAGTTGTGAGTTTATTTAACAAAATGCAGACAATAAAAAAATACTTTCAGTTGTTAATATTTGTAGCATATTATCAAGCGATTTTGGGACTATGGAATTACTTTTATGCGGGGCATCGAATTGGAGGGTATCTATTTGGAACTTTTCCAAGTCTAATGGCTTTGGTACTCTTGAACCTGGCTTTTTATTCTAAAAAAAGATCACAAAAGCTCACCTACTTTTTCATTTCTTTGCCACTGGTAATTCATCTTTTATTCTCTTTTACCAGGGGATATTGGCTGGGTTTCATAGGTGCTCTTCTGTTCTCCTATGTTATTTATCTTCATAACTCTGGTTACTCTATAAGGAGAAAGACCATAAAATTAGTCAAAGGAACAGTCATATTAACCCTTATAATACTTGCCCTGGGATTTACTCTTCAACGGTCTCTGTTAGGTGGTAGATTCTTTTCTTATTTTAGTAAAAGGTTCCTGTCAAGTTTTTCCACTAAACTAAGACCAGAAACTGCATCTAATTTTGAACGATTGATAGAATATCAAGCCTGTTGGGAAAGAATTAAAGATAAACCAATTTTGGGATATGGAATAGGATACATTAATTCATTCACCGATCCAATTACCAAAAGAAGAATTGATAGATGGGCAGTTCATCAATTTTATCTTATGGTCACTTTAAAAATGGGACTGATCGGTCTTTTTGCTTTCTTATGGATATTTTATGTCTTTCTTAGGAAGGGTCTTGAACAGAGTAAAAGCATTAAAAACGGTTATTATAAAGGACTTTCTTTTGGTTTCATGGCAAATTCTATTCAACTCTTGATTATAAGTCTGACTAATCATGAGTTTGCTTCGGTAGTCAATACCTTCTATCTGGCCTTTACTTTGGGCGGAGTTGTGGTGATAAATTCTCAAAAAGCTCTTAGTTCCAAAGAAATAGACAGCCAAGAGAGAGTTGTTATCATTTAGATAGTTAACTTAGGTTTCACATATGTCTGCAAACATGGATTTGTCCATTATCATTGTTAATTGGAATACTAAAGATCTTTTACTGGGATGTTTAGAGTCTTTGTTTCGATATCCACCAACTTGGGAATTTGAGGTCATCGTAATAGACAATGCCTCCACAGATGGTAGTGCCCTATTAGTCAGGCAAAGATTTCCTCAGATTAAGTTGATTTTAAATCAAAGTAATAAAGGCTTCGCCCAAGCTACCAACCAGGGATTAAAAAAAATGAGGGGGAAATTTGCCTTGCTTTTAAATCCTGATACTAAAGTTATGGAGATATCTATAGACAAGATGATTGAATTCATGGAAGCTAAAGAGGATGTTGGTATCTCGGGTTGTAAGATTATTAATCCAGATGGTTCCTTAGAGGCTTCAGCTTTTCCCAATCCAACTTTAATTGACGAGATAATTTCAGGGTTTCGCAGCATACCCTTTTTCAAAAGATACATTGATCGTTACCGTATTCGTTATCTGAGTCAGTCCAACGGCGCCATGAAAGTTGGCTGGGTAACTGGGGCTTGTTTAATGATCAGAAAAAAAACTATAAAAGAGATTGGTTATCTGGATGAGAAAATATTTCTTTATGGAGAGGATGTCGATTGGTGTCTCCGTGTCCAAAAAAGGGGATGGAAAGTCATCTATTTACCCCACATTTGCATATTTCATTTTGGGGGAGCAAGTATGAAAAAAAATGTTGCCAGAAAAATATACTCATTTTATTTCAAAAGGTTTTATTTGACTCAAAAATACAGAAGCGGTATATCCTTGTTGCTTTTGAAATCTATTTCTTTTCTTGAGCTTTTAGCTAAGGTGATTATTATTAATATGAAAATAAATGTGAATGAGAAGGAGAAACAAAGTAGATTAGAAGGATATGTGAAGTCATTCAAACTGATTTTCCAAAAATTGGATTAAGAGAACTATGAAAAAAATTCTCTTTATTTACAATAAAGAAATGGCCCCCTTTATTGCGAATGATCTGAAGATTCTGAGGAAACACTTTGAGGTGAGGATAGCCAGGTATTCCAAACTGACTGATCTTTTCTGTATTTTCCGAGGTATTTTGTGGAGCAATTTGGTTTTCAGCTGGTTTGCAAGTCTGCATTCTTTCCTAGCAATGATTCTCTGTAAAATTGTAGGCAGAAAAGGAATGGTTGTAGCTGGAGGTTATGATGTAGCTTTTTGTCCAGAAATAAAATATGGTAACACCATCAATTGGTGGAAAAAATGGTGTCCGGTTCTAACATTAAGATGGGCAACTTTGATTTTAACTTTCTCCCAAAGTGATACACAGGAAACAATCAAAAATGCTAAAGCAGACTCCTCCAAGATAAAGTTAGTTTATTTAGGTTTTGACACTAACATCTACCACACAGACCGGAATGTGAAAAAGGAGCCTTTAGTTCTAACTGTTGGTAAAATCTCTTATTCAAATCTTTTAAGAAAGGGACTAAAATTATTCGTGGAAAGCGCGCATTTTCTACCTCAAATTCAGTTTGCATTAGTAGGAAAATGGGAGGATGATTCCATACAGCATCTCAAGTCGATCGCTTCACCAAATGTTAGTTTCTTAAACCAGATAAGTTCTGATGAACTTGTGGACCTTTACCGAAGGGCTAAAGTATATGTACAAGCATCTCAGCATGAAGCTTTTGGGTGTTCCTTAGCCGAGGCTATGCTTTGTGAATGCATTCCAGTGGTTAGCAGGGTTGCTGCATTGTCCGAAGTGGTGGGCGGCTGTGGGTTGTATCTGAAAGAACTAACCTCTGACCATTTGGCGTCAACCGTTAAAGCTGCTTTATCACAGAATTCAAATTTGGGGAAAAAAGCAAGAGATCGGATAAAAAACCTATTCCCTTTAGAAAAGAGGGAAAAATTTCTGGTCTCTCTTATTAACAATCTGAGATGAATCGATGAAAATTCTTTATCTGACCCAATATTTTCCTCCCGAGTTAGGTGCTGGTGAAGCCAGAGCCTTTGAGATGGTAAGAAATCTCAAAAGGTTAGGTCACCAGGTCACGGTTATTACTGAATTTCCTAACTATCCTTCAGGAATTGTTCCAAATACCTATAGATTCAAACTCTTCGAAAAGAAAAGGTTAAAAGGAATTGAGGTAATCAGATCATATGTCAAAGCTTCACCTGAAAGAAGTTTCATAAACAGAATATCGTTATATCTAAGTTTCATGGTAAGTTCTGTTTTGGCTGGATTAAAGATTAATAAAAGATTCGATCTGGTATATGCTACTTCACCACCATTATTTGTGGGTCTGGCCGGCTATTTCATCAGCTGGATCAAAAACTCCAAATTCATCTTCGAGGTTAGAGATATCTGGCCGGATGCGGCTATTGTGTTGGGTCAACTGAAAAATAAGACCCTGATACGACTCTCCCAGAAAATCGAAAACCTCTGCTACAGGGAAGCTGATAAAATAATCGTAGCCACCCAGGGTCTTTCTTTCTTGATTCAGAAAAAATCTATCCACCCGGAAAAAATTGAAGTTGTCTTTAATGGAGTTAACATTCAGTTTTTCAAGTATTTCCCGGAAAATGAACCCTCTAAAGAAAAGATGGGGTATAAAGATAAATTCTTGGCCCTATATTTCGGGACCATCGGACTGGCTCATGGTATTGACACTTTAGTTGAGGTTGCTCGCTTGCTCAAGGGAACAGAACAGATCCGGTTTTTACTGGTTGGCAATGGACCGGATATAGAAAAGATAAAAAAACTTAATGAATCTTACGGACTGAATAACCTCAATATCCAGGAGGAAAAACCCAGACAGGAAATCCTGGAATTGATCGCAGCAGCGGACATTTGTCTGGTGCCGGTGAGAAAGAAGAAATTCTTCAGGTCTGCTCTTCCTGTTAAAATGTTTGAGGCTTGGGCTTGCGGGCGTCCAATTGTTTTGTCTGTGGAGGGAGAGGCTAAGGAACATCTGGAAAAAGCTCAAGCCGGAGTATGGGTGGAGCCGGAAAATGTCATCGGTATCAAAGACGCTATTCTGTTTTTATATAACCATCCTGAATTATGCAAAGAGTTTGGGAAAAACGGTAGATCTTACGTGGAGAAGTATTTCTCCAGAAAAATCCAGGCTGAAAGACTGGAAAAAATACTTGTAAAAACTCTCCAGGATAGTTAATTATTAAAGATAAGAGCTGGAAATTTAATATGAATTTAAACTTATCATTAGTCTAACATTAGAATAAACCAATACAAAGGATATGTCAATCTACTATCCTCTTATCTTTATAATCTCATTTACAACTACATTTATATTAGTACCCTTTTTTATTAAAGTAGCGACAAGGTACAATTTTCTGGATTATCCCACTACTCTAAAAAGGCATCTCCGTCCTACTCCCGTTTTAGGTGGTGAAGCAGTCTTTATAGGCTTTTTAATTGCAGTTTTTCTGGCTATTCTGTTGCTTAACCAGCCTCTGGGAGATGAATTAAAAGCCTTGATTATAGGAGGTGCAGCCGTTGTTCTGGTTGGATTAATTGATGATAGAAAAGGGCTCTCACCCAGCTTAAAATTCTTGGGTCAACTGGTAGCAGCTTTTCTTTTTATCTTCTTAAGTCATTCTCAGGGAATTTTGACCGGCACCACCCTGGATTTGGTTGTGCTTTTATTATGGCTTACCGGTCTGATGAACGCTGTGAATTTCCTGGATGCTATGGATGGTTTATGCGGAGGACTCACCTTTATCTCCGCTTTCGCTTTTATGATTCTGGGTGTTTTTTCGGCAAATCCCATAATGATAATTATCTCCCTGGCTATGATGGGATCGTTGGCCGGGTTCCTCCGTTATAATCTGCCACCAGCTAAGATATTTCTGGGTGATGCGGGAAGCATGCTTAACGGATTCGTTCTGGCTGCTTTGGGTATTTTATTTGCCAAATACAATCCCTCGCCTTTGACCCTTTTGGTGCCTATAATGATTCTAAGTTATCCTATCTTTGATATCTCCTTTGTCACTCTGATGCGGGTACGGGAGGGCCGGAAAATCTATATGGCGGATTACAACAATTCTCCTCCCCGTATTGCTAATATGGGAGTGGAAAGAACCAAGGTCATCTGGTGGATCTACTCCATTTGTGCGATTCTGGGTGGATTGGGTGTGCTGATATACTTGTTTTTCGAATCACCGACTAAGGTTTTAGTTTTTGTCTTTGCTGGTTTGGGTTTGACCATTTTCGGCGTTCACCTTCACAGAAACTTCATCAACCTTAAAGAGAAGCTCCTTTTAATCTTCTGTGATGTCCTGGTGATTAACATAGTTTTCCTTCTTTTCTATTGGTTGAAGTTTAAATCCGGCCTGATCTCAACTCAAATGTTTATTCCCCTCTCCGAGTATGTTGGCCCTGCTATCTGGATTACTCTTTTTTGGCTGAACCTTTTTGCTATTTTAGGGCTTTATGAGGTTTCCTGGGACCAGCTGCTTCAGGATCTTTGGAAAAGCATTGCAAAAATTGTGGGCACCGGAATCGGGGTGTTTGTGCTTCTTACCGTAAATCCTTCCTACCTTTCCTTTAAATCCTGGTTTTTTCTTCTGGTCTATGGTTTTTTGCTGTTTTTCTTTCTGGGATTGGAAAGAACTTTGATACTTTTCTTTGAGAGAAGTTATTATTCCAAAGGCGATGCTTTTCACCGGGCAATAATTGTAGGTGTTGGAGAAAACGCTAAATCTTTGCTCGGAGATGTCCGCTCCAATCCCCATCTGGGTTACCAGGTTATGGGATTGGTTGGTGATAATTCTGAAACAAAAGAGAAGGAATTTGAGGGATTAAAAGTTCTAGGAAATTTGGAGATATTGGATGAAATCGTAAAGGTTTACCGGGTACAAGACATCCTGATTGCCCTGGAGCCAGATTTCTCTGGATCTTTAAATCGTATCCTAGAAAATGTAAATGATATTGAGGTCACATTTAAGATAACGCCAAAGCTGAAGAGCTGGTACAGAGGAAACAGAACCTCCAGGCTCAATTACCCTTTTCTTTTACGGCTTTATCCCTCCCAGCTCAGAGCCTGGGAATGGGGTCTTAAAAGATTGTTCGACTTAGCCTTGGCATTTTTTCTCCTTTTGGTGTCCTCTCCTCTTTTATTATTATCCTGGCTGGTTACCAGAATACGCAATAGCTCACAAGCTTTGATACAGAGGGAGTGTAAGGGAATAAAAAATAGGACCTTCAGATTATATAAATTTAAAATCAATGAAAAAGAGGAAAATTTAAGTCCTGATCCCATCTTTTTCTATCATCCTGAAAATTCCTGGAGCAAATTCATAAGAGACTCAGGTCTGGAGATTTTACCCTCTCTAATCAACGTTTTAAAGGGTGAGATGAGTTTAGTGGGCCCTGAACCTCATACGCAAAAAGATTTTCAAAAACTTACCTCTGAAATCCCTTTTTATTCTAAGAGGCTGGTGGTTAAACCCGGACTTCTCAACCTGGCTAATCTACAGTCAGGACCCTCCGATATCTTGTATGGAAAGGATTCATCTAATTCCTTTGCACAGAGATTGGAATACGACCTTAGATATGCTGAGAATCTATCATTGTTTTTAGATTTAAAGGTATTGCTGGGATCAATTTTTCTGCCTTTAATGAGGAGAAGAAATGCTTGATTTAAAATTTATCAGAGAGAATCTGGATACGGTAAAACAAGGGGCTAAGAACAAAAATGAGAAGGTGGATATAAGTAAACTTCTGGATCTGGACAAAAAAAGGAGGTCGATTATATCCGAAAATGAGAAATCAAAACACGAAAAGAACGTGTGCTCGGAAAAGATCGCCCAGATGAAAAAAGAGGGCAAAAATACTGAAGACGAGATAAAAAGGATGAGAGAGCTTTCCCAGAGGATCTCTGATCAGGACCGGGAAAGAAAAAAACTGGAGGATGAAATCCAGAAGCTCCTTTTAAGGATCCCCAATATACCTCACTCCTCAGTTCCGGTGGGAGCCGATGAAAGCTGCAATGTGGTCATAAGGTCCTGGGGTAATATCCCTGAGTTTGATTTTGAGCCCAGACCTCACTGGGAGATCGGAAAGATACTGGACATTCTAGACCTCACCCGGGCTTCCAAAGTTGCTGGTTCAGGTTTTCTGATGTTAAAAGGGATGGGAGCCAAACTGGAAAGGGGTTTAATAAATTTCATGCTGGATTTACACACCAGAAAACACGGGTATAAAGAGATCTCTCCCCCTTTTCTTTCCAACCGAGATTGTATGACCGGAACCGGTCAGCTGCCAAAACTTGAGGAGGATATGTATCTTTTGGAAAGTGATGACCTCTTTTTAATTCCCACAGCTGAGGTTCCGGTAACTAACATTCACCGGCAAGAAACCCTAAACGGGGATGACCTGCCATTGTATTATTGTTCTTACACTGCCTGTTTCAGGCGAGAGGCAGGAGCGTATGGCAAGGATACCCGGGGAATGATCCGGGTTCACCAGTTCGACAAGGTGGAGCTGGTCAAATTCGTGAAACCGGAAACCTCATACCAGGAGCTGGAGAGCTTGACCCAAGATGCTGAGGAGGTGTTACAGCTTCTGGGTCTTCCCTATAGGGTAAGAGCTCTTTGTACCGGAGATTTAAGCTTTGCCGCATCCAAATGCTATGATATCGAGGTATGGGCTTCTGGTTTAAATAATTATCTCGAAGTATCATCCTGCAGTAATTATGAGGATTTTCAAGCCAGAAGAATGGGAGCCAAATATAAAGAAAAACCTGATGCCAAGCCCCGTCTGGTTCATACCCTTAATGGATCAGGGGTGGCTTTGCCTCGCACCGTGATTGCCCTTCTGGAGAACTACCAGACCAAAAAGGGAACAGTTATAATTCCCCAGGCTTTAAGACCTTATATGAACGGGATAGAGGAGATAAGTTGAGCAAAAAGAAAGACTACCTGGGGGGATATGCCGAATATCCCTGGTTTTTCAAGGGATTTATGATCATCGGCATCATCCTGATTGCTTTCATATTTATTTACTATACCCAGGTGGTGATAAGCGAGCTCAAGGAGAACTCCACCCGGGTAGTAAATGCCTATGCCAAACTGTGGCAGCTGGTTGCTCTGGAATCCACCACCGGCCAGGAGATCGGTCTGATTTTCGATGAGGTTATACAAAAAAGCAGATTCCCCATTGTAGTTACCGATGCCCAGGGCGAACCTCAAGCCTGGCGGGAGGTGGATATCCCCTGGGATGATACCAGCTATCAATCCAAAATGAGATTAAAGCAAATAATCGAAAAAATGGACCAGGGAAAAGAACCCATCCCCATTTACTATGGCGAATCCAATGAGAACACCCTGTATCTCCACTATGCAGACCCCAGAATAATATCCCGGCTTCGCTGGATGCCTTTGGTTCAAATAGGAGTGGTTTTCCTTTTGGGACTGGTAGCCTTTGTCAGCTTCCGCAACATAAAAAGATCCGAGCAGAGATCCATCTGGGTGGGAATGGCTAAGGAGACTGCCCATCAACTGGGCACCCCCTTATCCTCGCTTTTAGGGTGGATGGAGCTTTTAAAGGAGGAGTGTGAAACTAAATATAAAGATAACATACAGAATATGGAAAAAGATATAAAGAGGCTGGAAAACATAGCTAACCGATTTGGCCAGATCGGGAGCTTACCTGAATTAGGACCTGTAAATTTAAATCAAGTTGTCTCCGATGTAGTTTCTTTTTTCAAAGTTAAACTTCCACACAACGGTTTGGGTGTTAAAATCAAGGAGGAACTTTCCCCGCTAACTGAGGTAGAGATCAACTCAGATCTCATGGCCTGGGTGGTGGAAAATCTAATCAAAAACTCTTTGGAAGCAGTTGATCCAAAAGAGGGAATTATCACAGTATGGACCCAGATGGGGGATGATCAAAAAACGGTTCTTCTGGGGGTAACGGACAATGGAAAGGGAATACCTTCCGGAGAACAGAAAAAGATCTTTGGTCCAGGATACACCACCAAAAAAAGAGGATGGGGATTAGGCCTTTCATTAGCCAGAAGGATCGTTGAGGACTATCACTCCGGTAAAATCTATCTTAAAGAGAGCATCCCTGATATCAAAACAACCTTCGTAGTGGTACTACCTTTCAAGATCAAAGCATAGATTTAAAGCAAAAGATTTAAGTTAGTAGTTCAGGACCCTTGGCACCTGACACTAAAATAAGTCAGGAGCACTGATTTCTGACCCGTAAGCTAAAATTAAGCAAAATGGCACTAAAAAGTTAACTTAAAGAATTACAAAAATTTTTAAAAAATCTGCATTTTTCACTCGACAAACCGTAAGTCATATATTATCACAATATTAGGTGAATCCCCTAAGGGATTAGTTCATCCGTGTCAGGGAGGGGGATTTCATCTCACTGGAGGTGGAGGGAAATAGTTGTATTTAGGATTGTTTAATTATGTTTTTTACTGAATAATTTCCGTGAGAAGAGATTAGAAAGTGCAGCCAATCGTTTGAGAGAATGGATTCATATATTGAGGTGATCATCAAGATGATGAAGTGAGCGGGGATCACAGACTTTCTAAAAAAGGAGGTGATAATAGTAAATAATTGAAATTAGTTGACTAATTTCTAAAACTACTTTATTAGAGTAAATTGATGGGTTTTTGTTGAGGAGAAGAAGAGGCTTTACTCTAAAAGGGGTAAATATATGGAGATAATAGCAGCAGTTGCAAAAAAGATTTACATCTCATTAATAGTGGCATTAATAATTGTAATATTTTCCTCTGGTTGGGCATATGCACAAGATCCAGGTATTCCGGATACAATAAGATTCGGTGAATGGGGCATTTATCTTCCGTGTCCCCCCTGTACGGGGTATGCAGTTGTTCCATTGATCGTTTACAACGATGAATATCTTCTGGGTATGTACATTATCCTTCATCATACAGGACCCGTTTCCTGGGATACAGCAGTGTTTGTGGGGGAAAGAGCGGCTCACATGAACATGAAGGTTTTTGGAATATCTCAGGATATGATGGGGATAGCAGCATCCTCTGTAAATGATACAATACCACCGGGTAATGGAGTAATTGTTTATTTGTATCTGACTGTCAGTGATACCGGTTTAGCTTCCGTTGATACAATGATCAGGTCCGAAGGACCACAAACTTTCACAAACTTTACAGATATTCATCTCACTACTATAATTCCCGAGGTAGTTCTTAAATCAGAATATCACCTTGTTCCCCAGAATATACCTCCCGGAGATGTCAATGGTAGTGGTGAAGTTAATATCGTGGATGCGGTTTTTTTGGTTAATTATTTGTTCAGGAGCGGACTCGAACCACCTTACCCACCGTGTTCTGATCCCAATATTGACTGCTTAATTACAATAAGCGATGCAGTTTATCTGGTGAATTACGTTTTTAAGAATGTACCAAAACCACAACTCGGCTGCGCCTCCTAATGACATCTTCGCGACAAGTAAGCATATTCTATACGCCGAGAAAGATTGGTAAATAATAAATAAGAACCTAAGCCAGGGTAATAATTAATATATAAGTTTCTTCTCCAATTTAGTTGTCGTAATTTTTGATAAGAAAAAGTCTCGTTTTAGCTTAGGTGGGATAACATCCTGAAAACTCACCCCCTTACCCCCTCTCTTATTAAGAGACTGTGTCATAATTGTGTTTGGAAGTGGTAGCCGCAATCTTCAGGTTGCGTAATTCGTTCAGATTTGAAATTCCGATTTCGCAGGCTAAAGCCTGCGGCTACCAAAACTGGAATTCTGACACAACTTCTAAAAGAGGGGAAACAAAAGGGGGTGAGTTCAAAGAACCAGCTAGTTTTTTTCAAGAAGGTAAAGCACAAAGGATCACACACCCTGGTATTAATGCCTTCCAGAAACCAATTCTTTTGCAACTCTTTTGGAGAAGAACCATATATAATAGGTCCATCCATAAGGAGGTACCTTTTCTTTTGAGTTGTTCTCTATAAAACATTATTAAGGTTCAAAGTAACAAATGTAAAAAACGTAAATAGTATTGAATTTAACATTCCTGAAAGAAAGGTGTTTTATTGAGAAAGAAAAGCGAGGTCAAAAAAATACTCTGGGTGGACGATGAGATCGATCAGCTAAAATCCCAGATAATCTTCTTAGAGGGAAAAGGTTACTCCATCACCCCGGTCTCCAACGGAGATGACGCCATTAAATTGGTTGGGAAAGAAGCATTCGATTTAATTCTCTTAGATGAGATGATGCCGGGAAAGGACGGCTTAACCACCCTGGAGGAAATAAAAGAAATCAATCCTCATGTCCCGGTCATAATGGTTACCAAATCCGAAGAAGAGGATTTAATGGAGCAAGCAATTGGCAAAAAGATCGACGATTATCTCACCAAACCGGTTAATCCCAGCCAGATACTCTCGGCAGTCAAAAGGATTCTGGAGGCAAAGTCGATCCGGGAGGATCATCTTTCCCAGGACTACTTAAAAGATTTCAGAAGAATTTCTGATCTTTTAAATGCCCGGCTGGAGTGGCAGGACTGGATCGAAATTCATAAGACTTTATCCGAATGGGACTTGGAAGTTGAAAAATTTAAAGATATGGGTCTGAAACAAACCCATCAGGGTCAGAGAAAAGAATGTAATCTCCAGTTCGGGAAATTCATAGAGAGAGAGTATCAAAGGTGGTTAGGCTCTGAGGATTCACCCCCCTTATCCCCGGGTGTAGCTAAAAAATATCTTTTCCCGCTATTGAGAGATCACAAAAGCCTTTTTTTCATCGTGGTCGACTGTATGAGGCTGGATCAGTGGCTGATGATCGAACCTTTGCTGGATGAATATTTCAATATTAAAACGGAATTCTATTATTCCCTTTTGCCCACAGCCACCCCTTATTCCAGAAACGCCATTTTTTCCGGACTTTTCCCCGATGATTTGGCTTTAAAATATCCTGAGTTATGGAAAAGAGGACCTGAGGACGAGTTGTCCCGTAATCGCTATGAACATGAGTTAATGAATGAACAGTTGGCAAGATTGGGCTTACGCCTTAAAACCGAACCCAAATATGTAAAGATTGTGGACAAAGAGGAAGGGGAAAACCTGTCCAAAAGGATATCCACCTATACCGATATCTCGATCTTTTCCATAGTATTTAATTTTCTTGATATGCTGGCTCACGGGAGATCCGAATCTGAGATATTAATGGAGATCACTCCGGACGAAGCTGCTTTCAGGTCCCTGATGAGATCCTGGTTCACCCACTCCTCCCTTTTTGAGATCCTGAAATATCTTTCCACCCAGGACTGTGAAGTGGTAATTACCACAGACCACGGCAGCGTCCTGGGAACCAGGGGAACCATAGCCTATGGAAGGAAGGATACCTCCCCGAATTTAAGATACAAATATGGCGACAATCTGAAATGCGACGTCAAAGAAGCTTTGCTCATAAAGAATCCCAAAGATTACAGACTACCTATATATTCCATGGGCACCACCTACATCATTGCCAAGGAGGATTTCTACTTCGTCTATCCCACCAAGCTAAACGAATACCGGCGGGAGTATCGAAACACCTTCCAGCACGGGGGAATCTCCCTGGAGGAGATGATCCTACCAGTTGCAACACTGACACCGAAAAGATAATTAACTGAAAGACCTTTGATAATTATCGAGTCGACCATTGACTTTGATAAAAGACAAGATCATAACCACAAGCCAGACACAAACCCAGAGATTAGGTAACAAGTTAGCCAGAAAATTACACCGGGGGAGCTTCGTGGCTTTTTGTGGCTCTTTAGGGAGCGGAAAAACTACCATGATCAAAGGCATATGTCAGGGTTTAGGAGTGAAAGAGCTGGTGAGAAGCCCTTGTTTCATCATAATGATCCAATACAAAGGAAAGCTTCCAGTATATCATTTCGATCTTTACAGGCTAAAAAGCCCGGAGGAACTTCATACCATAGGATATGAGGAATATTTTTACGGGGATGGAATATGCCTGGTGGAATGGGCAGAAAAAGCCGGAAATTTTTTACCCGATGAAAGAATCGAAGTTTATCTCAAAATCATTTCGGAGTCAGAAAGGGAAATTGAAATAAATAAAGTTAAACCAAAAACACATAAAAAGATAAAAAGCAAATGAGAATTTTGGGAATTGACACAGCCACCATGATCTCTGGAATTGGAGTAGTGCAGGATGGTGAGGTAATAGCTGATTTCAGGTATGACGTGAAACTCACCCACTCCGAAGTTCTTCTGTCCTACATAGAGAAACTATTAAAGAAGCTGAGATTAAAACTAAAACACCTGGATGGTTTCTCCGTCTCCATTGGTCCGGGTTCTTTTACCGGTCTCAGGATCGGTCTGGCTACTGTAAAAGGTCTTGGCTTTGCCTCGGGAAAACCAGTGGCAAGTATACCTACCCTGGATGCTTTAGCTTTCCTCTCAAGAGGGTGCAGGTATCCTCTGGTTCCACTTCTGGATGCCAAAAAAAAACAGGTTTATGCAACTGTTTACGATACTCAGGACAACGAGATAAAAAGAAAAACATCATATTTTGTGGTAGATCCCTCTGAATTGATTCAGAAAATACCCAGTGAGGTGGCTTTCACCGGACCCGGGATCAAGGTCTGTCAGTCGGAGTTGAAAAAACTTATGGGAAAGAAAGCCCACTTTCTAAGGGGAGAAAAAACTCTGCCCAGCGGAGCAGCAGTGGCTTATATGGGATGGGAGAAACTGAAACAAGGTGAAAAAGAGGATCTTTTTTTACTGGAACCAATTTATGTCAGAAAATCCGAAGCAGAGCTTAAGTTCAGAAATGTCTGAAAATCTGGACAATCTGATCATTGATAAAATGAAAAAGGAGGATTTGGATCAGGTGGCGCAGATCGAGAAGCACTCTTTTTCTGACCCCTGGCAAAAAGATTTTTTTTCTCAGGACATTGACAACTCTTTAGCCCTACCCCTGGTGGCAAGACTTAACAACAAAGTCGTGGGCTACGTCTGCTTGTGGATGGTGTTGGACGAAATCCAGATAAGCAATATTGCGGTTATTCCTGATCTGAGAAGAAAGGGAATCGGGGAGAAGATAATAGAGAAAATACTGAATATAGCTGAAATAAAAGATTTCAAAAGAATAACTCTGGACGTCAGGATCTCCAATCAACCAGCCATAAGTCTGTACAAGAAATTCGACTTCCAAAAAGTTGGCCAGAGGAAAAACTATTATCGTAAGCCCCAAGAGGATGCCTTGATTATGGAGAAGGTTTTGGGGTGAAATTAACATTTGCTAAAAGAATTATATTAGTATATCTTATGGTATGAGGGTGATTTAATATGGAGTGGTTTAGAAAGGTCAAAGAAGGTTTAGTCTCCCAGTCCAAAAAGACTATTCCGGATGGGCTCTGGACAAAGTGCAACAATTGCGGCGATATAATTTATGCCAAAAGCCTGGAGAAAAATCTCTGGGTCTGCCCCAAATGCAGTTACCATTTCCGGATCCAAAGCAAAGATTACATAAAACTCCTTCTGGATGAGGGAAAACTGGAGGAATATGACAGTGATTTGATCTCCTTTGATTCCTTACACTTTAAGGATTCGAAGAAGTATGCTGATAGAATAAGAATTATGCGGGAAAAAACAGAGTTAAACGATGCTGTTATCACCGGAATAGCTGAAATCTCCGGAATCAAGGTAAGCTTTGCGGTGATGGATTTCAGCTTCATCGGGGGGAGCATGGGCTCGGTGGTTGGGGAAAAAATAGCCCGAGCTATCGAACGCTCCATAGACCGAAGAATCCCTCTGGTGATCGTCTCCTGTTCAGGCGGAGCCAGGATGCAGGAGGGAATCCTGTCCTTGATGCAGATGGCAAAAACCAGCGCCCTTCTGGCAAAGCTCAAAGCCCAAAGCATTCCTTTTATCTCGGTTCTGACCAATCCCACCACTGCCGGGGTCATGGCCAGCTATGCCTCCCTGGGGGATGTGATAATTGCAGAGCCCAAAGCCCTTCTGGGCTTTGCCGGTCCCCGGGTAATCCAGCAGACCATCGGACAGGAACTTCCACCGGGCTTTCAGTCCTCTGAATTTTTCCTGGAGCACGGATTTCTGGACAAGGTAGTTCCCCGAAAAGAGTTGAAAAAAACAATCTCTTTGCTGCTTGAATATCTGAGTTAACTCTCAAAGACTAAAAAATCTAAAACACAAGGAAGCTTTCTGGTAAGGTCAATTTGAAATTTGTAAATCCTGGAGTGTGAACCTTCAGGTTCACTAAAAGATTATCTTGGTTGAATGATTGTGTATTTAAGCTGGTGAAACTTCCAGCGAATTTTTTTTATAAATAATATAATGAGTAAATACCACAAAACACTGGAATACCTCTATAGCCTGGAAAGATTCGGGATAAAGCTGGATCTATCCAACACCAAATCCATTTTAAAATACCTGGGCCATCCCCATAAAAATTTTCCCTCAGTTCATATAGCCGGCACTAATGGCAAAGGCTCGGTAGCAGCCATTTTACAGTCAGTCCTCTCTGAATCAGGATACAAAACCGGACTTTATACCTCGCCCCATCTGATAGATTTCAGGGAAAGGATCAGAATAGGCAAAAGGAAAATAGACAAAGAATTTATTTTAGACTTTGTCACAGATTTAAAGGAAAAGATCGAAAAGAATAAATATACCTTTTTTGAGGTCACCACAGCCTTAGCCTTTTCCTATTTTGCACAAAAAGAAGTGGATATCGCAGTGGTTGAAACCGGATTAGGCGGGAGGCTGGATTCCACTAATGCATTATCACCAGAATTAGTGATAATCACTACTCTGAGCCTGGATCATACAAAAATATTAGGAAAGACCTTAAAAAAGATCGCATTTGAAAAAGCCGGGATAATTAAAGAAAATGTCCCTACAGTTGTGGAAACAGATAAAAAAGAAGCCTTAGAAGTTATCAGATCAGTTTGCAGAAAAAAGAAATCAGAACTTTTATTGGTGAACAGACATTGCCAATGGAAAATCCTGGGTAAAAACCTTCAGGAAACCTCTTTTCTTTTAAATTACAATTCAAAAACATATAATCATCTCAAAATAGGGTTGTCCGGCGAACACCAGATAAGAAATTCTGCTACTGCAATTTTAGCTTTAGAGGAATTGAGGAAAAAGGGATGGAAAATCTCCGATCGTTCCATAAGGGAGGGGTTAAAAAATGTAAATTGGAGAGCCAGATTTGAAGTATTCAGAAAAAAACCGCTGGTGATCCTGGACGTAGCCCACAATCCAGAAGGGATAAGAACTTTATTAAAAACAATGGATGAATTGATTCCTGATAAGAATATCGTCTTTATATTCGGAGTAATGGCAGATAAGGATTATCCTCAGATGCTCAAGCAAATCTCAAAAAAAACGGAGCTAATACTCCTCACCAGACCCGATTATCATAGATCAGCCACCCTTCGGGATCTGGAAAAAGCAGTTAAAAAGCTTAACCAGGAATATAAGCCATTCGAGAAGATAAAAGATGCCTACTTTTATGCTCTAAAGACTACATCACCTTCAGATGCCATATGTATCACCGGATCACATTTCACCGTAGGGGAGTTTTTAAGCTTAAGTGGAATTCACCGCAGGATATTGCGTTAAGACGCTGTTTTCCACGACTTTTATAATCGGTTAAATAATAAGCAGATAGTAAAATCAATCTTTCGTTCACCCACCCATTTCCGCAGATTCCTGCGGATAAAACAAACTTTTAATATGTGCAAAATACCGGGTAACTTCTTTGTTTTACTTAAGCTATTTAATTACAATGGCTTACTTAAGAACTTCTGTGGGCTGTTCAAAATTGGCACAGATTTTGTTATATCCTTTCATTGCAACTAACGCCCCCTTTGCTGGATTGCCTCTTCTGCTACCCTTTGCCCACGGACGAGAGGGGAAGTGGGCAAAGGGTTAATTTTTTATACTATTCGCCAAGACATTTAAAATATTTAATATCTTTCTTATTTTATAATCAATAATCACAAATCTGCGGGGCTGGCCCGCTTCTGAAAAGATAATTCACCAAATAAACCGCATCAGCAATTGTTACCTGTTGGTCACAGTTGGCATCCGTAGCTTTTATGGGACAGGGCGCCTCCCAACCCCTGAATAGATAATAGACTATAAGAGGCACATCCAGTATGTCAACAACATCATCCCAGTTCAGATCGCCTGGATTGTAAGGGCATAGTCTTACAGTAAATACACCCGGTATAAATATGGGGGTATAGCCAATTGAAAGGGTATCTATTATTTCTACACCGATGCCTACAGGGGTGAAAAGAGTATCCAGATAGATGCAACCGCTGTCAAGAGCTGTGAAGGTAAGAGTTGCCAGAGGACCATCTCCAGGAGGAAGAGGATCATCCATCATGGCAGTTGCTCCGAGCAAAAACGTAGGAGGATAAAGCGTTAAGTTTATCCCTTTGGCTGACCAGTATTCCACCCTGCTTCCCTCAAAACATTTGGGCGTTGCTGATCCATTGTTCTTTGCAGAGTCAAGTAAAATATTACCGGTATAACACTCATCTTTTAATATGGCGGTAAAAGCAGAAATATGAATGTAATTTTTGAGGTTCATACGAATCTTAACATCATCTCCTGGATTAACATAGAAGGTATCTCCATCAGGAGACATCTTAACAGATGGCACAGGTTCAAAATATATTGTATCAGGACAGGCAGTCTGATTATCCCCATAACTCAGATTATAGAGGAAAAGAAAGGGTAATATAGCCAAAAAAGACCAGACTAAAACCTTAGCCTGAGGTTTCTTTGATATATTCATCTTTTACCCCAACCAAAAGGGGTTCTAAGTTATATGATTATCTATTATTAATTTAAGAGATAATTTCTCTTTGTCAAGAGAAATCT
>CAYURP010000016.1:0-58088 GCA_964447175.1 uncultured Ignavibacteria bacterium | reverse complement strand
AAACAAGCTAAATTCAAGTATCTACGTAAGAATATAGTTATAAATCCTTAGGATTCAATTTCTTTTTGATTTTTTTTATTGAGCTTGACAAAAATCAAGAGTTGTGTTAGTTTTGTAGTTTTAGGAGGTTAACATTGTATGCAAATTGAGGAACTGCCCAGGCATTACGATCCCAAATTGACAGAGGACAAATGGTATGATTTTTGGCTCAAGGGTCGTTTTTTCCACGCCCAGCTGGAGAATGGTAAGACTCCCTATAGCATAGTAATACCTCCGCCAAACGTAACGGATATCCTGCATCTGGGACATGCCCTGAATAACACCCTGCAGGACATCCTGGCAAGATGGAAAAGGCTCCAGCAATATGAGGTGGAATGGCTCCCGGGAATAGATCACGCCGGCATTGCCACCCAGGTGGTGATCGAGAAAAACCTGGCAAAGGAGGGTAAAACTAAAGAAAGCATCGGCAGAGAGAAATTTTTGGAATTAGCCTGGGAATGGAAGGAAAAAAACGGACAGACCATCCTGAACCAGCTCAAGAAAATCGGCTGTTCCTGCGACTGGGATCGCACCCGATTCACCTTAGATGAGGGGCTGTCCCGGGCAGTTCTGGAGGTATTTGTCCACCTCTATAAAAAGGGTCTGATCTATCGGGGCAAATACATTATCAACTGGTGTCCCCGCTGCCAGACCTCTCTTTCCGATGACGAGGTGGAAAGAGAAGAAAAGGACGGAAATCTCTGGTATATCAAATACAAGCTCAAAGGGAGCGATAAGTATATAACCGTCGCCACCACCAGACCCGAGACCATGCTGGGGGATACGGCAGTGGCGGTTAATCCCGATGATAAACGCTACAAGAAACTGGTGGGAAAATCAGCTATTCTTCCCATTCTGGACCGGGAGCTGCCCATTATTGCTGACGATTACGTTGATCCCAAATTCGGCACGGGCGCGGTCAAGGTAACTCCGGCTCACGATCCCAATGACTTCGAGGTGGGGGTCCGTCACAATCTGGAGCGGATCTCGGTTATGAATCCGGATGGAACCATGAACCAGAATGCCGGAAAATTCACAGGAATGGAAAGATATGAGTGCAGGAAGGCATTATTGGCTGAGCTCAAAAAGAAAAAGCTTCTGGAGAAAACAGAGCCTTATAGAGTTCCTCTGGCAAACTGCTATCGCTGTAACACCAATATCGAACCCTATCTTTCAGAGCAGTGGTTTGTTAGAATGAAACCCCTGGCAGAGCAAGCCATTGAAGTGGTCAAATCCGGCAAAATAAAATTCCATCCTGACCATTGGTCCAAGGTATATATGCACTGGATGGATAATATCCGCGACTGGTGTATCTCCCGCCAGCTCTGGTGGGGACACCGCATCCCGGTATGGTATTGTCTGGATTGCGGGGAAATAATAGTGGACAAAACCCCCCCTCAAAAATGCACCAAATGTAACTCCGCCAACCTGAGGCAGGACGAGGACGTTCTGGATACCTGGTTTTCCTCCTGGCTCTGGCCCTTTTCCACCTTTGGCTGGCCCGACAAAACCAAGGAGCTTCAAAGCTTCTACCCTACCAAAGCCCTCTTTACTGCCTCGGAGATAATATTTTTGTGGGTGGCTCGGATGATCATGGCTGGCTTGGAATTCATGGGGGATATCCCCTTCTCCGATGTCTACATTCACGGAACCGTCAGGGACACCAGGGGAATCAAAATGAGTAAGTCCCTGGGAAACGGAATCGACCCTCTGGACATAATAAAGGAATATGGCACCGATGCTTTAAGGGTTAGTATGATCCTGGTAACACCCGAGGGGCAGGATCCCTGCATCTCCTATAACACCTTTCAGATTGGCCGCAACTTCGCCAATAAACTATGGAATGCCTCCAAATTCGTGATAATGAATCTCAAATCATTTGATTTTAACAAAGCTGACACCAAAATCGAGAATGACCATCTGGAGTTAGCCGACCGCTGGATCCTGAGCCGTTTGAACAAGACCATCCAGGACATTACCCAGTTTATGCAGGATTACCGTTTCAATTCCTCGGTTAAGGCGTTGTATGACTTTGTGTGGCATGATTTCTGCGACTGGTGGGTAGAGCTGGTTAAACCCAGATTTACCCTGCCGGACGACAATGAGGAAAAAATACATGCTCAGAAACTGGCTTTACTCCTTCTGGACAATATCTTAAAACTGCTTCATCCCTTTATGCCCTTTATCACCGAGGAGATCTGGCACGGACTTTATCACCTTGATCCTGGTGATTTAGACCAGACCCTGATGAAAGCTAAATGGCCCGAGTCGAATACCAGCTACATCGATTCGGATCTGGAGGAGAGAATGCAGAGAGTTCAGGACGTGGTATCCGCCATCCGAAACATCAGGTCCGAGATAAATATCCCCCCAGCCAAGAAAGCCCACGTTCTGCTTAAGGTAGACAAAAAAGACCTTTTAAAGACCATTGACGATAACAAGCACTATATCCTGAACCTGGGACGGGTGGATGAGCTGAAAATGGGACAGAGAATAAAAAGGCCGCCCAAGGTAGCCAGCGCGGTGATAAAGAATATGGAGGTATTTGTCATTCTCGAAGGCCTTATCGATCCGGAGGTGGAGAGAAAGAGGCTGCAAAAGGAAATCCAGAGGATAACCACCCTCTTGGATAAAACTAGCAAAAAACTAACCAACGATTACTTTTTGAAGAAAGCCCCCAAAAATATCATCGAGAAGGAGAAGAACAAAAAGGAAGATTATGAGAAAATGCTGGATAAATTAAATAAAAACCTGGAAATGGTTTTAGGATGGTAAAAGCAGTAAGTTAAAATCTTTAAGGGAGAAGATGCCATGAAAAGGATTTTCATTATTAGTTTAGGCCTGTTATTATTCCTGGCTGGTATAACCTTTGCTCAGGAAATAGCCATCACCATATATAACCGGGATTTAGCATTGGTCAAGGACACCCGGACCCTCGATTTCCAGAAAGGAAAAAATGAGATAAAATTTTTCGATGTGGCAGCTCAAATCGACCCCACCTCGGTTCATTTCAAGGCAGTGGATTCCCCGGAGAAAGTAATGATACTGGAGCAGAACTACCAGTTCGATCTGGTGAGCTCAGATAAAATTCTGGAAAAATACCTGGACAAGGAGATCCAGATAAAAACCAAAGGGGAAAAACTTTACACCGGGGAGCTTCTCTCCTATGCACCCGATAATCTGACTTTAAAGGAGAAGGACGGCGGAATTAGGATAGTCTCCAGATCTGAGGTTATGGACTTATTCTTCCCCTCTTTGCCTGAGGGCTTGATAACCCGACCCACCCTGCTCTGGTGGCTTGAGTCTCAGATTCAGGGAAAACACAAAGCACAGGTAAGCTATCTGACCACCGGAATAAACTGGCATGCTGAATACGTGGGTGTGGTGGATGAAAAGGATCAGAACTTAGAGCTAGCCGGCTGGGTTTCCATAAACAATAGATCCGGCGCTACCTATAAAGAGGCTAAGATGAAGCTGGTGGCAGGCGAGGTCCACCGGGTGGAGGAAAGAGTAATAAGGCCACTTATGGCTAAGGGAATTGAACTGGCAGCAGCTGATGTGGCACGCCCTTTTGAGGAGAAGGCGTTTTTTGAATATCATCTATATACTTTGACACGTCCCGCAACTATAAAAGACAAAGAGATAAAACAGATCACCCTCTTCCCCACAGAAAAAGTAAAAGTGAATAAGATATTTCTTTATGATGGGGCACGGGAAGCCAAAAAGGTCAAAGTCAACCTGGAGTTTGTAAACTCTCAGGAAGAGGGACTGGGAATCCCATTGCCTGAAGGAAAAATCAGAGTTTACAAAGAGGATGTGGACAAATCGCTCGAATTTGTAGGCGAGGATAAAATAGACCACACTCCCAAAGACGAGAAGGTGAGGGTCTATCTGGGGGATGCCTTCGATGTAGTGGGCGAGAGAAAAAGAACAGACTATAATAAGATTTCAGAGGACGTCTGGGAGGAAACATACGAGATAAAGCTGCGCAATCACAAAAAAGAGGCAATTGAGGTGACCGTGGTGGAGCATCTTTCATATTATGCGGAATGGGAGATAATCAGATCCAATTTCGAATACAATAAGAAGGACGCTCAGACCATTGAGTATAAAATACCGGTGCAGCCGGACGAGGAAAAGGTCATAACCTATACCGTAAGATATGTTAGATGATCTGATTTTCCTTAAATGAAGTGTTTTAGTAAAAGGCAAAAACCTGTAATCTAATGAAATTAAACTTTAACTAATTACCGGAGGGAGGAATGAGAAACTCCAAATACTTTCTTATTGTTCTGGGGCTTTTGGTTTCAATCTTTATTGTTTATGGCTGTGGGGTTAAATCACAGTACATCACCTCAGCCAAAATCTACCTCAAGCTCAGGCCCCCAGACTACGATAATGCCGTCAAACAACTTCAGCTGGAGCTGGAACACAATCCGGAGGATGCCGAGGCGCATTTTCTTCTGGGTCAAATCTACGCGGAGAAAAGGATGTACCCGGAGATGGCAAAACACTTTGATAGTTCCCTGGAAATAAGCCCCCAGTTCAAAAATGAAATCCAGGTAATAAGAGAGGACAAATGGGTGGCTATGTTCAATTCCGGAGTAACTGACGCTGATAAGGACAGTCTGGAAAAAGCGCTGGAGAAATTCAAGATGGCCATTGTCATCGACCCTAATAGATACGAAGCCTATCTCAACGCAGCAGCCCAAAACATGAAGATGAACAACTGCGAGCAGGCTTTGAACTATAGCGAACAGGCTTACAAGATAAAACCTGAGGATGTCAAGGTTTTAAATGCCCAGGCTCAGATCTCGTTTAACTGTAAAGAGTATAACAAATCATTAGAGGTATACCGGAAACTACTGGCTATGGATCCTCAGAACGTCAACGCTTATATCAATATGGCTACCATTTTTGAGCTTTTACGTCTTCCGGATAGCTCTAAGGTGGCTTATGATAAAGTCGTCGAGTTAGATCCCAACTACAAAGACGCCTACTATAATAGAGGGATTCTTTATCTGAACGAGGCTATCAAGATATATAAGAGAATGGTAACGGTCAGAGATTCCATGGAACTTAACCCTAAAGATCAAGGTCTGATTGATCGGTCCAAGCAACTGGTGGAGAAACAAAAGGAGTTTTATCATCTGGCGGAGATGGACTTTCAGAAAGCAGTGGATCTGGACCCGGATGATATGGAGGCTATGCAGTATCTGGGACAAACATTATTCCAGCAGGAAAAGACCGATAAGTCAATAGAGATTCTGGAAAAGGTGGTAAAAATAGATCCCACCAACAAGGACGCCTGGAGCACCTTAAGCATCGCTTATACAAAAATGGGTTTGAGAGAGAAAGCTCTAAAAGCTGCTGAAAAGGCAGAAGGCCAGTAAAATGATTTAGGTTAAGGGACAAAGGCAGTGGAGTCTTTCTACTGCCTTTTTATTTGTTTTGTTTATAAAGGTAACCCGGATGTACGCCCAAATCGCATTACCTTTGCCGGTGAGGAAACAATTCGTCTATCAGATACCCTCAGACCTTCAGGGGAAAATAAAATTAGGCTGCCAGGTTTTGGTCCCTCTGGAGAAAAGATTTATCACGGGATTTGTGGTGGAAATCGTTCCCCGGACAAAAATCAAAGGGGTGAAAAAAATAATTGATGTTCTGGACCTAAAACCTCTTTTCTCCCCCGGGATGCTTAAGCTGACCCGTTATGTTTCTGAGTATTATTTCTGCTCCTGGGGTGAAGCCCTGAAAGCGGCTCTTCCCCCGGAACTTCAAACGGAAAGCTCCATCTGGATTAAAAAAAACGAATTCCATAAGAAAAAAATTGAAAACCTATCCCCCAGGCAAAATGAAATCTTGAAGCTTCTGGAAAAAAAGCCCCAGATGAAACTAACTTCCATCAGAAGAAAAATGAATTACAAAGAGATATGGGCTGACCTTTCTCATCTGAAAGAGAAAAACAGAATTGAGTTTTTCTTCAAGCCTCCTTTACCCGGAAAAGAGATTGGACCGGAAAAGATTTTCCGGTTAAAAGAACCCTTGCCGGGTGAAGATGAATTGGAAAAGCTGAAACATAAAGCCCCCAAACAGTGGCAGATTTTCCAGACCTTGATTGAGAATAAAGGAGAGCTTTCTCTGGAGAAGCTTAAGCTGATATTTAAATCACCAACACCAACCCTGAGAGAGCTGGAAAAAAAAGAAATAGTGCAGATAATCCAGAAGGAGAGACAAAGGGAGAAAGTTAAAGCTACTGGATCACTGAAAGATTCAGATCAGATCTTAAGTTCTGAGGAAGTTAAGATCTCCTCGCAAATAAAGAAAGCTATACAAAATAAGACCCATCAGGTTTTTCTCCTTCAGGGAGGGAATCACCAGGATCGGCTTAAAATTTATGTGGAAGCCATTAAAGAGGTGTTAAAGAATCAAAAACAGGCATGCATTCTGGTTCCAGAGATCTTTTTAATCAATAAATTTGAAATATATTTGCGATCGCATTTCGGTGAAAATGTTGCTTGTCTTCACTCCCGCTTACCGACATCTGAGAGATATGAAAACTGGATAAAGACAAAGCAAGGGGAAATGTCCATCGCTGTGGGAACCCGCTTAGCTGTTTTTACACCTTCAGAAAATCTGGGACTTATAATCCTGGAGGAGGAGCACGATCCCAGCTATAAACAGGAGGATTTAAATCCCCGATACCATGCCCGGGATGTGGCTATCAAAAGAGGGGAAACCGAGGATACAGTAATCATTCTGGGTTCTGCCACACCCAGCCTGGAGTCCTATTACAATGCCAGAGAAGGAAAATATGTTTTATATGGACTAAAAGAAAAGGAAAGACTAAAAGCCCGGGTTGAGATCGTGGATATGTATCGGGAAAAAAAGGAGGGCAATTTCAGCCCCTTCTCCAGAGGACTCTCCCATCTGATACAGGAAAAACTTACACAAAAGGAAAAAGTCGCTCTTTTTTTGAACCGCAGGGGTTTTTCCAAAGTGGTCAAATGTCAGGACTGCGGTTTTGTTTACAGGTGTCCCAATTGCAACATCTCCCTTACCTTTCATCAGGCTGATCTTTCCTTAAGATGCCATTTTTGTAATTACAAAACGCAGGTGGGGTCAACCTGCCCTCAATGCCAAGGGCATAGTTTCAGCTATGCCGGTGCAGGAACCGAAGGAATAAACCAGGAGATCAAAAGGGAATTCCCCAGAGCTTCAATTCTCAGGATGGACCTGGATACCGTTTCGAGCAAAGATAACCATCAGATGATCTCAGAGAGATTCAAAAAAGAAGATTTCGATCTCCTTTTGGGAACCCGGATGATTACCCGGGAATGGGATTTACCTAAAGTAAGTCTGGTGGGAATCATCTCCGCTGATTTCTCCCTGGATTTTCCCGATTTCAGGTCCAGTGAAAAAACTTTTCAACTTTTAAATCAGGTGCTGGGGATGGTAAAGGAAAACGGGGAGGTTATAATTCAAACCTCCCACCCTGAGGATTGGTCCATAAAATTTGTCTCTCAAGGAGATTTCCTGAGATTCTATGAGCTGGAGACAAAAAATAGAAAGGAACTGAACTATCCTCCCTTCAGCCATTTGATACTTATTCAATTTTCAGGAACAGACAAAAGGATTGTAAATAGATTTTCCCAGAGGTTTGCTACCAGGTTGAAAAAAAAGTCAGAATCGGAAAAGAACATGGAAATCCTGGGGCCTGCGCCTGCCCCCCTGTTCAAAATCCGGGGGAAACACCGATATCAGATACTGCTCAAGGTTCAGAAACCAGAGAAGGCGGTTGAGCTAATGGATGTAGTTAGTCAGATGAAAAGTTTGAAAAAGAGCTCTTCTGTGCGTATAACAATTAATGTGGATCCAATGGAAATGATGTAACTTGTAAAATCTGATTTGGAATGGCAGTTAATTTAAAAAATAAAAAAACGAAATCCGATATGATCACCTTAGAGGATGTTAAAAGAAATCCCCGGGTAAAGGAGCTGATAGCCAAAACTGACGCGTATCTGGGAGTGATTGGTTATACCGAGCACGGGGAAAGGCATTCCAGTTTAGCCGCTAATATCGCTTACAACATAATGAAACGGCTGAAAAAACCGGAACATGAAGCCAACCTGGCAACCATCTCAGCTTACCTTCACGACATCGGCAATGTGGTCAACCGGGATTATCATGCCCAGAGCGGAGCGCTTCTGGCTCACCAGGTCCTTTCGGAGATGAACATGCCCTACCAGGATGTAATGGAGGTGGTAGCTGCCATTGGCAACCATGACGAGAAAGATGGCCAGCCCATATCCGACATCTGTGCTGCGGTAATTTTAGCTGATAAATCCGACGTGCACAGCTCCCGGGTGAGAAATCTGGAGATGATCCGTCAGGACATTCACGACCGGGTCAACTACGCAGCTAAATCGTCCTTTCTCCGGGTGGACCCGGAGAAAAAGACCATCTCCCTGGAAATTAAGATCGATACCTCCGTGTCCCAGGTAATGGAATACTTCGAGATATTCCTGTCCCGGATGGTGGTCTGCAGAAAAGCAGCCGAATTTCTTAAGTTGAAATTCGAGCTGGAAATTAACGGGCAAAAGCTTCTTTAAGATATGTTTGTATCCTGGTTTTCACTGAGACATAAGATAACTCTATCAAAAAAGCCTGTAGTTTCCCAGTAATTTCCAAATGAAAAAAACTATCAGTTATAAAAACTCAGGCGTGAACATAGAGGCAGCGGATCTAGCAAAAAAGGAAATTAAATCCCTGGCTAAATCCACCTTCACCCCTGGGGTCCTGTCTGAATTGGGAAAATTCGGGGGATTCTATGCCCTCAGGGGAAAATACAAAGATCCGGTTTTGATATCCAGCACCGATTCGGTGGGAACCAAGCTCAAAGTAGCTTTCATGATGAAAAAACACGACACTGTGGGCCAGGACATAGTCAACCACTGCGTAAACGACATTCTGGTTCACGGAGCAAAACCTTTGTTCTTTCTGGATTACATCGGAACTGCCAACCTCTCTCCTATTATTATGAAGGACATTATCAAAGGCCTGTCCCGGGGCTGTAAAAAGGCAGGCTGTGCCCTTATCGGGGGGGAGATGGCAGAGATGCCGGGATTTTATAATCCGGGCGAGTATGATCTGGTGGGTTTCATCGTGGGCGTGGTGGAAAAAAATGAAATTGTGGACGGAGGCAAGATCAAACCAGGGGATCAGGTCTTAGGTTTAAGATCAAACGGTCTGCACACCAATGGTTATTCTCTGACCAGAAAGGTGATTTTCGAGCTGGGCAAATTCAAGGTCAAGGATTACGTCAGTCAGCTCAAAACAACCGTGGGAGAGGAGCTTCTTAGAATTCATAAAAGCTATTTACACCCGGTCTCCCAAGTATTAAGAAGTCACAAGATAAACGGAATGGCTCACATTACCGGAGGAGGAATTGCCGGAAATCTGATAAGAATTTTGCCTGAAAACTGTAAAGCTATAATAGATATCCAATCCTGGAAACCTAATCCCATATTTAATTTCATTCAGAAACTGGAAAATATCGATCAAAAAGAAATGTTTAAAGTGTTCAACATGGGAATAGGATGGGTAATAGTGGTTTCCCCAAAGGAAGCACCTAAAGTTCAAAAAAAGCTATCTCAATTGGGAGAAAAAGTATATAGAATAGGGGAGATAAAATCCGGGAAAAGGGAAGTACAGCTCTTATGGTGAGGGAGGGAATATGATATTGCTTCTGATAATGGACGGGTTTGGCTACTCAGAGGAAAAAGAAGGAAATGCCATCTATTTAGCTAAGACCCCCAATCTGGATCAGCTTTTCAAAAGATATCCTCATACCCTTTTGGGCTGCTCCGGGCTGGATGTGGGATTACCTGAGGGTCAGATGGGCAACTCCGAGGTGGGACATCTGAACTTAGGGGCTGGCAGGATCGTTTACCAGGAGATCACCAGAATAGACAAGGCTATCCAGGACGGCTCGTTTTTTAAAAACGAAATATTCCTTGAGACCATGAACCAGGTAAAAAAGAAAGGCTCCTCCCTGCATCTGATGGGTCTGGTCTCTGATGGCTGCGTGCACAGCTCCCTGAATCATCTCTATGCCCTATTGAAATTAGCCAGAGACAACCAGCTCCAGAAGGTATGGGTACACGCATTTCTGGACGGGAGAGATACCTCCCCTACTGCCGGAAAAAGGTATATCAAGCAACTTATGGAAAAAATGGCTGAATATGGCGTGGGAAAACTATCCACCGTGGCTGGCAGATATTATGCCATGGACAGAGATAAAAGATGGGAGAGAATAAACAAAGCTTACCAGGCTATGGTTAAAGGTGAGGGCCAAAGAACAAAGGACGTTCTATCCGCCATTGAAAAATCCTATCAGGATCAGGTAACCGATGAATTTGTTAAACCCATAGTTTTAAGTTATGATCAAAATCCGGATGGGGGAAGGATAAAGGAGAATGATTCAGGAATATTTTTCAACTTCAGAGCGGACCGCGCCCGGCAGCTTTCCCGAGCCCTAACCCAGAAGGATTTCAACGAATTCCCCCGCCCCACTAACTTGATCATACCCCTGGTGAGCATGACCCTATATGATGTGACCTTGAATACTAAAGTTGCCTTTCCCCAGCACAAAATGAAAAACATCCTGGGCCAGGTATTGTCAGAAAACAATCTTTCCCAGCTGCGCATAGCCGAGACCGAAAAATACGCTCATGTCACTTTCTTTTTCAACGGGGGCCAGGAAAGAAAATTCAAAGGTGAGGAAAGAATCCTGATTCCCTCACCCAAGGTTGCCACATACGATCTGAAACCGGAGATGAGCGCCTATGAGGTAACAGATCGGGTGATAAAGGAAATAAAATCGAAGAAATTCAAAGTCATAATTCTTAATTATGCCAACTGTGATATGGTGGGGCACACCGGTGTCTTAAAAGCAGCAGTAAAAGCAGTGGAGACGGTGGACCAATGCGTGGGCAAAGTAGTAGCCACTTTAAGTGAGGTGGGAGGAGTCTCAATGGTCACAGCAGACCATGGAAATGCCGAGAAGATGATAGATCCAGAAAACAAAGAGGTCTTTACCGCCCATACTACAAATCCGGTCCCTTTTATCCTGGTGGATGTTAATTACCCGGGGAAATTACGTTCTGGAGGAATTTTAGCGGATGTGGCACCGACTATCTTAGAGTATTTAAAAATTGAAAAACCGGATGAAATGGAAGGGAGATCGCTTTTAACCTGAAAATCTCCATTTGTTGGCATCGATAATAATATTTAGCTCTTTTACACAGAGAAATAAGACTTAGACAGTGAAAAAAACAATTTACCATCCTTCTCTTTTGAATTCCCGTAACCAGTTATTAGTGGTATAGCAATTCAATTTAATGCGAAGAAAAGCATATATTTTTGCACTTATCTCCGCACTTTTATTCTGTGTAACCTTTCCTCCCTTACCCTTAGGCTTTTTGGCTTATTTCTCATTGGTGTTTCTGATTTTCGCATGTGAAAATCAAAAGGATTGGGATGTTTTTAAAGTGGGGTATATTTGGGGGCTTATCACCAATTCCCTTCTTTTGTTCTGGATAGCCTATGCCGCTCCCATTGCCATCCCGGGAACAATTGGAGCCATTCTGGTCTTATCCTTATACCCTGCTGTCCTGCTCTTGCTTTTTAATCAGATTCAGAAAAAATTAAAATATCAGGCTATATTTTTCTTACCCTTCTTATGGGTGGGAATGGAATATCTCAGATCTTTGGGGGAGATAGGATTTCCCTGGTTAAATTTAGCCTACACCCAGACTTATTATCTGGAATTGATTCAATATGCCAGTTTCACCGGAGTCTGGGGAATCTCCTTCTGGGTTGTCCTGCTGAACGTTTTAGTTTTCCTGGCGATAAAAAATTCCGAAAACCTGAAGAAGTTCTACTGGTTAGCTTCAATTTTTCTGGTTTTTCTGATTATCCCGTATATTCATGGAAAGATGGTAATTCCTGATCTCAAGCAAAAAAAAGACCTGAAGGTTGCGCTTCTGCAGGGCAATATTCCTCCGGATATCAAATGGCATCCGGATTCTCTGGATTATAACTTCAGGGTCTACACCAGGATGACCCAGGAGGCAGCCCCAAAAAAGGTGGACTTGATAATCTGGCCTGAGACAGCCAGCCCTTGCTATTTACTCCACGAGCCCTTATATTTTCACCTGGTTCAATCTTTGGCAGAGAGCCTGAATACTTTTCTCGTCGTGGGAAGCAATGAATACAAGGTATCGGGTCATCATGAGTATGTTTATTATAACTCGGCTTTTTTCTTCATGCCCGGCTCTAATTTCCCGGAGGCACACTATAAATTGCAGTTAGTACCTTTTAGTGAAAGGATTCCTTTCAGCGATAAGGTTCACGTTCTAGATAAAATCGAGTTGGGAACGGCTGATTTCTCACCCGGTCAGGAATACGTTATCTTCCAGCATCCCAAAGGCAGATTTGCCACCCTAATCTGTTTTGAGATAATCTTTCCCAACCTGGTGCGGGAATTTGTAAAAAGGGGTGCGGAATTTTTAGTTAATATCACCAACGATGCCTGGTTCGGAAAAACCCACGGACCTTTTCAGCATGCCCGGATAGCGATCTTCAGAGCTATCGAAAACCGGATCAGCATCGCCCGCTGTGCCAACACCGGCATATCCTTTTTTGTCGATCCCTATGGCAGGATGTCCAATTCCACACCCCTCTTCGTTAGAAAAAATGTGGTGGGTGAAATATCTTTAAGGAGGGAAAAGACCTTTTATACTATGCACGGAGACTGGTTTGCCCTGGGTTGTTCTTTTTTCAGTCTGGGAATTTTAGGACTGTCTTTTTTCCTTAGAAAACCTTAAATTATATTCAATATGAAAAGAATAACGTTATTGATTTTCATTTTCATCTCCTTTTTTAAAATGAGCCGGGCCTCAGAGTGGCAGACCTTCACCAATATGAATTATATCCGGGAAATCCTGTATAATGAAGGTAATTTGTGGGGCGCTACGACCGGGGGAGTCATAATCTTTGATCCGCAGGATGAGTCGGTGACCCAGCTGACCAATGTGGACGGATTGGGTGGAAACGAGCTTTTTTGTATTGCCAGGGATTCCTTGGGAAATATGTGGTTTGGTGCTCGTAACGGAACTCTAACCAAATATCAACTGGATACAGATTCCTGGAGAGTTTACATCATTGAAAAGGACAAGAAAAAACTTATGGTTAAAGATATACTGCCTGATTCTGACAGGTTGTGGATTGCAGCATCAGGAGTGGTAAGCCTGTTTTTAATCGAAAAGAACCAGGGGGAAATCAAAGAAACCTATCAGAGATTCGGCGAGATCTCGCCTGACTCGGTGAACTGCGTAGAAGTGGGCGAGGGAAAGGTCTGGATAGGCACAGACAAGGGGATGGCTTTCGCTGAAAAGGACGATCCCCGGATCAATCTTCAGGATCCCACCTCCTGGTCCTCCTTCTCTGCGGGGGAGAAAGAGGGGTTAACTAATGATTTCATCGGAAGCCTAAAATATTACCAGGATGACCTTTATCTGGGTACTAATAACGGTGTATTCAGATTTATTGAAGAGGATTCTTCTTTTATGTATATGGGGTTAGGCGGATTGAGAGTAAACCAGCTTAAAATCTTGAACGGAAACCTAACTGCAGCCACCAACAATGGAGTATATTTCTATACTGAGGATCGCTGGTCACTTATACCCTGGGAGGGAATGTCGACCCGATGGGCGAATTCAATAGATCAAGATTCTCTGGGAAATTTATGGGTCGGAACTCCGGGTAAAGGACTTCTTACATATGACGGTGGAGGATGGTTAAATTATCTGATTCAAGGTCCTTCGGGCAACACCTTTTCGGGTTTAGCCGTTGACTTTGAGGGAAGAATCTGGTGCGCCAATTTCCGGGATGGTGCCTCCTCCTATGATGGGGCAAACTGGAAATCACACAGAGAGACCATGGATTCGGTCTCCTCAGGTTCAAGAGGACTCATAGTAGCAGTAGCAGTTGATCCCCAAAATAACGTCTGGTTCGGAAGTTGGGGTGGAGGTATTTTTGGAAAAGATGCTTCCGATACGTGGGTCAGATATAATAATCAGAACAGCCCCATCAGGGGAGTGGGAGAAAATCCAGATTACGTGGTGATAAACAGCATATCCCTTGATGAGCAGGGTAACGCTTGGTTTTCGAATTATGCGGCTTTTGATGGAACGAGGATCGTGGCATTAAATCCTCAAAATCAATGGAGTGTTTTCTCATCAGAGGATGGGCTTCAAGATAGCATCATCAACCAGATTATGGTGAAAGACGATCATCTCTGGGGCTGCTTTCAAGGTGCCGGACTCTGTGACTACGATTATAATGGAACCGTTTCCTTCAAGGGTGACGATGATCTAAATTGTTATGGCAGCTCCGATGATCTGTCAGGAGATGTCAGGTGCGTAGTTATAGATAAAAAAGAAATCCTATGGACCGGGACCAGTGAAGGACTATTCAGGTTTGACTCTTTCAATCAGGTCTTTGAAAAGGTGTTCCTTCCCTCCCAGATTGGTCCTCAGGTCAATTTCATAGCAGTGGACCAGTTGAATAATAAATGGATTGCCTCCCTCAACGGATTGGGAGTTCTGAACGATCTGGGAGTTTTCACCGATTCCTTCACCACGGAAAACAGCAAATTGTGTCATGACCTGATCAGGTCTTTAGCTATAGATGAAAAAAAGGGAGAAGTCTGGATCGGAACGGAGAACGGCTTGTCCCGACTTAAATATCCTGGCATATCCCCGATTGAAAACCTCTCGGAAATCGTTCCCTACCCCAATCCCGCAGTGATAAAAACGGGCGAGGAAAAGGTTAGTTTCACTATTCCCCCTTATGAATCCAAAATTAAAATCTTTACTGTAGTCGGTGAGTTTATAAAGGAAATCACCTCAACCCAAAACTGGAAATGGGATCTGAGAAATCAATCCGGGGAATTGGTCTCCGGAGGCATCTATCTTTTTCTGATTACAGATGCTCAGGGCAATACCCACGTTGGCAAAATTGCGGTGATAAGAGAGTAGTTCTCTATGGGAGTAGAGATTAAGAGCGTCAATGATCTGAATGAAGAAAAATGGAATAAACTTCTCAAAGAATCACCCCACAGCACAGTCTATCATACTAAATCCTGGGCAAAAGTTTGGGAGAAAAGCTTCCCCGGATCCAGCTCCTTTTTTATAATATCTATAGATGAAATGGGGGAATATCTTGCCGGGCTTCCTATGTGGCAAAGGGGAAAATTTGGTTTGAGAGATTTATATTCAATGCCTTACGGCACATATGGAGGATTAATCAAAAAGGATAAAACCGATGAAAGCGTCTTTTTACCCATCTATGAGAAACTATCGCAATTGCTCAAATGCTGGAGCACGACCAGAATTCAGGTGGTTGATTTTTACACTAAGGATCCACATCTGCAAAAAACAGGTTTTGCCTCCTCTGTACATCATACTCATCTGATCAACCTGGATCAGATTGATGAATCCGACTACATGAAAAGTTTCACCAGAAAAAGAAGGGAGGGAATCAGGCAATCTCAAAGAAGGGGAATCCAGGTAAAAGAGATTCGATCACCAGAGGATATTAAACCATGTTACCAGCTTTCTCTGGAGACCTGGAGAAGATATAATCTGGAATCAAAAAAATTCCCACTGCGACTTTTTGAAAATATCTTTACCCTGATGAATAAAGGGAATCTTTTAAAATGGTTCATTGCCCTGAAAGATGAGAGGATAATTGGAAGCTTAATTAATTTTGTGTTCAAAGACACATTGTATGCCTGGGAGGGTGGAACCGACCCAGTGGAGCTAAACGCCAGACCCAACGATGCTTTGTTTCTGCAAAGCATTCTCTGGGCAAAGAGAAACGGTTTGAAAATTTTCAACTTCGGAGCCACACCAGAAGCTGCAGAAGGGATGGTAAGGTTCAAGGAGTCCTGGGGTGCAGAAAATAAAGAATATCTGATATATGAAAAGAAAAAAAGACTGGGGGAGTTTATCGAAAAAATAAGAGGCATTAAAAAATGAGAATCTGCTTTCTGGCAGATGGAACAAGTTACCACACCCAAAGGTGGGTGGATTATTTTGCAGAAAAAGGTCACCAGTGCCACCTGCTCTCATTAGAACAGGGCATCAAAATTAAAGCCCCTCACCATGTCTTGAAATCTTGTTGTCCTGTCAATGCCTTGAAATTTATACTGGTTGTTCCCCAGGTTAAAAATATTTTAAAAGAGATAGCCCCTGATATTCTGAATGCCCATTTCGCTTCGGCTTATGGATTCACTGGAGCTTTAACTGGATTTAAGCCCCTGGTTGTTTCCTGCTGGGGCTCAGATGTCCTGATCTCACCAAAAAAATCTTTTATACATAGGCTCAGAGTAAAGTATGTGTTAGAAAAAGCTGATCTTTTAACCGCAGATGGTCAGAACTTGGCAGATGCTGTGGAAAAGATGGGAGTTATGAGACAAAGAATAATCATCTCCCCTATGGGAATTAACCAGAGCCTTTTAGAAAAAAGTGAGGAAAAACGCCAATCCCAGAAGACCTTTACCATTCTGAGTGCCAGAAAACTGGAACCTATATATAATCATAAAACCCTGCTAATGGCTGCTTCCAGGGTAATTAAAGTATATCCGAAAAAAGTCAAATTCGTAATTATCGGAGACGGTTCTCAAAAGAAGAATCTGCTCGGATTGTCATATAAGTTAGGTCTGAATAAATTTATCGAGTTCAAGCCTTTTTTACCCAGAGAAGAATTTATGAATCTTTTTCAGAAGGCTGATATATATGTCTCCACCTCCCTTTCGGACAGCACCTCAGTGGCATTGCTGGAAGCCATGGCATCAGGCATTATTCCTGTGGTTACCGACATCCCCGGAAACCGGGAATGGATAAGAAACGGAGAGAACGGTTTTCTGTTTTCTCCTGAGGATCACCAGGCTTTGGCTGAAAAGATAATTTTTGCCATAGCTAATTTTAATAAATTGAATAATTTTAGAGAGGAAAATCTCATCGTGATAAGAAAGAAAGCTTTATGGGAAGATAATATGAGAAAAATCGAGGATAGTTTTTGCAATTTATTAAAGAATGACTGAGATATTTACAAAGAAAGTATTAATCATAGCTTATTATTTCCCTCCTATGGGTATGGGAGGAGTACAGAGGGTAGCTAAATTTGTCAAATATCTCCCTCAGTTTGGCTGGCAGCCGGTGGTCTTAACATTAAAGGATGTGGAGTATCTATCATCTGACCCCTCATTAATGGAGGAAATTCCTGAAAATGTTGAAGTTTTTCGTACGGGCTCGTTAGATCCTTTGAGGATTTTGTTTCTAATCAGGAAATTTTTTAAAAGAAAAAAGAAGGGAAAAGCAAAATCCTACACTGAGGGAAAGTCCAAGTTCCTGTCCTGGTTTCTTTTTCCGGACAACAAGATCGGCTGGCTGCCCTGGGCCCTGGCAAAGGGATATTTTTTGTGTAAAAGGGAAAAGATCAATCTGATTTTCTCCACCTCCCCACCAATAACCTCTCACTTGATAGGCTATCTTTTGAGCCTTCTAACCGGAATCAAATGGGTTTCAGATTATCGGGACCTTTGGAGCGGTGGCTACCAGTATGAATATCCACCAACTCCTATTCATATCTGGTTAAAAAACAGAATACAAAAAACACTACTAAAAAAGGCAGATGGGGTAACCGCAGTAAACGATATATTACTGCAAAAACTTAAAGAAATAGAAAATAGAATAGGGAAATCAGAACTTATCCTTAGCGGATTTGATTCAGAGGATTTTCAATTAACTCCAAAATCCCGGTCTGATCTTTTCACCGTAGTTTATATGGGAACTTTTAGCCCGGATCATAACCCCCAGCCTTTTTTGGCAGCCCTATCTGGCCTTCTTGAGGAAAACCTGATTCCTAAAAATAAAATTAAATTCAATCATATTGGTCTTTGCGCAGGAATTGATATGGATAAACTGCTCACAAAGTATGATCTTGAAAATATCGTGGAACAAAAAGGATACCTGCCTCATAAGCAGGCAGTGGAGTTTCTGAGTCAAGCTGATCTTTTTTTATTAGCCATAACCCCTCGAAAACAGGGTGAAATTATCCTCACTGGAAAGATCTTTGAATATATGGCTGCTCAAAAACCCATTCTAGCTGTGGTTCCTCCCAAGGGGGCTGCTGCCCAGATCATAAAAGAGTTCAATGCTGGCAAGGTCGTATCACCTGATAATATCCCGGAGATCAAGGAAGCTTTATTTTATTTCTATCAAAAATTCGATAAAAAAGAAAAAGTTGCTGAACTGAAGGTTGAGGATCTGAAATTCTTAGAAAGAAGATACCTTACCTCCAAACTAGCAAAGCTTTTTGAATTGGTGTTGCAAAAACATTGATTATTAAAATGAATTCTAAATTTTTAACTTTAAATTTTTAATTTACTGAGATGGACGTATCGATCGTCATAGTTACCTGGAACAGTTCTGGTTTAATCGGAGAGTGCCTGGATTCGATTTATACCCATAAGGGTAAACTGAGGTTTGAAATTGTGGTGGTGGATAACGACTCCCAGGATGCCACCAAAGACATAATCAGGGAATTTTATCCTCAGGTTATCGTCATTGAAAACAAAGAGAACTTAGGCTATGCTAAAGCTAACAATCAGGGAATACAATGCTCCCTGGGCAAGTATATTCTGCTTTTGAATCCGGACGTGAGGCTCAAGGACAATGCCTTGCTGGATCTTTTTTTATTTATGGAACATCATCCTGAGGCAGGGGCAGCAGGACCACAGCTTCTGAATTCTGATGAAAGTTTCCAACCTTCCTGTCGGGAGTTTCCGGGATTTTCAACACTGATATATGAGGTTCTGGGTCTATCATATCTGTTTCCAAAAAGCAAATCCTTTGCAAGATGGAGGATGGGTTATTTTGATCACGATTCCTTGAGGGAGGTGGATCAGCCTATGGGTTCGGCTTTGATGCTGCGCAGAAGAGCATTAGACCAGGTGGGGCTTATGGATGAGAGCTTTGTCATGTTTTTCAATGACGTCGATCTATGTTACCGGTTGAAAAAAGCTAACTGGAAAATATTCTATTATCCGGAAGCAAAAGCCTATCATCTCCTGGGCGCTTCCACCCGAAAAGCCAAACCCAAAATGATTTATCTATCCCATCGCGGATATTACAAGTTCTTAAAAAAACATCGAACGACTCCCACAGATAAAATCCTGCTTATCCCCTCTTATACCCTGCTTTATATTGGAGCTGTGATAAGAATAATCGTCCAAAAAATTAAAAGCCTGTTTAAGCCCATAGATTAATTTAATAAATCGGTTTATAGATCAAGCAAGGCTATTTATCGCTTCCCACTCATTTCCATCAGAAGATTTCTGATGAAATTGGGTAGGATAAAGATCAAAGAGTATAGCTTGAGAAAAGGCTGAGGAAGATTGAAGTTGAAAATTCGGGTAGGCCATTTCAGCTCATTTTTCTCACAGATGCTGAAATATTCCACCTGCAATGCATCTGAGTCTATCTTTCCGTTATAATTTCCGCTTTCAAAACTTTTCTCTAATTGTCCACTTTCCACAATTTTATCTATTGCCTCTGATGCTCTCAAACTCTGCTCAACTCTTTTTTTAAGCCTCTGAAATTCCCGGGAGGAGATGATTCCGTGATTAAACTTTATCCGATTCAACTCCATTGCTGCCTGGTAACTGGTCTCCACGATTTGATCCCGGTTCATCCATTGGGTCTGGTAATTCAACATATACTTCCAGCTGGGGGAGCTGAGAGCTTTTCTATGTTCCTCTAAGGTTTTGAAAAATATCTTGTATCCAAAATCGTCTGGATTCTCAAACACAGAGCTTCCCGGATCAATAAAGGGAGCCAAAGGCGAAATATAGGAGCAAAGAAATCTTCTATGGTTGAATTTGTTAAGGAGATAATCACAGTATCTTACCGTGTCGGAAACAGCTTCAGGAGTTTGCTCAGAAAGGCCAATCATAAAGTACAAGTCCAATTTCTGGCATCCTGATTTTGACGAAGCATCGATTGCCTCCTCTAATCTATCATTGTCAAACTGAGACCTGAAGAATCTTCGCACGGTCTTACTCTGATCCTCAGGCGAAAGCTGGATGTTGAAGTTCTTTACGTGCGCCCCTAATTTTTTTATAAAATCCGGTGAGGGCATCTCAAAGAACTCAAAGACCAGATGGTTCTCGATCTTTTCCTTTTTGATAAGGGACAAAAGCCTGTTGGCGTACTCCTCACCAGGCTGTCTTATATCACCCACAACAAAGACCGGACCTTTGACGAAAAAGTGAGCGGATTTGATGTCCTTGATCACCAGCTCTGGATCACGGTAGGCGGGCTTTTTTCTTTTACATATCTTAGAATATGAGTTGGATGATCCTCCACAGCTGGGGCAGTTATAGGTGCAGCCTCGACAGGTAAGAACGGTTGTGATGGGATATGCTTCCCATCCCTTGAATGGTAGATAGCCCATTGCGTCCTTATCCCGGCGCAAAGATTCAGCTATTCGGGAGTAATCAATAAACACGTGGTTTAAATTCTCAGGAACCCATGTCAGAGCATTGATTTTTGTCTCGTAGTTCTCATCTCTGTAGGTAAGGTTAGGAATTTCTGAGAAATCTCTGTGATTATCCAGCGATTTCAAAAGTTGAAGCAGAGGCTCCTCAGTCGAATCACCACGTATCACAAAATCGACGTCAGGATAGTCCATAAGTTCTTCGTGATAATAGGTTGCAGAAAGCCCTCCGAAGATCACCGGCGTTTCTGGATGATACTTTTTTATGATCTCTGCAAGTTTCAACCCACCCTGGGCATGAGGCAGCCAGTGAAGGTCAATACCAAAAGCTTTAGGGTTAATATTTTTGATTTCCTTTTCCGCATCGTAGGATGAATCCATTAACATCTTTAAGCCCACATTGATTATTCTGACCTTGTATCCGTTCTTTTCCAGATACTGAGATAGAGTAACAAAACCAATGGGGTACATCTCAAAAATCGGAGTGGAGGGAATCACATCAGCAATCGGCCCCCAGAGTATAGGTTTTTTCCTGAAATCATAAAAGCTTGGCGGATGTAACAATACCAGATCGATCATAAAGACCTACCTTAGAATATATTATACAAAAAAAGAAGTTCTTGTGTTGGTTGAGCAATTGTCGTCAAGATCCCGCATAAGCGGGGGAATTGCTCAACCTAAGTCCCACCTTGCTTCAAGATGGGGTTGTATTATTTTGGTTAGAACTCAATAAATTGGTAGGACAAGGTCTCCTGACCTTGTCTTACCCAGTTGGTTGGGCAATTGGATTTGCCCAACCTTAAAAACCTAGTGGTGTAAATCCAATTCCACCACCAACGAATTTAATTCTGGGTCAGGAGACCCAGAACTACCCATATTTGTGTTATCACAGGTTGGGACAACCTGTGATACCGAATAACGCAGATGGGTAAATCCTCTGCTACGCGTAGAAGAGCCTTTATGGCTCCGGTGTATTATGGGTGAACCTGAAGGTTCACACTCCAATCGTGCCCATTGGTGCTTGCTGGGTCCCCTGACCCAGCAATAAACCTGTGGACAGTCAAGGGACCTGTCCACCACAATAATGATGAATTCGTAGCGTCCGGGTTTATCCCGGACGTTTTTTTCTGAGGGGTAATGTAAATCTAATTCTACCATCAATGAACCGGAATCAAAACTCCAGGCCCGCCTGCATGTAGATTTTTTCCTCTTTGCCTTTGGCTTTTCCGTAGAAAAACTCGATGGGACCAAGTGGGGTTGCCAGGGAAAACCCTACCCCTATCCCCTGCTCTGCCTTTTCCCACTTTATCTCCCCGAGCTTGGACCAGGCATCGCCCCAATCGTATCTTAAGGTCAAGTAGAGTCTTTTAAGAAAGTTTACCCGGAAACCCAGGTTTAACAGGATCATCTTATCCCCTTTTAGCTCCTCTGAGTAAAGACCGAAAAAGTTATCCTTACCACCGAGAGTAAACTTCTCCGATAGAGGAAGTCCCTTATCCGAGAAACCGAAAGACACTTTGGGATGAAAATTGAATCTTTTGCCCAAAGGAAAATACGATTCGAGGGAGGTCCCGGCTTTCTTGTAGACTACCTCCCCTCCTAAGATATCGCTGGCTAATTCGAGGTAAAAGAGATGAGACTTGCCATAATCCGGAAAGGGGAATTTGTTGAAGGTATCCACAAGAGATTTAAAAGTCAAACTCCTAATATGGGTTTCCCTCCATTTCTGCTCGGTATTATATCTCAGATATACCTTTTCCGCTCTTCCCTCAATGGAGAAAGTTCCTAACCTTGATATATGCTGGCCTAAAGAGAAGGTTGCCCCTGTTCTTTTCTGATTGAATGTTTCTGACTTCTCGTGCTGTTCATAGAGGTATCTTTTATCCCGGGTGTGATAGAGTTTGAGCTTATAGGTCAGGTAGGTCTTGAAGATCCGATCCGCCTTGAAATTCAAACTGTAAATCTGCTTTCTGTGGCCATACTGAAAATGAGCGTAAATCTCGTTCCCTATTCCGAAAACGTTCTCGTCCACCAGCTCGGCAAATCCCTCGGTATGGTATTCGTCGTTCCAGTGCACACCTAATCTTACAAAGCCGAATTTTTTCTCCTTGACCTTTATCTGGAGTATGTTCCCCTCAGGTGATGAATAAAGATTCAGAATCACCGTCTCAAAAAGACCGGTATTGTAGATATTGCGTAGACCCTGGTTCACCTTTACCTGATTAAAGGGCTTCCCCTCTTTCTGCGGAAAGTTCCGCCGGATAATCCAGTCCCGGGTGCGGTGGTTTCCCTTGATCTCGATTTTGTTGATTGGGCACTCGTCCAGCCTTATGTATAGCTCGCCTGAAGCAGAGTCATAATCTATCTTTTCAATGTCCGCTAAAGAGTAATCCTTTTCATGATAAAGTTCCACTATCGACTCCAGATCCTCGCTCAATATCTGGTAATTAACAATCATTCCCGGACTAAAAGAGATTTTCTCCTCCAGAACCGAATCCGGGAAAAGGGTATTATCTACAAATTTTATCCGGTCAACTTTCGGATTTTCCTTCAGGTGGTAAGATAAAACATATTGATCGCTGCCTGGCATAAGCTCAGCAGAAACTTCTGAAAAATGGCCAGTCAAAATGAGTCTCTCCACGTCATCTTCAATCTGAGTATAGGAAAGCTGAGCCGGAGATATCGGATTGATTATCCTTTTAAGAAATTCCGTTGATATGTATCTGTTGCCGGAGAACTCAATTTTTTCAATTGGAAATATCTCGGTTTCCTTACCTCCTTTTTCAGTTTCTAGAAGTTTTTTAATCTCTAAGATCTTCCTCTGGGCAATATCCTCACCTATGGTTATCAGCTCAGGGATATGAGAGAAATCTATGGCAGAGTATTGGCTCAGATCCGGGGAGATAACCAGATCGGCTGAGCTGAGTTGTTCCGTCTTCTTGTGCAGAGACATTATGGTAGTGGTCTGATCAGCAATATCTAAAGGCGTGTCTATTTTATCCTTGGGCAGAAGATCAGCAGAGGTATTAACAGCAAAAACCACCTCTGCTCCCATTTCCCGGACCACTCCCACCGGAACGGGGTCAACCAGCCCCCCATCCACCAGAAGCATTTCGTCTTTCTCCACCGGTGTGAGGGCTAAAGGTATGGCCATGGTGGCCCTAAGCGCTTCAGCCAGATCGCCAGAACCCAGGACTATCTCCTTGCCGCTTACCAGGTCCGTGGTCACAGACCTGAAGGGTATCTTCAGCTTATCGAAATTCGAGCGGGCAAAAAAATTCGCCCTCATAGTGAGATCAGACAGAAGATTGGATATTTTTTGCCCTGAGGTCAAAGCTTGTGGGATGTAGGGTTTAAGACCGTCGAAGCGAAGCTTTATGAAAGACTGCTCCCTTTCCTCCCTCTGGCTCAAAAGAAGGGAAAGACGGGGCGGGGTGTCGCTTAACATATCCATCCAGTCTATTTTCAATGCCAGATCCTCCAGTTCTTGAGCCGAATACCCGCAGGCATAAAGCCCTCCGATGATTCCACCCATGCTGGTTCCGGCAATAAAATCAACCGGAATATTCTCTTTTTCCAGAACCTTAAGTATTCCGATCTGGGTAAAACCCCGGGCACCGCCACCGGACAAAGCCAGGCCCACCTTTTTCCTTATTATCCTTTGAGGCAAAGGCAGTGAGGATTGATAGGCTTTCTGATAATCGAGCCGTTGGCTTATTATTACCTTCTCCGGCTGGGCATAAACCACAAGGGGCAAAATTAAAATCAACCCCAGAAAAACCAGAAATTTTTGTCTCAAAAAAAGCATTGAACTGTTAAGATAAATACCTTATTATATTTAACGCTTTTCTTTTGGTAATGCAAGAATAAATATTTTGAATCAGTAAAGACTTAAAAATCAAATGAACACAAAGGGTTCTAAAAATGTAAGGAGAGGTCGGGCAAGGTGCCCGACCTACAAAAAGTAAATGATTTTCACATCCGTAGTCAGGGCTCCCAGCCCTGAAAAAAAGATTATACAAAAATATTAAACCAGATGATTGAGATAAATCTGTAGAAGTTATCTAATATGCTTTCAAGAGAAAAAGTAAATAAAATCGCCCAGCTCAAGACCAAAAAGGGGAGAAAAAAACAGGGGAAATTTTTAATCGAAGGGGCCAGGTCCTGTGAGGAGGCAGTCAAATCAGCCTGGGAAATTGAATCCCTGATTTATACCTATAAAGCAGAAGAAAACCCCAGAATAAAACAAGTTTTAAGTAACGCAGAGGGAAGGGGAATAGAGCTTATTCAAATAAAGCAGAACTTATTGGAGAAAATTTCAGATACAGTCACTTCACAGGGAATTGTAGGTTTAGTCAAGATAAAAGAATTTACACAGGAATCTCTTTTCCAGCGAAAACCCGAATTACTGTTAGCCCTGGATTCTATAAAAGACCCGGGCAATATGGGAACTTTGATCCGAACAGCCGACGCATTCGGAGTAGATGGGATTATCCTTTCTGAAGATTGTGTAGACCTTTTCAATCCCAAGGTAGTGCGTTCGACCATGGGCTCGATCTTCCATCTCCCTATTTTAAGAGATTTCGATTTGCGAAATTTTCTTTTGGACTTGAAAAAAGTAGATTTCAAAATAGTCCTCACAGAGTTACGAGATGGCAAGGAACTTGAAAGCCTCGATTTACCTGGGAAAATCTGTCTGGTTATGGGATCAGAGCCTGAGGGAGTAAGTAAAAACTTACTTAAGTTAGCAGACCATCTGATAAAGATTCCTATACCGGGTAAAGCTGAATCTTTGAACGTGGCAGTGGCTTGCGGGATTCTTTTGCACGAGATAACTGAACGAAGGTAAAAAAGTAAATTTCTATTGACATTTAGGATTCAGCAAACTAAAATTATTTAGAAGATTATTTTTATACTTCTCGCGGGTTTACAATCATAAGTGATTTTGAGCGAAAATAGAGATTATTTTAGTTTATCGTTTATTTTGTGAGATAAGATACAAAGGCTAAGACGGAATAACCACAAAATAAAGGAGGAGACATTGAATACACAAACTAAATTGTCGCTGGCAATAGTGTTGTTGGTGGCTGCTACTGTGGTGCTTCAATTAAGCGGATGCAGCCTGATTGGATTTGGGATTGGCTCGGTAATCGATTCTGCCGGGCCGGACAGCGTCCTCATACCCGGATGGAAGGTGAAAACAATTAAACCGGGTGAGGAGATTATAGTTATTCTAAAAGATGGCCAGAAAATTGGGAGAGCTTATCAGGGGATAGAGCCGGTTACAAAAGTAGAATATGCTAAAAGATATGCCAGTTTTCGTGAGCAAAAAAGTGGAGAACTTCCCCTGCCAGCTCTGGGTGATACTATTATCATAAAAATGAAATCTGGCGTTCAGGGGCAGCGTGAATTCTGGGGTTTTGACCATCAGTATGTTTCCACAAAATTGGAACAGGAAAAAGATACCACCCTTATATATGCCAGCTACATTGTTTCAGTAAAACAGTTAGGTGATACAACAACTGGGATGGTTTTCTTAAACAGAATTGATAAGATAAGTGATACTCGTGGAAATATGGTTGATGGTGAAGCTCTGCAAGGTCTTGCATTTGAAGGTCAAATACCACTTCTGTCAGAAATCGTTCTCAAACACTTGGTCGGGATTCGATCAATAGCTATGGAGGAGGTATACCAGATACAAGTGCCCAAAAGAGGGAATGCTAAATGGACATGTCTGGGAATTGGCGCTGCGATTGATGCCATAGTAATAATCGTAGCACTGGCTAGTGCTGGAGATTCCGAGCCCAAACAAACCAGTCCAGATACCGGCACTATGTGTGGCTGCCCCTTCGTGTATGGTTATGACGGTGAAGAATTTATTCTTGACTCGGAAGCCTTTGGTGGGTCAATCTTTGAGGCAGCTAAACGCACCGATTGGAGTAAGTTAAACCACCTGCGCGAGACCAAAGGCACTTGTAAGGTAAAAATCTCAGACGAACTTCAGGAAACCAATTACATCGATGAAGTGAAGCTCCTGGTAGTTGACCATCCAAAAGATGTCGAAGTTTTACCTTCCTTTTCCGGTAAGCTCCATCTTTTATCGGAACCATATTCTCCCTTAAATGCAGTTGACTTCCAGGGTAACAAAATGCTTGAACTGGTAAAAGCAAAAGACGAAAACTTCTGGCTGAGCAATCCCTTTGGCCGAGATCCGGAGATTGAGTCTCAGGCAAGGGACGGATTAATCCTGGAGTTTCCCATACCATCAAATGCAGCTTTTGTAAAACTGGCATTTAATTTAAAGAACACACTCTGGGCCGCCCATCTGCAGGCTAAATTTTTGGAGCTTCAGGGAAGTGATCTGGAAAGCTGGTATGAGCTGATGAATAACTCCGCCCAAGCTCGTGAAGCGTTTCAAAGGGCTTTCATCCGAGAGGGAATGCTTTTGATAAAATTATGGGATGGAGAAAACTGGTATGAATCAGGATTCATCTGGGAGGTGGGCGCAAATGTATTCAGGGATCAGGTAGTGTGGTTGGACCTAAAGAATATCCCTGGTAAAACATTGAAGGTAAAGCTGGAATCCACTGCTGGACTCTGGATGATTAACAGCGTTCAAGCGGATTACACGCCAGATTTACCTTTAGATGTAACCGAGGTTTCAATCTCTGATGCAAAAGACAATTTGGGAACGGATCAGAAACAGATTCTTCAAGCCACCGACAATAGTTATTACAAGATGGACACTGGAGATTGGGCAGAGCTCGTCTTCAAACTACCTCCACCTAAAAAAGAATACAAGCGATCTTTCATTCTCAAAACCAGTGGCTATTACACCATCAATGTCAATGCCAATGGTGAGCCCCATCCTGAGCTGGTGACCCGATTCATCACCGAACCTTACGCTTTTGGTCAGTTTACTCTCCGACTTCTAAATGGATATGTGCTCTCGGCCCTGGAAGAATTGAAGTGAACAAATGGGAAAACTTGAGCCTTAAAAAAATGAACTTAAATGAAACTCTATCGTAATATGGATTAAAATGATTGAAAAACAAATCTTTAAAAAAGGAGAAGCAGAATGAAATTACATCACACATCTGTTAAAACTTATGGGATTTCTCTGTTTCTTTTTATGATTCTAGCTTTTTTAGTAGTTACCCAGCCAGCACTTGCTCAAACCAATTTCCAGGTTGGATTGAGCTTTATGGCTGGCTTTCCCCAGGGGGAATTCAAAGATAATGTGGATCAGAATGGATTTGGCATTGGAGGACAATTTCTCTACTCGCCATCAAGAAGCCCTCTGGGCATCGGAGTTTCTTTTGGATATATGGTTTATGGTGAGGAGAGCCGCAGGGAACCTTTCAGCACCACCATCCCGGACGTGGAGGTGGAGGTGAAAACCACCAATAACATTCTTTTAGGACACCTGCTTCTGCGAGCTCAGGTTAAGCAGGGACCTATCCGTCCCTATGTTGAAGGACTGGTGGGATTCAACTACCTTTTCACTGAGACCAAAATTCAGGACGTTGATGATGAAGAGGAAATAGCCAGCTCCACCAATCTGGATGATGGGGTGTTCAGTTATGGTGGAGGTGGTGGGGTACTGGTGAAACTGTATACCGGTAAGATCAAAAAAGCCAGAACCTGGTCAATTTTGCTTGACTTTCACGCACGGTATATCGTAGGCGGTGAAGCTGAATATCTTAAGGAAGGCTCCATCAAAAGAGTTAATGGCAAAGTCGCATTCGATAAAATCCAGTCAAAAACCGATATATTAACCACGCACCTGGGAGTGACAGTCGAATTTTAATTTCTTTCTGTAAATCTGTCATTCTATTTCTAATAATAAAAAATCGATCGGGTCTTAGGTTTGTATCAGACCCGACCTTTTTTATATCAGATAAAGTTTTTATTCTAACAAGCTTTTAGACTTTTTGGGAATTTTAAAATTCATATTCCAGGCCAAATATGGGCAGCCTGCCCCATTGGTACACTGTGCCTTCGTCTTTTTTTATCTCGTTCCAGTAATAGGATGAGACATTCCTTCGGTTATAAGCATTCCAGACTGAGACATATAAGACTATATTCGAATGTTTGAAATTAAATCGCCGGTCAAAACGAACATTTAGAGAATGATAGGCTGGATAGCGTGTCTCGTTGATCCTGTTCTCATCTAAAACAGCCCGGTTTATCTCCTTTGATTTTTGAATGTCCAGCGGGGTATATGGAGTCCCACCGGCATATATCCAGCGCAAGCTGAATTCCCATTTGTTGTTAGGTTTGTAACCGCCCTCAATGCTGAAGATAGCCCGGTTATCGAAGACCCTGTCCCTCCATACTCCATCACCGCCTTTGTATCGAGTCCGGAAATAGGAGGCGCTGGCTAAACCATAAAAATTCTTTGCCAATTTTTTCTGGATCATTATTTCAATGCCCCGGGAATATGCTTTTCCCTCATCAATCAGGCTTTCGTGGTTGAAGAAAAAACCGTAGCGGTAGTACAACTCGTCTATGAGAAACAAGGCTGGCTGTGAAGGGTCTAAGGGAAAGTTCCTGTAATCCTTTTGATAAACCTCCAGGGTGAACCTGGTGTTCTCCGTTATCAGATGATTAATTCCCAAGATATAGTGAATAGCAAGTGGATCTTTTAAATTTTTACTACTCTCGCTTTGAGAAAGTAATATCATAGGTAGATTCTGGTGAAACAAACCTGTTGATCCGTTAATTGATGTCTTTTCAGTCAATTGATAGGAAAAAGCAAACCTGGGTGACACGGTGCTGTTCTCATTGTAGGAGAAATAATCTGCTCTGATGCCCAAATTGGTCGTCAGCCGGAAAAATGGCTTGGCAATATAGTTAATAAACAGGCCGAATTTGTCTGCGGTTATTCTGTCGTCCATAACCGTAGAAAGGACTGTATCGCCCAAAGCATCGGTATACTCTGCGAAATAGTTGTCATAATCAGCAATCAAATGTTTAGCTTCCACTCCAAATTCTATGGAATTTTTCCTATTCAAGCGAAAATAGTTCACATTTCTCAATTTGAGGCTCTGTTCATGGTCCCGTCTTTTTAAAAGATGGATTTCAGTGCTGGTCTCGTAGAAATCCTCTTTAAACTTTGCAGAGGTGTAAGAAAGAGAGGTATTGGAGTATCCATTTTTGTTCCAGAGCGCCTGCCAGTTAACTCCGGCGGTGTTCTCATAAATATCCTGATTCCCATAGACTATCATATCATTGTCTACTGCAGTCTGTTTGCCCGGGTTGTTATGATCATCTCCCCCAACGCTCAAAAGAGTCAATTTATGATTAGGATTTATGTCATAAACTATCTTCCCCTGGACATCACCATATCTGGGAGCCACATCTGATCCCACATTGATCGATTTGATAATCAGATCCAGATAACTTCTTCGAATGGAGAAAAGCCAGGAACCTTTTTTACCCATAAAGGGACCTTCAGCTACACCTCCGAACCCTGCGAAATTCAAATCCAGCTGGCCATCAAATTCGCTCTTATTTCCCTCCCGAAATGTAATATCCATAATCGAAGAGAGCTTATCCCCATATATTGAAGAGAATCCTCCTGTATAGAAATTGACGTCCTGAATGAAATCCACGTTCACCATCCCAATAGGACCACCTGAAGCACCCTGAGTGGGAAAGTGGTTGATATTGGGTATCTCAATATTATCGATGAAAAAGGCATTTTCCACCGGGCTACCTCCACGAACAATCAGACTGTTCATCTGATCATCCACCTTTGCCAGGCTGGGAAGTCCCATAATAATTCGGCTCACGTCCCCACCTGATCCTGGAGCACGGCGAATCTCCTCGCCGGAAAAATTAGTGGTACTGGTGGGCTGATACTCCTCCTCTGAGAAGTAACCTGTGGTAACCACAATCCCCTCCATCTCAATTGCCGAGATTTTGAGCTCGGCTTCTACGAATGTTATTCTATCTGGTCGGACTATTATGTCTGCTTTGGAATAAGGTGAGTATCCCATGCTTTTAAATTGTAAGGAGTAGCTTCCTATTGGAAGTTTAGGAATAGTGAAATTCCCATCTGCTTCAGTGGCAACCCCCATCTGAGTGCCCAAGATCAGCACACTGGCACCCATTACCGGAGCTTTTGTCTCAGCATCTATGACCCGACCCTTTATCATTCCCCGGGACTGGGTTTTCTCTATTATGGGCTTTGCCAAAACAGGTTGCAAAAAACAGACTGCAAAAAATAATGTGAAAATCAGTAATTTCTTAATATGAGGTATCATATGTCCACTTCACAGTTCTTTAGTTCTAATTATGTCAATAATATAACCAATGTTCAAAAAGCCAATAAATAGATAATGTTTTTGATCTTCAAGAATAATTTTAAAAAGTCCAGGTTTTATTACAAAATTTAGTTGACTTTTAATTTGGATTAAAATAAGTTGGGGATAAGAAATAGATTGAAGTTCAGATAAGAGGCGTATTATGCTGGCTAAAGTATTGTCTTCTGCAGTCTTGGGCATCGACGCTTATGTGGTGGAGGTGGAGACTGATCTTTTTCCCCAGCTCCCTTCCTTTGCTATAGTCGGTCTTCCGGATAATGCGGTAAAGGAGAGCAAGGAAAGGGTTCAATCAGCAATCAAAAACTCGGGATTTTATTTTCCCTCAAAGAAGATCACCATAAATTTAGCTCCTGCAGACATTAAAAAAGAGGGCTCGGCTTTTGATCTACCTATTGCCATTGGGATTTTGGCAGCAACCGGCCAGATTCAGCAGGAGAATTTCGGTGATTACATTATGTTAGGGGAACTCTCCCTGGACGGCTCGTTAAGGCCAGTTCGGGGCGCTCTGCCCATGGCATTATCTGCAGTGAAAAATAATAAAAAAGGGATGATCCTTCCCAAAAAGAACGCCAAGGAAGCTGCCATGGCAGAGGAGTTGAATATCTATCCAGTGGAGAACCTGGAACAAGCAGTTGAATTTCTTCAAAATGACGATACCGTTGTTCCATTCAAGGTGAACATGAAGGAGGTTTTTGAAAAATCGCTGGAATATCCAGTCGATTTCTCAGACGTTAAAGGACAGGAACATACCAAGCGCGCCCTGGAAGTAGCCGCAGCAGGTGGACACAATATAATCCTGATTGGTCCTCCGGGCTCAGGCAAAACAATGTTAGCCCGCAGACTGCCAACGATATTACCCAATCTGACCCTGGAGGAAGCTCTGGAAACAACCAAGATTCATTCAGTAGCCGGAACGCTGCCACCTGATACTGCGTTGATCGCAACTCGCCCTTACAGATCGCCTCATCATACCATCTCAGATGCAGGATTAATAGGCGGCGGAAGGATTCCGCGGCCAGGTGAGGTAAGTTTAGCCCATCACGGAGTTTTATTTTTAGATGAGATGCCCGAATTCCATAAGGACGTCCTTGAAGTTCTGCGCCAGCCTATGGAAGACGGCTGGGTTACCATATCCCGGGCATCAATGTCTCTGACCTATCCCGCCAAGTTTATGTTAGCCGGAGCATTGAATCCCTGCCCTTGTGGATTTCACGGCGATCCAGCGCACGAATGCAACTGCACGCCACTTCAGATACAAAGATACCTGGGAAGAATATCCGGGCCCCTTTTAGATCGGATCGACATTCATATCGAAGTTCCATCAGTGAGATTCAAAGAGCTTGCCGGCCAGCCCACCGGAGAAAAATCGCACGAGATCAGGCAAAGGGTGAACAAAGGGAGAAGAGTCCAGCTTGAGAGATTCAAAAATGAAAAAAGCATCTTCTGTAATGCCCATATGGAGTCCAAGGATTTGAGAAAGTACTGTCCCATAGACGACCATTCCAAGGAGCTTTTGCGGAGTGCAATGACCCAGTTAGGCTTGTCTGCCCGGGCATTCGACCGCATCCTCAAAGTCGCCCGCACCATAGCGGATTTAGACGAACAGCCAAACATCTCACCCCAGCACATTTCCGAGGCAATACAATACAGGAGTTTGGATAGGAATTTATGGATGTGAGATCACTGTTTGAATCAAGGTATTGGAAATTCCAGAACAACGCGACAACGGATCAATGCGACATTACAGGACATAGCTTTGAGAGGAGGTAGATAATTCATGAAAGAACTTTTTTCAATTCAAGTTGTAATCGGGATAGCAGCGATCATAGGAGGCTGGGTTGGATATAAGATAAAATCCTATATGGCTATAAAACAGGAGTTGGTTTCAAAGGCATCAGAGAAAAGACGAGAGACATATAATAATTTCCTAAGCATAATACTTGGTCTTTGGAGGGATCAAAAGTTTTTTGATGAGAAAACGGGCAAAGAAACTGAAGATATGCAGCAATTGAGAAAGAAGCTTTATGACTTTTATACCCCCTTTTTGCTATACGCTGCTCCGGCAACTATCAACGACTATGGAGAATTGATGCAGTACCTATATGCAGGACAGACGGATACTAAAAAACTACTGCAGATGCTGGGAGGAGTAATTTTCTGTATGAGAAAGGAAATTGGGCTGTCGAATAAAGGACTTCAAGAGGTTGAGCTCTTTAAAGGTATACTCACAGATTATCGACAATTGTTTGGATAATCCTGAGGCTCATGACACGCGCTATCCTGAACATTGTTCAGACATACTTGGAGGAGCATAAGCGAGATGAAAAAGATTGAAGATCTAAAAAGAGAGCTGTTCCAGAAATTAGAGAAGTATCCCAAGATTGAAGCCTTCTTTAAAGACTCGTTACAAGAAAGGTTAGCGATAGATGATAGCTGGACAGAAAATATCTTAGTGCAAGACATTTTAGATGAATTATTTAGCGAAGGAGATGCACTTCATGAGTTGATTGACGCTATTTCTAAAGATCCACCAAATTACAAAGTCTTACAGGAAAAACTTGCACCTAAAGACGATTATGATAAAAAAATGCATGATGTACTAGCTGAATTGAATGGTTACTACCACCTAAAAAAATCAGGATTCACAGAAATAAAAGCAATATTAGAAAGTGCCTCCCAAAAAACGCCTGATTTTTTTGCCAAACATAATAATAAAGAGTATTTGTTCGAAGTGAAAAATATGAGATCGCCGACTGATGTAACTGATGTTTTGTTTGACAAAATAAATGAACGGAGATTAATGATACCAGAGGCATATGAGAACCTGAAACTCAGGATTAGCTTATCAGATGCCTGGGATGAGGTATATTTCGAAACTGCGGCTACAGAGATTATAAGATTAAGAGTACTCGCTTGGCTTGGCAAAATATTTTACTTGGTTGAGGCCGGTGAAAGTTTTGAAACAGTCTCAACTAAACCTTTCATTTATGAGTTCAAAGGTGTGAAATTAAGGATCGAGTTCATGATTGAAAGCAGTAATCAATTTCAAATGATCGGGATCCCAGGGACTGGCAAGCTAATTGATAACCTATTTGAAAAGAACAAAATCTTACCATTTTCAAAAAAAGCACTTAGAATAATCGATAGAGCAATTTTGCAGTTGTTTGAATATGACAAGGACGATCGTTACCCTAAGTACATTCTACTGAATTGGCAAAAGCATGGCTCGTTAATTCTTATAAAAGAAGAAAAGCTAAATGCTATTGTAAAAGGCTTTGACGGCTTATTGAATAGCATCTGGAGTAATCTACATACTAAATTGCTAAATGTGGATACATTACCGTGAAAAGATATTTTCAAACCGGTAGACCCATGTTGCCCTCAACGTGGGTCAGGCAAAGCCCACCTTGGGGGCAAGGCGGGCCACCATATATTTTTATTCATATAATATTGGTAGATAAACTCACTAGATGCAATGGCGACGAATTCATTCAGATAATGAAGCAAGAATTCTGTTTGCCGTTTGGAAAACACTCAGCGGGTTCTGACATACCAACATTAAGAGATGTTCAGGAGATTCCTTCACATTTGGAGCAGTACCAAGTGAATCAAGTCTGTGATATACTCATGGGTTGCATCCTAAACAACTTAAAACCAGCGAAAAATCAACTAAAAAACGAACTAAGGAAATATTTGATTGAGAAATCAGGAGTGGAAAATCTGCTTCCTGAAACTTGGCTCAAATATCCGAAATGGCATTTGGAGACTTATTCACCAAAGTTCAATATTTGGTACTGGAAACCATAAAAAATGACTCAGGTGAGGCGATTGTGTTAGCGATAGTCAGTCCGAGCCTGACATCTCCAATCGCTACCCAAGTCTATTTACAATATCGTCTATTATACCTAATTTGTCAAGACTTTTTTTCAAAATCTAACATTTCCATTCTGTTTACGCAAAAGTCTAAAAATAATTGGTGCTGATAAATCTACACTCTATATAATGTGCTTGACTTTCATTACTATCATTTTTACATTCTTTTTGCAGACATTTTTTTACCTTGGGGACCAAAGTGGGATAGGGAGGTTTGATAAAGACAATACAATACAGGAGCTTGGACAGGAATTTGTGGATGTAGAAATACAATATATGTAGGAGCGTGTAGTTATGAAAATACTACTTTCAAAGATAGGTAAAAAGTTTGCGTGGGTGATTGATAAAATAAAAACCCATTCAAATGTACTTTACACCATCTTTACGGGCATTATTATGGTCGTGATGTTTATCACTATGTGTCAACAAGGCAAGTATAACCAAAGACAACAAGAGCTTGAAGAATTGCGAGCTATACCACAGGTTGTTGCTGTACTTGATACGATCCGAGTGCCCGAATCGAGCGAAGATCGAAATGTAGTTTATACAGTTGAAAATTTGAGTAGTGCAGCGTCTATCAAGTTAAGACAAGCATCTACAATTAACAGACTCAAAGAAAACCCTTTTGTAGAAGCGGTAACTACAAATTTACTAGCGGATATTTTCCCGACCCAAAAAAAATCTGTCCACAAGAGACATGAATTTAAGCTAAAAGGTGAAGAGGATACTCTTTATTTTCATGTACGTTTAGACTACGAAGATCTGTTACACCGCACCTATTGTTATAGAGCATCATATTGGATTATAGCAAAAGTAGATTCTGTCAAAGGTGAAAAAGTACATATAAACTGGAGAGGTGGGTTAGAAAAGAGTGAATTTGAAAGATAAGGTAAAGGAGCAAAACCAACCTTAGGGTCAAGGACGGACTACAGGGAACAGAAGCAGCCATACCGGTAGACCCATGTTGCCCTCTACGTGGATCTCTGTTGGTGGTGGAATTGCATCGCCTCCTGCCTTTCGAAGGTAGGACAGACATTCCTGTCTGTCCTAGACAGGCTAGAAAGCCTATCCCACCAAACCCATGGAGCCCTGAAGGGCTCCGCTACATAATTCTCTGGATTCATTACGGTAACACAGGTTGTCTCCCTGATCGGGTAGGCAATCTGAGTTTACTAACGCACACCTTAGGGACAAGGTGTGCTACCGTACCCGTATCAACCAGTAGATCCACGTTGTCTTCAACCTGGGTTAAACACTGATTTTGCCGATAATACAAAGGATGAGACACATCTTTGACATAAATAAAGGGCAAGTGTAACAAAAGACTTTCAAATTCGTAACCTTAATATGAACCTTTGGCTAATCATACCTCTTTTGTTGATACTTTTAATTGTGGCTATTCTCCTGTGCTCCAGCATCTTCTTTCATCTGGCTCTAAACGATAAAAGAAAAAGAGGCACGGTTAAATGGCTGGGCGGAAGCTTTTACTGGGATTGGTCAGATAAGAAAACGGGATTTAATCTCTTCAACCTCAGACTATGGAGAGGATCACTGGTGAAAAAGGAAAAACCGAAGAAAAAGAAAGAGGAAAAAAAGAAGGAAAAGCTAAATTATATGATATTATGGCAGGAAAAGGACGTGATGGCAAAAACCGCAAAAGTAGCCTTTTCATCCGTGGGTAATGTCATCAGAAAGTCAAAATTGGAAAGACTCTTTTTGGATGCCAGAATCGGAACTCCTGACCAAGCCTTAACCGGAATGTTATATGGGGGAATATCAAGCATCAGTTTTCCTTTACAAACTTTTTTACCTAATACCTCCATCAATGTCTATCCGGATTTTGAGAAACAATCTTTTAGAGGAAACACTGAGATTTCACTTAAAACCAAGGTTCGCGACCTTTTCTGGATTGGAGCTAAAGCCTTTTTTCTTTTACCCAAAATGGCGATAATAAGATTAATAAGAAAACTTAAAAAGAAATAGGAGGTGAACGAAATGGAGAACCCAGCACAGCAGCTTATCAAATCGATTATGGAGGAACTTAAAGCAATTGCTAAAACCGAAACCATTATCGGAGCACCCATCACCATAGGGGACAAAACCATTATACCGGTTTGTAAGATAACTTTAGGTTTTGGCGCAGGTGGAGGAGCTGGTGGCACCAAAGAGAAAAGCGAAGGATTGGGCAGCGGTGGCGGCGGCGGAGCCTGTGTCTACCCGGCTGCATTTATTGTGATTAAAGGCGAGCATGTGTCGGTAATGGGAGTCAAATCCGGCAGGTGGGAACATCTTTTGGAAGCCATTCCGGGAATTATGGACAAATTCAGAGAAGGAAAGAAAACTAAAGAAGAAGAAAAAGAAGAGAAAACCGAATAACTATCACCCATCTCAAAACACCATTTGTAAAAGTAGACCCAGGTTGCCCTCAACCTGGGTCAAATGACCCGCCTTGAGGCAAGGCGGGACTACCAAGAAAAAAACATGGTAACACAGGTTGTCTCAACCTGTGTTTGCTAACGCACACCTTAGGGACAAGGTGTGCTACCGTGCTCATATTAACTCGTAGACTCATGTTGCCCCCAACAAGGATTTACTTTTCCCACTGTAAGAAACTTATAAGTTTGTCTTGACACAGAATTAACTCTCCAAGATATTGTTTGGAAAAAAGGATAAAGAAAATGGATATTGTTACCTATCACGAATTAGAACCCAAGGATGAGTTCATGGTATTAATGGAGATCGGCTTCTGGTCACCGCTTTCCCCTACTAAATTCAAGGAACTTATCAACCTGGACTTAAGGTTGAAAAATGGCCCGGTGGGATTTTGCGCAGTTGAAAAAGGGAATTTAGCTGGTTTTGTGGGTGTGATGGATATTCCCACCAGAACCGTGGATGGCTCAGAGGAGATGGTGGGAGGAGTATATGATGTGGCTACTAATCCTCTTTTTGTCAAAAGGGGAATTTGCAAAGCCCTGATGGACAGAGCTCACCAGTATTTTAAGGAGAAAAAATACAATTTCAGTTTTCTGCTGACGCTCCGAACCATAATCGCCTATGCCTTCTATAAAAAACTAAATTACGTCGAGATAGAGAAATACAATCGTTATCCCACTGCTTACAAGGTTATGAGAAAAGATAAAGAACTGAAGAAATACGATATAAAATTTTATCCAAAAAAAATCGAGGAGATCTACCGGAAATATGTAAAGGATAAAACCGGATTTACCCAAAGACAAGAAGATTTCCTAAGACTTTTCAACCAATGGGGATACTCAGATCTGAAGAAATCGTTCTATGAGGAAAACGGGTATGCACTTATAACTGAAATCAGAAACAGCATCAAAATAAAGGAACTGGTCAGCCTGGATAATCCAACTTATGAAAAAATGCTTGAAAGGATCGAATCCATAGCTCCAGCTGGTGTGGTTGATAGAATGGTTAACGATGAAAGGCTTTTGAAAGTCTATAAATCCAGAGGATATAGAATCCAGGAAGGTGACCACGCCGTGTTTATGGTGAAGAAATTGGGTGATTTCGAATTCGAGGAAAGATACGGAGATAATTTCCACATAGGGGCGATGGATCTTTTTTAACAAATTTTTGTAAAACTGCATTATGGAAATTCGGAAAAAAGATAACACTTGAAATAGTTCAACATAGGATAATCAATGTCGTCCTCAATAATTTTTGAGCATCCCTACTGCTTGATTTAAAAAGGAGTAAGTCAATGGAGATTGTAACATATCGAGAATTGAAACCCAAGGACGATTTTATGGTGTTGATGGAGATGGGCTTTGGCACACCTGTAACTCCTGCTGCATTTGCTGAAAACATCAATAGAGACATCAGGCTGAAGAAAGGTCCGGTGGGATTTTGTGCAGTTGAAAACGGGAATTTAGCTGGTTTTGTGGGCGTTTTAGATATTCCCACCAGGACAGTGGATGGTAAAGAGGAGATGGTGGGAGGAATATGTGCCGTTGCCACCAATGCCCGCTTTGCTAAAAGAGGAATATGTAAAACTTTAATGCATAGAGCACATCTGCATTTCAGGGAAAAGAAATACCCCTTCTCTTTTTTGACCACCAGCCGAACAATTATAGCCTATGCCCTTTATGTGAGAATGGGATATGTTGAGGTGGATAAGGTGAACCGATACCCTATGGCTTATAAGGTCTTAGGAAAAAATAGTGAAGGGAAAAAATCAAAAGCAAAACTGAATTACGATAAGATCTACCAGATCCATCAGGAATTTGTCAAGGACAAAAGCGGTTTTGTTATCAGGCAAAAGGATTTCGGAGGATTATTCGCCCAGTGGGAAACTTTCGATAAAAATAAATCGATCCAAAAACAAAATGGATATGCTTTAATCCGGGAAGTGAAGAAAACTATCAAGATTCAAGAGCTTCTCAGCCTGGATGATTCAACTTATGAAAAATTGTTGGACCAAGTGGAATCCATAGCCCCGGCCGGCGTTCTGGACCGACTGGTTACCGATGAAAAACTTCTGAAAATCTATCAAAAAAGAGGATACAATATCCAGGAAGGGAGTAACGCAGTCCTTATGGTCAAGAAACTGAGTGACCGGGGATTTGAACAAGCCTACAGCGATAAATTCCATATAGGGCTTCTGGATTATTTTTAATTCTTTTTCTTAAAGATATCTATAGGAGATTTAATTAGACTCCTCTGGTTTTAATATTTAATTACAGTTCAGGCTGAAGCTTGACATTCCAATCTTTTTTTGGTAATAGCAAATTTAACTTGACAACTCTTCTTTTGTCTATTTAAATAACTATTGGATAGATGGGTGAATGAAGGGTTGAAATGAATTAAATTCTCATCATTTGGGGAGGATCAAATGAGAAAATTATTGAAACCCAGGGTAATTAAGTTAATCCCCATTCTCTTTTTATTTTCCCTTTTTAACTGTCAAAAGGAATCCTCTACAGAATCAAATAACACAGAACAACTTAAAGATTTGTATGGCAAGGTGCCTAACCCGGCATCTGTATATTGTCAGGAAATGGGATACAAAAGTGAACTGAGATCAGACTCTGCAGGAAACCAGTATGAGGTATGCATTTTCCCGGATGGATCGGAATGTAGGTCCTGGGATTTCTTAAAGGGTAAATGCGGTCAGAAATTCACTGTTTGTGAAAAACAGGGGAACAGAATTGAAAACAGGATTCAGGATATGGGAACCTGGAAAATGGAATATGCAGTCTGTGTTTTTCCGGATGGGTCAGAACGCTCGGAATGGGAGTTCTTCCAGGAAAAGCTTAAAAAAGAAAAAGAGGAATAAACACTTATAAAACAAGAGCTTTAAGAAAGGAGGCTTGGAGCTATGAAAGCTAACGAGAGCGGGACCGACAGGGTGATCAGAATCATCCTGGGGATAATTCTGATCATATTGGGCTGGATTGCTTTGGGCAACAACACCTTAGGCGTGATCCTGGACATCATCGGAATCATCCTGATTATCACCGGAATAACCGGTTTCTGTTTGCTTTACATCCTTTTTGGAATGAGCACTAAGAAAAAAGAGCCGAGTACTTAAATCTCTTTGATTCGCTAAAAATATATTGCAACGGATAAACCCACCTTGCTCCAAGGTGGGTTTATATTTAATTTAATAAAAAAACCTTAGAATAATCCCTCTTCTATTTAAAAACATCTGAAAATTACTTTTATAGATTTTTATTGCATTTTTTTTGTCAGCTTATATCTTATATGTTCATTAAAATGAGCACCATAGAAGAAAATATTCAGAATGTGAAGGAAAATATCGCCAAATCAGCAGAAAAAGCAGGAAAAAATCCAGAGGAGATAGTTTTGGTTGCAGTTTCCAAAACAGTTGAGCCGGAAAGAATTAGAGAAGCCTTGAAATGCGGGATAAATATAATCGGCGAGAACCGGGTTCAGGAGGCAGAAGAGAAATTCAAGCAGATTCCAGATGAATTCGAAAAGCATCTGGTGGGTCATCTGCAGACTAATAAAGCCAAAAAGGCAGTAGAGCTTTTCGATATGATTCAGTCTCTGGATAGCCTAAAACTGGCAGAGGAACTTTCAAAAAGAGCTTTACAAAAGGGAAAGATAATGGATGTTCTGGTTGAGACTAACACTTCCGCAGAGTCGACTAAATATGGTTTAAAACCGGATGAAGTGCTTGATTTTGTGAAACAGATCTCCAGTTTTGAGGGTATTAAGGTCAAAGGTCTGATGACAGTAGGGCTTTTCAGCTCGGATCTGGATCTGGTTCGTCCCTGTTTTAAAGAGCTAAAAGGACTTTTCCATGAGCTTAAAGATGAAAACATCCCGAATATAGAGATGAAATACCTCTCAATGGGCATGACCCAGGATTATGAGGTGGCTATTGAAGAGGGAGCAAATATGGTCAGAATAGGAACTGCAATCTTCGGTGGGAGAGATTAAAGGTTAACCTGAAATTAACGATAATAGCCCATAAGTAAAGGAAAAATATGCCAGGCTTAAAAGAAAAGATCAAAGAGACAGTTGATTTTATCCGTAAAAAAACGACTTTGACACCGGATGTGGGAATCATTCTGGGCACGGGATTAGGGCAGTTAGCCCAAGGCATTGAAGTTGAAACCACTATCTCCTATGATCAGATACCCCATTTCCCGGTTTCCACTGTGGAGTCTCATCTGGGAAAGCTGATTTTTGGAATTCTCTCCGGAAAAAAGGTCATCGCCATGCAGGGAAGATTTCATTTTTATGAGGGCTATTCTATGCAGGAGATAACCTTTCCGGTGAGAGTGATGAAAGAACTGGGAATTAAAGTGCTTTTAGTTTCCAATGCCTGCGGCGGTCTGAATCCGCTGTTTAAAGCAGGTGACATTATGGTCATAACCGACCACATAAACCTTCAGGGTGGAAATCCCTTGATAGGCATAAATGACGACACGTTAGGTCCCAGATTCCCGGATATGTATAACTGCTATGATAAGGATCTCATTGCTTTAGCAGAGGAAACCGCACTTAAGCTGGGTATGAAATTGCAGAAAGGAGTTTACGTCTCGGTTGCTGGCCCAAATCTGGAGACGGGAGCTGAATATCGATTCTTAAGAGGAATTGGTGCCGATGTGGTGGGAATGTCAACTGTGCCTGAGGTGATCGTGGCTCGGCATCAGGGGACTAAAGTATTAGGCTTTTCCATTGTTACCGATATGGGACTGCCGGACGCCTTAAAACCAACTAACTTAGATGAGATTATAGCCGTAGCCAATAAATCCGAACCTGTTTTGACCCAGCTTTTAAGCAAGGTTGTGGAAAGAATGGAAGTATAAAGGTGAACAAGTTGAAAAAATTCAAAGAGATAAAAGAAGATTTCAATTATCCCCAAATGGAAGAGGAAATCCTTTCATTCTGGGAGAATAATAAAATCTTCCATAAAAGCCTGGACATAAGAAAGAATTCTCTCCAATTCATTTTTTATGAGGGTCCTCCTACGGCCAATGGAAAACCAGGGATTCATCATGTGATCTCCCGGGCAATCAAGGACCTAATCTGCAGATACAAAACCATGAAAGGCTTCTTGGTGGACCGGAAAGGCGGATGGGATACCCATGGTCTGCCAGTAGAGATCGAGGTGGAAAAAGAGCTGAACCTGAAAAGCAAAGCCGACATCGAAAAATACGGCGTAGCTGAGTTTAATGCTAAATGCCGGGAGAGCGTGTTCAGATACAAAAAGGAGTGGGACGAGCTGACCACAAGAATCGGGTACTGGCTGGATCTGGATAAGGCTTACATCACCTGTTCCAATGAATACATCGAGTCGGTATGGTGGATACTATCCCAGTACTGGAAAAAGGGATTGATCTATACCGGCTACAAGATCGTCCCCTATTGTCCCCGATGCGGAACCAGCTTGTCCAGCCATGAAGTAGCTCAGGGGTACGAGGAGGTAGAAGACCCTTCGGTTACCATAAAAATGAAATTGGAAGATGAAGAGAATACTTATTTTCTGGTATGGACCACCACTCCCTGGACTTTGATCTCCAATGTTGCCCTAGCCCTGGGAAGAGACATAACCTATGCTAAAGTGGAGCATAAAGGTGAGAAGCTGATCTTAGCTAAAGCCCTTCTGGATAAAGTGCTTAAGGGTAAATATAAGATCATAGAAGAGTTTAAGGGGGAAAAATTAGAGAGAAAAAAGTATGAGCCCCTTTACAGCTTTGTGGAAACGGAAAAGGGAAAAGCTTTCTACGTATGTTTAGCTGATTTTGTATCCACAGAGGAGGGTACGGGAATCGTTCATATCGCACCCGCATTTGGAGCCGACGACTACGAGCTCTCCCAGGTATACGATCTCCCCGTAGTACAGCCGGTGGATACATCCGGGAAATTCACAGATGAGGTAACCCCATGGAAAGGAATGTTTGTAAAGGACGCTGATCCCCAGATCATCCAGGATTTAAAGAACAGGGGAATTCTGTATGGTAAAGGTATGTATCTTCACACCTATCCCTTCTGCTGGCGATGTGATTCGCCCCTTCTTTATTATGCCCGGAAATCCTGGTATATCAAAACCACGGCTTACAAGGAAAAGCTTCTGGCTAACAACAATAGAATAAACTGGTACCCTCCGGAGATAGGAGCTAAAAGATTCGGCGAGTGGCTGGAGAACAATGTGGACTGGGCACTCTCCCGGGAAAGGTACTGGGGAACTCCTCTTAATTTATGGCTCTGCGACAGTTGCGGAGAGATAAAAAGCGTCTCCAGTATAGAGGAACTGAAAAGCCTCTCCAAAAATCTACCTGATAATCTGGATTTACACAAACCCTTGATCGATACTGTAACCTTTCCTTGCTCTAAATGCAAAGGAGAAATGTACAGGACGCCCGAGGTCATCGACTGCTGGTTTGACACCGGTTCCATGCCTTATGCTCAGTGGCACTACCCCTTTGAACACAAAGACAAATTCGAGGAAAGATTTCCGTCCGATTTTATCTCCGAGGGGGTGGATCAGACCCGGGGATGGTTTTATAGCCTTTTAGCCATTTCGGCTTTCTTGTCTGATCAGCCGGCATATAAAAATGTGATAGTGATAGAGATGATCCAGGATAAAGATGGGGTCAAGATGAGTAAATCCAAGGGGAACGCTATCGATCCCTGGGAGGTTCTGGACGTACAGGGCGCAGATGCTCTGAGGTGGTATCTGGTCTCGGTAAGTCATCCCTGGTTACCCACCCGGGTTTCAAAGGAGGCAATAACTGAGGTCAGCCGAAAGCTTCTGAGCACCTTAAGAAACACCTATTCATTTTTTGCGCTGTATGCCAATATCGATGATTTCGATCCGACTAAATTCGAATCCAATCCCAAGCTGCGACCTTTAATCGATAGATGGCTTCTCTCCAAACTGCACCATCTGGTTGAAGATGTCAACGATCTTCTGGATAGATATGACATAACCCGGGCAGCCAGAGCGATTCAGGAGTTTGTGATAGAGGATTTGAGCAACTGGTGGGTCAGGCGGAACCGCAGAAGATTCTGGCAATCTGGTTTTCCCCAGGATAAAGTAGATGCCTATATGACCCTGTGGGAAATTCAGGTTACCGTGGTAAAATTAATTGCGCCTTATACCCCTTTTATTGCAGAGGAGATATTTCAGGAGTTGGTTACCAAAATTAAAAAAGATGCTCCTGAAAGTGTTCATCTTACATCTTTCCCCCGGGCGGATGAAAATCTTATAGACCCCGCTCTGGAGGAGAAAATGGAGATTCTCATGAAACTGGCTTCTCTGGGTCTGGCTGCCAGAAACAAGGTGGGAATCAAAGTCAGGCAGCCATTGGAAAAGATGCTGGTCTTTATTCCTCAGAAGAAACTAAAAGAGGAGTTGAAATCGATGTTTTATGTGATCGAGCAGGAGATCAACGTTAAATCGATAGACTTCGCTTCGGAGGAGCTCTCCTTCACCATCAAAAGTGCCAAACCCAACTTCCAGCTTTTGGGACCAAAACTCGGAAAGGATGCATCACAAGTTGCCGAGAGAGTCAAGAGGCTCAATGAAGAGGAGCTAAACAAACTGAAAAAAGACGGCAAGATCTCACTCAAGTTTCAGGATGGAAGTGTCGAGATAAGTTCGGACGAGATTTATATTGAGGAGAAAGAAAAACCAGGCTTTGCAGTGGAATCGGAAAACGAATACCAGGTGGCTTTAAGTACCGAGCTGACTGAGTCCTTAAAGGATGAGGGTTTTGCCCGGGAGCTGGTGAATAAAATCCAGAATCTGAGGAAATCAGCAGGCTTTGAAGTAATGGATCATATCCAAATTGACATTCAAAGCACAGATCGCCTGTATCAGGCTGTGGATGCTTTTGAAGCATATATAAAAAAGGAAACCTTAGCTAATACAATTACCAGAAAAGGAGACAGTGGGGAGTTCTCTGAGGAACTGGATATCAACGGACATAAAACCAGGATTTCAGTTTCAAGAACTTAACTGGGGAGTGATCCTATGAAAAAAAAAGAGCTGGAAAAGTACGAAAAGCTACTTCTGGCCAAGAGAGCCAAGTTAATCCAGGAGATGGGACTTCTGAAAAAGAGCGCAGAGGCCACCATAAAGGAATCATCGGGTGATCTTTCCTCTTATTCCTACCACATGGCGGATCAGGGAACCGATGCCATGGAAAGGGAGAAAGCCTTTCTGTTTGCTTCCAAGGATGGCAGGCTTCTCTACCATATTAACGAAGCTCTGCGCAGAATTAAGGACAAGACCTATGGCAAGTGCATGCAGTGCGGAAAGCCCATATCCTCTGCACGGCTGGAGGCAGTCCCACATGCCAGATTGTGCATCGTCTGCAAGGAAAAAGAGGAACTGGAAAAAGCGGGAAAAGAAAGGTAAGAGCTTACCCAGGGACGAAAAGATGTGATAATGAAGAGACATCTTCTGCTTCTATCGATTTTTGTTGTTCTAATTGACCAGCTTTCCAAAACCATAATTGCCCAGACCTTATATCCAGGTGAGTCGATTCGGGTTCTGGGTAATTTCTTTAGAATAACCTATGTCTTAAATCCCGGAGGCGCCTTCGGAACAAAAATCGGTTCCGGAACATTTTATACTATAATCTCAATTTTGGCCATTTTCTTAGGCATATATTTCTTTTTCAGAACCAGAGAGGATGAAACCTGGTTCAAAGCTGGATGGGCTTTGATCCTGGGCGGGGCGGTGGGCAATCTTATCGATCGGTTCAGGTTCGGAGAAGTCTTAGACTTTCTGGATTTCGATTTTTTTGACGTCCACATACCATCCGTAATCCATCTTGACCGCTGGCCGGTATTCAACTTTGCGGACGTTTCAGTTACCGTTGCCATGATTATCATCCTGTGGCAGGTTCTTCTTCCCAAAGGACAAAAGGGATCAGAAAAAATAGAAAATGAAACAAAGAATTTCTGAACTAAAAGTAAAAACAAAGGATCAGGGCAAAAGAATAGATCTTTTCCTGGCTGAAAACTACCCGGATCAGTCCCGCTCCAGAATCCAGAAATTGATATCTGAAAAAAAGATCCTGGTCAATGAGAAAGCCACCAAGCCCGGATACAAGATAAAGGCAGATGACAAAATCACAGTCGAGATTCCTCCTTTAAAAGAGCTAAAAGCTGAATCCCAAAAGATTCCAATAAATATCGTCTATGAGGATAAAGACATTCTGGTGGTAAACAAAGAGGCCGGGATGGTAGTCCACCCGGCACCAGGAAATTACGATAAAACTTTAGTTAACGCTCTTCTTTATCACTGCAAGGATCTGTCAGGCATTCAGGGGGTTTTGCGACCTGGTATTGTGCACAGGTTGGATAAGGGAACCTCAGGACTTCTGGTGGTGGCAAAAAACGATTTCGCTCACAATCACCTGTCCGGTCAATTGAAAAAAAGAGAGATTCACCGGGAGTATCATGCAATAACCTGGGGAAATCTTGGATTGGACAAAGGAACCATAGAGGCGCCCATAGGCAGAGCTTTGACTGATAGAAAGAGAATGAAGGTTACTGCTGTAAGGGGAAGAGAAGCAGTAACTGAGTATGAAGTTTTGGAGAGATTCAAGTTATGTGATCTTGTGAGAATAAAGTTACAGACCGGAAGAACCCATCAGATCAGGGTTCACCTTTCATTCACTGGCCATCCGGTCTTAGGAGACCCGGATTATGGTGGAAGACAAAACTGGGTTAAGGGAATTTCTGCTACCCACCGTAACTTCTGCAATCGCCTTCTAAAACTCATCGACCGCCAGGCACTCCACGCCAAAAAGCTCGGTTTTACCCATCCTCGAACAGAAGAATATGTGGAGTTTGAGACGAAACTGCCCCAGGATTTCGCCAATTTGCTTAAAGAGTTAAGAAAATGAAAATCAACTCCATCCTGTAAACAGCGTTCAGGGTAGTTCTGGGTCTCCTGACACAGAACATCCACACAAGGTCAGGAGACCTTATCCTGCCCACCTTGAGGACAAGGTGGGACTACTGTTAAATGAAATAAGTATGAAATCCGTAATAAATTTGAAAAAAGGCAAAAGTGTGAAAAAAATCAGAATAATATCCTGGAACGTAAATGGCATAAGAGCAGTTCACAAGAAAGGTTTTCTTGACTGGCTCTACAAAGAAAAGCCGGACATCCTGTGCCTACAGGAAACAAAGGCTCAAGAGGAACAACTCCCTTTTGATCTGAAGAACGTCCAGGGATATTATGTTCATTTCTCCTCAGCCCAGAGAAAAGGGTATAGTGGTGTAGCAATATATACCAAACTAAAACAGGAAAGCATAGAAACCGGATTCGGTATTGAGAAATTTGACAACGAGGGCAGAATACAAATAGTCGACTATAAAAGCTTTATACTTTTTAATATCTACTTTCCCAATGGCAAAGCTTCCAGGGAGAGGTTAAAGTACAAGATGGACTTCTACGATGCCTTTCTGGCCTATGCGGATAAACTGAAGAAAAAAGACAAAAAGATAATAATATGTGGTGATGTGAACACTGCCCATAAGGAGATAGACTTAGCTCGGCCCAAAGAGAACCAGAAGATCTCAGGCTTTTTGCCTGAGGAGCGTGCCTGGATCGACAAGTTTATAAGTCATGGCTATATCGATACCTTCAGGATGTTTAACCAGAAACCTGGCCAGTACACCTGGTGGGATTTCAAATCAAAAGCCAGGGAAAGAAATGTGGGCTGGAGAATCGACTATTTCTACGTGAGCGAGAATTTAAAGCAAAACGTGAAATCGTCTGAGATTCTTTCCAATGTAATGGGCTCAGACCACTGTCCCATTAGCCTCGAAATCACCCCTTAATACTCTTTACTCTTAACTCTCTACTCTCTACTCTTCACTTTTAACTCTCTACTAACTATATTGTTCACTTTGAAAATACCTCGTGCATTCTCAGATAACTGCAGCTAATTTATAACACCCGGCTTAAGAATTCTTTGGTTCTTGGATTTTCAGGCTGAGTTAATATTTTTTTAGCTGGTCCCTGCTCTATGATTTTCCCCTGATCCATAAAGATGATCCTGTCAGCCACCTCCCGGGCAAATCCTATCTCGTGGGTCACCACCACCATGGTCATCCCCTCTTTGGCTAATTTTTTCATAACCTCCAGAACCTCCCCAATCATCTCCGGGTCCAAAGCAGAGGTGGGTTCATCAAAAAGCATTATTTTAGGATTCATAGCTAAAGCTCGGGCAATAGCCACCCTTTGCTGCTGTCCCCCTGAGAGCTGGGCTGGATATGCCTCCTTTTTGTCAAGCAGACCTACCTTGGCTAAAAGGTCGTGTGCGACTTTCTCCGCTTCAGATATATTTCTTCCTCGAACTACAGTTTGAGCCAGGGTTATATTCTTTAAAACAGACAGATGCGGAAAAAGATTAAACTGCTGAAAAACCATACCGATCTCCTCCCTGACCTTGTGGATGCTTTTCTTATGATGATCCAACTTGATGCTATCAATTATAATCTCTCCGGAATCCATTTTCTCCAGACCATTCAAACACCTGAGCAATGTGCTTTTGCCCGAACCGGAAGTACCCATTATCACTACCACCTCACCTGCGGCCACCTCGCAGGAGACGTTATCCAGAGCCAGGGTGTTGTCAAACTTTTTGACCAGGTCTTTAGCCTGAATAATCATGGGAATATATATGTTTAGATACCATAACCATGAACTTTAAATTTCTTTTCCAGCCAGGAAACCAAACGGGACAAAGACAAAGTCATAACCAAATAAATCAAACCCACCAGAAGCCAGGTATGGAAATCTACAAAATAGGTGGAATAGTATTCCCTTCCTGCCCGGGTGAGCTCTCTTAATCCGATAATGGAAACCAGAGAGCTATCTTTTAAGCTAGCGATGAACTCGTTAGCCATTGGCGGAATAACTATTCTCAGTGATTGTGGTAAGATAACGTGCTTCATAGTCTGCCCCCGGGTCATACCCAAAGAGAGCGCTGCCTCATACTGCCCCTTATGAATCGCTTGTATGCCTGCACGGATGATCTCAGCCATATATGCTGAATAGCAGATTCCCACTGCCAGGATTCCCGCCACAAAGCGGTCCAGATTCAGGACTTTGCCCATGCCAAAATAAATAAAGAATATCAAAACCAGAAGAGGAACGCCCCTCAAAACGTCCACATAGACTTTAGACAAGAAAGAGAAAATCCTTTTGTGAGAAATCCTTGCCAATCCCACAAAGATTCCCAGAATCGAAGCTAAAATAAAAGCTAATATTGTAATCTTCAATGTCATGGGAATGGCAGGCCCTAAAAAGATCAGGATATTGAAGAGGATTTTTAGCTGAAGATAAATCCAGTTGACTATTTGTTCTAAAGACATTTTTGATAACTCTTATTAAATTGAAAGATAAGTTAATTTGAAATCCCATTTAGTCAAGATGTTTATATTAGATCAACCGAGACTTGTATAACCCTTAAGGCGGTTGATTCTAACAAAAAGCAATCTGACGTAATTTCTATTACCAGTAGCCCCACCTTGCCCTCAAGGTAGGACCTATTCATACAAAAAGCAGTCCAGCATAATTTCCATTATATCGATGGTCTTAGATACAAGGGTTTAAGATAATAGGGGATAATTTTATCTATTTATCCGGGATATGAAAGTGTGTATTGATCCAGGTCATGGGGGGAAAGAACCAGGTGCTGTGGGAACCTCCCCTTTTCGTCTTGAGGAAAAGGAGTTCAATTTGAAGCTGTCTTTGCTTCTGGAGGAAAAGTTAAAAGCTTTGGGGCATTGGGTGGTAATGACCCGAAGGAAAGATAGGTTTTTGAGACTTTCCAGCAGGGCAAATTTTGCTAACAGACTAAATGCCGATCTTTTCGTAAGCATCCATGCCAATTTTGCAGCATTACCTGAGGTTTCAGGAATGGAGGTTTTTCACTTCACCGGGTCAGAAAAGGGAAGAAAATTTGCAGAAAAGATAATTGATTGTATGCTTCGGGAGTTTCCCGACCATAAAGACCGTGGGGTTAAAGAAGCAAATTTTGTTGTCTTAAAAGAAACCAGGATGCCCGCAGTCCTGGTGAAATCGGAGTTTCTGTCCAATCCCCAACAGCTAAAATTCTTAGCAGATCCAGAAAATCAAAACTCCTTAGCCTCAGCCATAGCCCAGGGTATAGATCAAACCATTTAATTTTTTCCGCACAACTTTACCTTTTCCCAGGCATTTACCAGAAATCACTTGACAATCAATCCTGCCAAAACCTACATTAAATCAAATATTATGCTATAAACAAAATGAGTTTATTCCGATTAAAAGAAAAAAAAGTCAATGATAGATAAGGAGTTGAAAATGAGAGAATTGAGATTGTTTTTTATTCTTTTGCTTTTAGTAGCTTTGTTCGTCAATCCCGTTCATGGTAAAAGCAAGAAGGTGGAGGTATTATCCAAAAATGCATTAGAAAAAGAAGTTGCTTTTAAACCATCAAAAGTATTTACCAGATTCCCTTTTCAGAGTCATGGTGGTCCTAATCCCTATGGCTACACCTGGCTGGACAGCGACACTGCAGGAGGACCCACTTACAGTTGGATTGAAATATCTTCCATTGGAACCGCTGTTCAGGATACCGAATGGAAAGCTCCCCTCTGGCCTAAGGATGATGCTACAGCTGGTCCTTATTATCTGGGATTTGAGTTTGTGTATATGGGCAATACCTACGATTCTATCTACATTGGAACAAACGGAATTCTTTCCTTTACCGAATCTGAACTGACTCGGGATGGGTATTTTCATTATGGATGGATTCCTCATCTTAAATTTACCAATGCTTTAGCTCCGTTACACACAGATTTGAATCTGAATACTGCTGATAACGGAGGTGGTGAGGTCTATTATTGGACCAACTCAGCTGATAGTTTCATAGTTGAATATCATAATGTAAAACCCTATGTCTCCACATACACACCTGATGCCGTGAATTTCGAGGTTATTCTGATCAAAACGGATTCCTCTATTACCTACCAATATAAAACAGTTACCACCCCTAATAGCTACACTTCGGAGGGATGGGTGCAAGCTGATTCCTCTTCTTTAGTTGGGATTCAGGACAATTCCCGATATTTCGGGTTGAGATATTTTGCTTATGGAGTGGAAGGATACGATAATACACCCAAGGAGAATCTGGCTATTAAAATAAAAAGGAGTGAATACTTTACCCATAATGTGGCTCCCACAAGGGAAATCATCTACTATATAACAGACATTCCTTACTACTACCCCCCCTATTATCTCTTTTACGCATCCGAGGTAGATCTTGCTTTATCTGAAAATTCAGTTACCGTTTTCAACATCGGTCAAAATCAAGAGGATAACGTGCCGGTAGTCTGCAAGATCTTTAAGAAGGATAACTCAGGGGGATATACTCTGAAGGATTCATCCCAAAATACCATCTCCTCCCTTTTAGCAGGTGATAGTGCTCAGATTGATTTCACTGACAGCTGGGCACCGGACGAACGGGGCTCATACCTGGTTACCTACTACACCGCACTTTCATCGGATGAATTAGTCTCAGATGATACCACATCAGGCTATCTTTTTGCGGAGGAAAACGAGCTTTTCTCTCCCTGGGCAAATACAATTCCCACCTGCAATGGAATATTGGATCCCGGCGAATGGAGCGATGCTGTTATTCTGGACATATCCAAATTCGCAGTGCCTGAGCCCATCTCTCAGCTGCGGGTTCTGGTGGGACCCCATTTCTACGAATCGGATGCTGCGATTCTCTATGCGAAAAATGATTCTGATTATCTCTACTTGGGATTTGACCTTATAAAGGACACATCCAATACAGTGGAGGACTGGATTAGCATTGATATAGATGACGATGGCGATCGATTTTTTGATCTGGATCAATCCGAGGGACAGATCACACTGTGGAATAATTTTGGGGGCAGCTCCGATCTTGCGATATTTATGTCCATGTTTTCATCGTCAAGTGATTCTTTTGTAAATTCTGAAAATTTCGGAGCCCCGACAGCCATAACCGGCTGGGAATTCGGAATCCAATCCAATAACGGGCACCAGCAGGCAGAGGTTCGAATTCCCTTTGGCAGTAGCCCAACGTGGAATTTGAATTCCGGTCCTGGAAATACCTTTGGTATCTGGTTAGGTGTAGCCGATGCTGGAGATACTTATTTGGATGATGGGGAAACGCATGCCAATCAAATAGCCTACTGGCCCTGGCAGGGTATTTTCTCCTATTATCCCCAGAGAATAGCCAAAATCCATCTTTCTTACTCATCCACCTCAATAGAAGAGCAGGGATCCGAAAAAACCACAGCCAGCAACTTCTCATTGTACCAGAACTATCCCAATCCCTTTAACCCCACCACGATGATTAAATACGTTTTACCTCAGCCAGCTAAAGTGGAGATAAATGTTTACAACATCCTGGGGCAGAAAATTAAAACCTTGATAAACGCAATTCAGGAAAGTGGAAAATACAGCGTGACCTGGGACGGAAAAGATCTAAAGGGCAGAACTGTTGCCAGCGGCATCTATTTCTACAAAATGGAAGCTGGAGATTACACCTGCGTGAGAAAAATGATAATGCTAAAATAATCTCGCACGTTTTTTAAAGAAAGTTATCTGTTCCCTGTGCTCCGAGATGAGAAGTTTCATTATATCTTCCCTGATTCTTCTTTCTTTTTTATCCTTCTGCTCCCCAAATCACGAGGATAGCTTAGATCGAATTCAAAGAACAAAAAAGCTCATGGTGGGTACCGATGCTACCTACCCTCCCTTTGAATCCAAGGATGCTAAAACCGGAAAGGTAATTGGATTCGATATCGACTTGATGAGCGCCATCTGCGAGGAGCTGGGAGTGAAATGTGGGTTTACTGTGGTTCCCTTTGACGGAGTAATCTCCGGTTTGAAAAATCAAAAATATGACGCCATAATCTCAGCCTTTACCATAACTCCGGAAAGAGAAAAGATAGTGGATTTCTCCCAGCCCTATTATCAGGCAGGTCAATCCATTGCTGTGAGAGAAGATGAGGAGAACATAAAATCACTGGATGATCTTGTAGGGAAAAGAATAGGAGTTCAGCTGGGCACCACCGGCGAGATTCTGGCAAAAAAAATAAAGAGGGCAAAAATAATATCTTATGACAATATCGGCGCAGCATTTATCGATATGGACAATCATAAGCTGGATGCAGTGATAAACGACAAGCCCACCTCTGAAAGGGTAATTGCAGTAAAGGGAAAGGCCAAGATAGTCGGGGAAACCCTGACCAGTGAGAATTACGGAATAGCAGTTCGAAAGGGTGAACAAAGACTCTTAGATGCCATCAATAGATCACTCGAAAAACTTCAGGTAACCGGAAAAATCCAGCAGATCAAGGACAAATGGTTCTCAGCAGGAGAAACTATTAGGTCAAGCGTGCAGAGCACGTGACCTGCGAAGCTGGTTGCATTACTCCATAAGTGAGAGGAGCACTTTATGGCTAAACTAAGATTGAGATTCCCTCTGCTGGTGGTCGTTTACCTTATGGTTTGTGCAGCGATCGGATGGACACAGGAGAAGACCACAGTAACAAATGCTGTCAATGCGGAATCGGAGCACATCCTGGGCAAAGAAAAAGTGGCGAAGCTTCTGACCAAGCCCCCGTGCTTTGATTCACGAGCCGATACTCTCCAGTCATACGTGATCAAGGATTTTGTAATCCCGTCGAACGGGATCTCGCTGTCAGCACAGCTCTACCTCCCGTCAGAAACGGGTGAGTGGCCGCTGGTGATACTGATTCCAGGCGGATTTAACGAGACCGAGCTGATCATGCAAGCTCCTCGATATTATGCCCCGCGGTTTGCCCGCTGCGGCATCGCGGTACTGGTCTATTACAAGCGGGGTACAGGCCCCTCGGGCGGTGTGTACGCAGAGGCAACAAATGACGATTTCATTTACGACGCAATAAACATCGCAAAAAACCTTACGGGGCATCCCAATATTGACTCGACCAGGATCGGTCTCATGGGCGGTAGCGGTGGAGGATTAATTGCCCCACTGGCAGCGGCTCGGTACTCCAAAATCTCTTTCGTCGTAAGCAACTCTGGCCCGATCGTGCCGTATGAGGAACAGGGAAATTATAACATAGAGAATGCCCTGAGGTACCGGGGCTATGCCGATTCTTTGGTACAGTTAGCCATGCCGGTGTGGCGACGGCACCACGCTGCCTGGGCTCGCAGCGACACGGCTGAGCTTGAGGTAGTAGCCACCCAAATCAGGGAGATGCGGAAACACTACGATCCATTTCTTTTGCCCACCCCGTACCAGGAGGTATTTCAAGACTCCAACCTCATCTTTCTCTGGCCCTCGTTCCGGTCGGCTTCGCGCGACTACCTCTCAGAGTTGAAACAGATTCACGCCAAATGGTTGTGCATCTACGGAGAGAAGGATACGGTGGTGCCCGTCCCATCAAGCGTGCGCAACATCCATTGGCTTATGAAACAGAGCAAAAACGAAGACTACACCATCATCCTGCTGCCCGGAGTAGATCATTCCTTTATTAATCCCGAGTCAGGAGAACAGGTGCCGGTGATCAGGATCATTGTCAACTGGCTCAAGGATTCCGTGCTCAGGCAGTAGGTCAGGACACCGTGCTCCTGATGCTATTCATTTGTCATGTGCGAAGCACACCTGACCTACTTCCTTAAGCAGGGATGAATTCCCTGCTCTATGAAAAATAAATCCTCTTCATCCAATAGAAGTGAGAATTTATCCCACCTAATGTTAAAGTCGAAAACATGTGGTCAACCTGAAGGTTGACACTCCAATAATTATTAAAAAACCCGCCTTGAGGCAAGGCGGGTCTACCATAATAAAAAATACCGCGTAGGGGCGGAGTTTATCTCCGCCCTTTTCCCAGTGCCCGTCAGGTCCCCTGACCTGTCCACAGATTTCTTGCTGGGTTAGGGGACACAGCAAGCACCAAAAACCATTTTCGATTGTGGTGGAATTGTCGTCAAAACCCATCTCGGTATACCCATATTATCCTTAATACGGGTAAGTCACTTTCCACTTTGATGTCTGGAGGGGCACTTTAGTCAACAATATAAATTGAAAGGTGCGTAAACTTCTTAAATGGCTGCATATTATGAATAGTATTTAATTTTAAATTCATAGAAGAAAAGGAGGTCAAAAGTGAATAAGAAAAAAAAGAAGCTAACCACAGCTTTTGGAATCCCTGTGCCTGACGATCAGAACAGTCTCACTGCTGGCGAACGGGGTCCGGTACTAATGCAGGATGCTCACCTTCTGGAGAAACTGGCTCACTTCGACCGGGAGCGCATTCCCGAACGAGTGGTGCATGCAAAGGGAGCCGGAGCTTACGGCTATTTTGAGGTAACATCTGATGTGACCAAGTACACCAAAGCTAAATTTCTATCCGAAGTGGGCAAGCGCACCGAAGTTGTCGTGCGGTTTTCCACTGTTGGTCGTGAGCGGGGGTCGGCTGATGCTGTGCGAGACCCACGCGGCTTCGCAGTCAAATTCTACACTGAGGAAGGCAATTATGACCTGGTAGGGAACAATACACCGGTATTTTTCATTCGCGATCCGCTCAAGTTTCCCGACTTCATCCACACCCAGAAGCGCAATCCTGAAACCAACTTGCCTGATCCGGACATGTTTTGGGACTTTTTGTCACTTACGCCTGAGTCCATTCATCAGGTCACTGTGCTTTTCTCCGACAGGGGAACACCATCCACCTATCGGAATATGAACGGCTATAGCAGTCATACCTACAAATGGTACAACGAAAAAGGGGATTACTTCTGGGTGCAGTACCATTTCAAAACAGATCAGGGTATTAAAAACCTGACCCTCCAGGAATCGACGCGGCTTTGTGGTGAAGATCCGGATCACGCCACTCGTGACCTGTATAATGCCATCAAAAAGGGTGATTTTCCCTCCTGGACTCTTGAGATGCAGATTCTGACGCCGGAGAAAGCCAAGAATTTCCCCTGGGATATATTTGACATTACCAAAGTCTGGCCACACAGAGAGGTTCCGCCCATCAATATCGGAAAGCTGGTTTTGGACCGCAACCCGGTCAACTATTTTGCAGAAATGGAGCAGGCAGCTTTTGGCCCGGGAAACGTGGTACCCGGTATAGCCGTTTCACCGGATAAGATGCTGCAGGCAAGGATTTTTTCCTATCATGATACCCACCTTCACAGGTTGGGTCCCAACTATCATTTGCTACCAGTCAATACACCCAAACATTCTGCTGAGAGCAGTTACCAGCGTGATGGGTTCATGCGTGTTGGCGACAACCAGGGCAGTGGACCCAATTACTGGCCAAACAGCTTCGGCGGGCCCGAGCCAGACCCCACCACAGGTGAACCTCCATTCGAGCTTTCCGGTAAAGCCGGTCGCTACCCCTTCACCCATCCTAATGACGACTTCGTGCAGGCAGGTACGCTCTACAGCAAAGTTATGACAGATGAAGATCGAGAACATCTTATCGGCAACATTGTAGATCACCTGGGCAAAGCACAGAAACGTATCCAGCTGCGCCAAACCGCCTTATTCTACAAAGCCCATCAGGAGTATGGCAGTCGCGTAGCAAAAGGATTAGGCCTGGATGTGAGTGAAGTTAAGCAATTAGCGAATATGACCCAGGAGGAGCGGGCAAAAGCCACCGAACAGCAAAACACAGTTGAGGAATCCTAATTGATCGGTTGTTGGTGGTGGAATTGTCGTCAAGACCCGTTCCGGGGATTCTCACCACCTGATGGAGAACGTAGGGGCAGACCTCCGAGTCCGCCCGTAACGATATCGCGTAGGGGCGGAGTTTATCTCCGCCCTTTTGGTTTATGGTCGATTGATATTTGGTGGTTAGATAAAAAAATGTAGCGTCCCGCTTCAAACGGGACGAGATATAGGGGAGCCCCTCGTGGGCTCTCTGTAGACGGGAGGGGACAAGCCCCTCCCCTACACAACACGTAGCAGAGGGTTCATCCCTCTGCAATAATTAGGGTAGACCAGTGGTCCCTGCCACTGGTTAAAATCACCTTCTGTGATTAATAAAAAAATCCTTGACAAACCCGCATAAATGATTATAATTTCTTCTGTAAATATTATGGTTTTGCTCAGGGATCGGGTTACAGACAATATGTCTAGACCTAAATTATGTGTGATAAGGTTGTCTTTAATTTATGTTAAAGAAATGATGATTCTTAAGCGAAAACCAAATAACAAACAATAGAACACTTGAGCAGGGTGGGTTATGACTATAAAGAAAAAGAAGAAAGCTAAGCGTCAAAGACGCACATTCAAACACAAGATTATTGCTTTAGTCTACGATTTCGACGGTACTCTTGCCCCAAAGCCAATGCAGGAATACACTATCCTACCGCAACTGGGTGTATGGAGTAAAGCATTTTGGAAGAAGGTGAAGGAAGAAACAGAAAAGTACCAAGCTGATCAAGTTGTGACTTATATGAGACTTTTATTGGAGGAAATTGAAAATAAAAAGGTACATATAACGAAAGCTTCTTTACAGGAATGGGCCAAGGGAATCCAATATTTTAAAGGGGTCGAGACATGGTTCACCAGGATAAATAATTATGTTAAAAAAAAATCTGTGGGTAAAGTCAGGGTACAGCACTACATAATCTCTGCGGGTCTAAAGGAGATCTTAGAGGGCATAACTATCAAGAGGTATTTCCATAGAATTTATGCCTGTGAA
>CAYURP010000015.1:0-58575 GCA_964447175.1 uncultured Ignavibacteria bacterium | reverse complement strand
TAGATTTTGTGGATGATAATAAAGGTTGGGCAGTAGGCGATTCTGGAACAATCCTTAGGAGCAATAATGGAGGAACCAACTGGATTTTACAGACAACCGGAACCACCAATCTTTGACATCCGTAGATTTCGTGAATGACAGCACTGGCTGGGCTGTAGGAGTTTCAGGGACTATTCTAAAGACTACTAATGGGGGAATAGACTGGACCACCCAGGAAAGCGGAACTTCATTCAACTTGGCATCAGTCCATTTTGTGAACGATAGCCTTGGCTGGGCAGTTATTGGTAGCTGGATGACTCTCAAGACAACCAGCGCTATGGATAGTTTAGAGTGGTTTCGATTTCCACATATCCAGATCTACCGCCACCAAAACATGCCTAAAGGCGATGCAAATGTTCTCAAGACCACGAATGGGGGAACAGAATGGGTACATCAGAACATCCCAAATTCAGTCAATCTATCTAAAATTAGTTTTTTGGATGAGAACAGAGGTTGGGTAGTAGGCACAGGCTATAATTGGGAAGGCCTTTTTACCATGATCTACTCTACAAGTGATGGAGGAACAAACTGGTTGGAATATAACACATGGAGTGAAATAAACTTGTATTCAATCGATTTTGATAATGAAGGCAATGGCTGGGCAGTCGGAGCAAAGGGAGTGATACGGGTGAAAACGAAAGAAGGAACAGAATGGTGGCCTCATTCAAGAGGTTATCTCAGTGATATGTTTTCGGTTGAATTTGTAGATGCTAACACTGGATGGGCAATTAGTAGAGGTATGACTGATGCACCCGGAGGTCCTTATACTTGGACCATTCTATTTTACACCATCGACGGAGGAGAGGTATGGACTGGTCAATCTTTCTCTGGTATTTATTACTTTTCATCAGATTTTATCGACGTTAGCAATGGTTGGATGGTGGGTGCTTATTATGAGTGGGATCAATATGGTGACGCTGTAATTATAAGTACCACAAGTGGAGGCTCAAACTGGACTCTCCAGAACTCTGGAATCTCTAGTACTTTACACTCAGTTCACTTCCTGGATTTCAGCATGGGTTGGGCAGTGGGTGATGAAGGGACTATTCTCAAAACCACAAACGGAGGTACAAATTGGATTTCAAAGATCAGTGGTACCTCAAATGATCTACAGTCGATCTTCTTTGTGGATCCGAACACTGGGTGGGCAGTAGGTGGCACTGGCACGATTATTAAAACCATAGATGGAGGGCAAAACTGGGAACCACAAACAAGCGGAGTGTTATCATTTCTGTTTTCAATCGATTTTATTGATGCTGATACCGGTTGGGTCGTGGGATCAAGTGGAGTGATTCTCAAAACTACCAATGGTGGAACAGATTGGACAGAACAAACCAGCAGGACCTCATATTGGTTACGTTCTGTGGATTTTGTGGATATTAACAATGGATGGGTGGTTGGTAATGAAGGAACAATTATAAAAACTACTAATAGTGGAATAGACTGGATAACTCAACCAAGTGGCACTTCAAATAACCTACACTCAGTGTGTTTCATAAATTCTACCACTGGCTGGGCAGTTGGTTCTGGTGGAGCAATTCTTAAGACCACTACAGGTGGGACCTTTGTACAGGAAGAAGATTATCCCGTAGAGATGCCAAACTCTTTCATTTTAGGCCAGAACTATCCTAATCCCTTTAATTCCTCTACCACCATTCCTTTCACAGTTCACGGTAAACAGGAAACAGTAAAAAGTCCCATCCACACTACCCTGAAAATCTATAATATTCGGGGTCAATTAGTAAAGACTCTATTAGATCACGAGAGAAGTCCAGGACATCATGCAGTTATTTGGGATGGTAAGGATAAAAAGGGGAATTTGGTCGCCAGCGGGGTTTATTTTTATCAGCTTAAGGTAGGAGAATTTACTGAGACGAAAAAGCTTGTGCTTTTAAAATAAAACATCCTCTCCCCTATTTATTTAATATAAGGTAGGATTTTATCCCTCACATTTTGGAGGTCTGAAGGTATTTACTACATTATAGGGAGAGCACGAGGGTCTCCCCTACTTTTGATGGAGACGAAGGTTTCCGCTACATTTAGAGGTCTTTTCTTAGCTCGTCTAAATTCTTTTTGGCGTTAGGACACATATCGAAGAATTTATTGAGTTTATCGCAGGCATATTCCTCGCAGTGAGCACAATTCTCTATTTCTTTCTCAATGGCGCATTTCCTGACTTCGCAGGTTTGACAATAGTTGAAAAGCCTTCCGTTAGTTACCAGACATCCGTCGCAGAGAACATTCTCAGGTTTAAGGGGTGGTTTATCAGGGGAGAATTTCGACCACTCCTCTGCTACCTTTTTTAATTCCGCTTCATCGTTTTTCTGGGTAGAGATAAGTGCTGGACACTGGTCGCAAAAAATGCCGCAGTATGCTATCATCTTATCCATAAACTTCCTCCTTTTGGATTTCACAAAGTAAACTAACTAATTATATCAGAAAATCAATCTTTTTAACAAAAAATTTTGTGATTAAAAATCCTAAAGCAAAAACAAGTTTTTGCACTTCCCCTTAACTTATTCTAAAATTCTACCCCTTTCTGAGCCAGGATTCCTTTTCTATATGGGTGCTTGATCTCTTTCATCTCGGTTACTAAATCAGCTGCCTGAATAACTTTTTTAGGAGCTCCCCTTCCGGTAAGAACTAAATGTATATTCGTAGGCTTAGATTTTATCAATTTTACAATATCATCTATTTTCAATAATTTAAGATCCAAAACTACATTTATCTCATCTAAGACTATCAGGAAGTATTTTCTGGATTTTATTGCTTTTTTAGCATAGGTAAAAGCCTTTTGGGCTGCTTGGGAATGAACTTCTTTGGGCTTTTTGTCCCCTCTTATTCCCACATAGCCCTCACCGAAGGTTTTGATCTCGATATTTGCTTTGGGGAATTTCTTTACGAATTTAAGCTCTCCGTAATTCTTATAGTTTTTTATGAACTGGATTATCAGAACCTTTTTTTGATGACCTGAAGCCCGGAGAGCCATTCCCAGTGCAGATGTGGTCTTACCTTTTCCATCCCCGGTAAAAACTACAACCAATCCCTTTTTGTTTTTCTTCTTCACTCTTTAACTCTATACTCTAAACTCTTTACTCTCTACTCATCTTAGGTTCCCGGCGGCGGTGATTGTATCATTCCTGAATCCATCAGAATATGCGTATGTTCCCGGGCACGCCTGATCATCTTCTCCGCTTTCTCCATAAGCTCCTGCCTGGATGCTTTTATTCGGGCAACTCCCTGCTCCATAGCTTTCAAGGCAACTGCCACTGCCTCCCGGGGATAGACCTCCAAATCATCCATGGTAGGTATAACATACTCTTCATGCAATCCTTTGTCCACAGCGGTCTGGGCTAACTCATTGGCAGCGGCTATGCACATCTCATCGGTTATGGTATGTGCTCTGACGTCTAAGGTTCCTCTGAAGATTCCCGGAAAGCCCAATGAATTGTTAACCTGGTTGGGAAAATCAGACCTTCCGGTGGCTATGATTCTGGCACCGGCTTCTTTTGCTTCCCAGGGCCAGATCTCCGGCACTGGATTAGCACAGGCGAAAACGATTGCATCTTTGGCCATATCTCCAACCCATTTCTTTTCAATGGTTCCCGGTCCGGGCTTGGACAAAGCGACAACCACATCCACTCCCTTCATAGCTTCAGGTATTCCGCCTCTTCTATTCTCCTGGTTGGTAATTCTGCAGAATCGGTACCTGGGATCGTCCTCTGGAAAGTCAGTTCTGTCCTTATGCAGGATGCCATCCACATCCACCATTATAACTTTGGCTGGATCCACTCCGGCAGCTATCATCACCCTCAAAACCGCAACGTTAGCAGCTCCGGCTCCCACCATGGTGATTTTTGCCTGGTTAATCTTTTTGCCCACGATCTTCAAAGCGTTAATCAAGCCTGCCACAGTTACCGTAGCGGTTCCCTGCTGGTCATCATGCCATACCGGGATTTTCATCTCCTTTTTTAACCGATCCAGAATATGAAAACACTTGGGTTGGGAAATGTCCTCTAAATTGATCCCTCCGAAAGAGGGTTGAAGCATCTTAACCGTAAGAATGAAAAGCTCCTCATCTTTGGTAGCTAAACATATGGGAAAAGCATCCACCCCTCCCAGGTATTTAAACAGAAGGCATTTCCCTTCCATAACCGGAAGCCCGGCCTCAGGACCTATATCCCCCAATCCCAGGACTCGGGTTCCGTCTGAGATCACCGCCACCGTGTTTCCCTTATTGGTGTGCTCATAGACTTTTTCAGGATTTTTTGCGATGTCCTTGCAGGGCTCAGCCACGCCCGGTGTATACCAGATGGCAAAATCGTTAAAATCCCGGATAACGCACTTGGAAGCGGTCTCGATTTTGCCTTTATAATAGGGATGGAGCACCATGGCATCCTTTCCCGGCTTTTTGGCTTTGGCTAAAAGCTCCTCAACGTTTGGCATAAAACTTCATCCTCTCTGTGCGTGATGTTTGATTTATCTTTTTATAGATAGGATCGCAATCACGTCCTCTTTTATCTGGTTATAGGTTGGACTTCTATCGTATCTTTTCAAAATCGTATGTGGTTCTTGTTCGGTCCTCTCCTCTAAAACCCACATAAATTGCTGCTGATATAAGAATTCCTTGGATACATTTTTGAATTTAAAAGGATCCAATTCCTGGGAACTGCCGTACACATTAACATAGAAATCCCTTTTTCTTTCACCTTCCAGGTAAACTGGAAAATGATAAATGGGTATATAACTTCCCGGCATTATATACGGCTCAAATTCCAGAACCCCCACCTCGTAGTTTTCCACCAGGAAATGATCGATCTTTTTAAAACTGATCTCATATTTCCCGCTTTTAGGTTGATGGGAAGCGCAGTGAACTGATACCAAAAACACAAAACCCAGGATTAAGTAAACTCTTCTGTGCATTTCTCTATCTTGAAAAATTAATCTGACCAAGCAAATGGCTCGACAGATATCCTAAAATTCCTTTGGAAGAAGAGCTTTCCAGAATCCGAAAAAGCTACCTTAAGCCAAATTTCTCAATGTTAGCATCAGCAATCGCCTGGATCCTCTTTATCTCCTCCTGGCCGCCCGGCTTTTTGAAAAGATGCTTGAACCTGGCTTGAAGTTTGAGATACTCTTCCACAGGCTGCTTCTTAGCGATCTTTCTTACCGATGTAATTTTTCCATACTCTATCTCGAAGATGGGAATAAGTCCGGTTTGAACCGCTGCCTTGGCTACCTTGATGGTTAGCGCTGGATCATGAGCCCAACCTAAAGGGCAGGGGCAGTGAACCTGGAGATACTTGGGACCTTTGATGGACAGAGCCTTTTTCACCTTCTTTTCCAGATCCGTAGGGTAGGCTACGGTGGCAGTTGCTACATAAGGAATCCCATGTGCAGCTACTATTTCCGGCATCGGTTTTTTATCCGTTTTGTTTCCCCAGGAAACTTCTCCTGATGGGCTGGTGGTAGTGGAGGCTTCAAAAGGTGTAAGACCTGATCTCTGAACCCCGGTGTTCATATAGGCTTCATTATCATAACACACGTATAAAACGTCGTGCCCTCTTTCCAGCATTCCTGACAAACAACCAATACCGATGTCAGCAGTGGCACCATCCCCTCCCTGGGCAATAACCTTTGCCTCCTTCTCCCTTCCCAGAGCTTTCAGCGCCACCTCTATTCCGGCTGCAACTGCAGCTGAGTTCTCAAAAAGAGAATGAATCCAGGGCATCTTCCAGGCAGATTGAGGGTAAAGTGTGGAAAAAACCTCTAAACATCCTGTGGCTGCAGTTACTATGGTATCAGGTCCTGCTGCATCCATAATGATCTTAGCAGCTAAAGCCTCGCCACACCCGGCACAGGCTTTATGACCCGGAGCCAATAGGCTCTCTTTTATCTCCGGCTTCTTTGAAGCAGTTTTTTTCTGTGTCATAAAAGTTTTCCTCCAATAATATCCTCCCTTAAATCCACCCATCCTATATCAATTTCCTCGGAGATACCTTTCTCTATTGTTCTCCTGATGGATTGCTGGGGAATGTCTCTTCCACCAAGACCTGCTATAAAGCCCGATATTTTGGGTTGCTTTGGTCGTCCGTAGAAGGCTGTTTTTATTTCATTAGAAAGCATCCCTCCAAATCCCAGGGATATATCCTTTTCGATAACCACAACGTTTTTGACATCCTTTAAAGCTTGGAATATAGCCTCTTTGGGAAAAGGTCTGAAGGTTCTGATCTTCAAAACTCCCACTTTTTTGCCCTCGTCGCGTAACTCATCCACCACGTCCTTTATGGTTCCCACAACCGAACCCATAGATACCACAGCAGTTTCGGCGTCCTCCAATCTGTATTCTTCCAAAAGCCCGCCAGAATAACGTCCAAATTTCTTTTTGAATTCATCTGCCACCTGATCAATCACAGGTAAGGCATCGTTTAAAGCCAGTTCCAATCTGTATCTGGTCTCCGTGTACCAATCCGGATCAGCTAAAACCCCAAAGGTCAACGGGTTTTTTGTGGTCAGGTACTGAACCGGCTTGTAGGGAGGCAGGAATTCATCTGCATCCTTCTGCTCGATTAGATCAATTGGCTCAAAGGCATGGGTCAGGATGAAGCCATCGAAGTTGACCATAACTGGCAGCGAAACCTCCGGGGTTTCACCGATCTTGTAAGCCTGTAAACACATGTCGTGCACTTCCTGGTTATCCTCAGCCCAGAGTTGAATCCATCCACTATCTCGAGCAGTAACTGCATCCTGGTGATCACACCAGATATTTATGGGGGCAGAGACTGCCCGGTTAGCTACTACCATAAGAATGGGAAGTCGCAAACCTGCGATATTGAACAACACCTCAAGCATCAAAAACAAGCCTTGAGAAGTGGTGCAGGAAAAAGTCCGAGCTCCAGTAGCTGAGGCACCCAAGACTACGGAGGCTGCCCCGAACTCAGATTCCACATTGACAAATTCAGCTTTCAATTCTCCATCAGCCACAAACTGGGAAAGGTTTTCCACTATGTGGGTCTGAGGGGTAATGGGATAGGCCGATATAACGTGAGGGCGACACACCTTCACTGCTCGAGCAACTGCCATGGAACCTTCAATGAGTTCTTTCATCTTATTTCACCTCCAGAATCATTTCAATGTCGTTTACCGGGCACTCCTCAGCACAGATGCCGCAACCCTTACAGTAATCCAGATCAGCATGGTATTTCTTATCCGAGCCGAAAATAACTCCGTCCGGGCAAACCACAACGCATATCCTGCAGTCAGTGCATTTGTCATGCTTGAATACGGGTTTTTTTGTCCTCCAGCTTCCGGTTTTGTATTCCTTGCTGGATCCGGGTCGGGCTACGACCCCCTCCGGTTTAGCCATTTTTTCCTCCTCTCATTATATCATAAGCTGTCTGAACAGCTTTTGCATTTTTCTCACCTAATTCTCCAGGGAATCTTTTCTTCACACTCCTTTTTATGGCATCCACCGAGATCAAACCGGTCGCCCCGGCAAATGCTCCCATCAGGGTAGTGTTCTGAATGGCTTTGCCCAGAGTCTTCAAGGCAATTTCTGTTGCCGGAATAGTTAAAACCTTAGCTTTAGTCTTAAGTCCCAGTTCCTCCGGCTTTTTGGTAGAATCCACCAGCACCATTCCATCATCTTTCAACCCACTCAGAACGTCAATTGCCCCGATGAGGGTAGAATCCTGAACTATCAAATAATCCGGTCTATCAATTTGATTTCTGGCACGAACCTTATGATCAGCTATGCGCACGAATGATTGAACCGGAGCTCCCATACGCTCCGAGCCAAAGGAGGGAAAAGCCTGAGCGTATTTGCCGTCCTCAAAAGCAGCCACTGCTAAAAGTTCAGCGGCAGTTACCACACCCTGTCCTCCTCTTCCGTGTAATCTAATCTCTTTCAACATTTCTTCTTCCTCTTATATTTTAGGTAAAGTGATCTTTTTTTGTCCTTGATATTTTCCTTTCCTGTCTTTATACGATAATCTACACACTTCATCGGCCTCCAAAAAAACCACCTGAGCAATGCCCTCGTTAGCATAGATCTTGGCGGGCAGTGGAGTTGTGTTGGAAATCTCTAAAGTGGCATATCCTTCCCACTCCGGTTCAAAGGGAGTCACGTTAACTATAATGCCGCATCGGGCATAGGTGGATTTGCCCAGGCAAATGGTCAAGATATTTCTGGGGATTTTAAAATACTCCACGGTACGACCTAAAACAAATGAGTTGGGAGGAATAATACAGTAATCCTTCTTGACTTTAATGAATGATTTTGAATCGAAATTCTTGGGGTCAACTATGGTAGCGTTTACGTTAGTGAAGACGTAAAATTCATCTGCAACTCTTATGTCATATCCGTAAGAAGATAGTCCAAAGGAGATAGCATTTTTTTTGACCTGCCTTTCGGAGAAAGGCTTTATCATTTGATGCCTCTTAGCCATCAGCCTTATCCAGGTGTCAGATTTAATGCTCATAATAACTCGTAAAGTTAACTCTGATTAGCCATATCAGCTAAAGTGTTCTTCATTAGAAGATCTTCGAGAAAACCCTGACCTTTAAGCCATAATTTCCGTAAAGGGCAATACTTGATTCTTTCGCAGTCAGAGGATGAAGAGAGACAGCGGCTCAAATATATAGGGCCCTGCACACACTCTAATAGTTCTTTGACTGATATCTTTTTAGCCGGTTTGCCTAAGGAGAAACCTCCTTTGGCTCCCCTATGAGACCTGACCAAGCCAGAACGGGTCAGATTTTGAAATATCTTTGCCAAGAACTTTTCCGGGATCCCTTCATTTTCCGAGATCTCCGATATTCGAACAACCCTATCCTTGGGTTGCCTGGCTAAATATAGCATCCCCTGGAACCCATAATCACCTGCTTTTGTAAGTTCCATAGTAGATCACCCTCCCAGGCTTTTTGAATTTTTGTTCCTCCTCAAAGAAAACAGAACAATCGTTAAGTAAAAAATAGTTTGTTACTTTTTTCACAAAGTCATTTCACTTAATATAACGTCATATTCTCTTATTCTATTTGCTTGCAAAAGATTATTCCAGATATGCCCTATTGCTTTCGATCTTTAAAATAGCAAATTTGTGATGTTTCTTTGATTCGGGACTATAAAGACCTAAATTATCCTGCAGTTTAGTTAATTAACTTCTACCAATCCTTGAGAAATTGAAGAAAGAGCCTTACTCCGAAACCGAGTGCGCCTTTGGGTATGTAGGGTTTCCCTCTCTCCTCCAGATCCATTCCAGCTATATCCAGGTGCACCCAGGGATATTCTCCCACGAACTTCTTCAGAAACATGGCTGCAGTTATAGTTCCAGCAGGTCTGCCTCCAGTATTTTTAACATCGGCCAAATCCGACTTGATCTGTTCATCATACTCCTCCCACAAAGGAAGCTCCCAGACTTTTTCTCCCGTTTTCTGACTTGCTCGAACAATTCTTCTTTTGAGGTTCTCATTATTTCCCATCATCCCAGCACACATATGCCCCAGGGCTACTACGCATGCTCCGGTAAGGGTAGCAATATCTACTATGGCTTGGGGCTTGAACTTATCCGCATAAGCCAGCGCATCTGCCAGGATCAGACGGCCTTCAGCATCGGTGTTAATCACTTCTATTGTTTTGCCAGAATATGAAGTGAGGATATCCCCGGGTTTCTGAGCAGTTCCAGAAGGGAGGTTTTCAGTGGTGGGAATAAGACCCACCAGATGAACCGGAATATTCAAACGGGCAGCACTGGAAACAGTTGCCAAAACAGCTGCAGCTCCCGACATATCCGCCTTCATCTCCTCCATATTTGCCGAGGGCTTTATGGAGATACCACCGGAATCAAATGTTATGCCCTTGCCCACCAGGACCACAGTTCCCCCTCTTTTTCTTTGGGGAAGGTGTTCCAGAATTATGAACTTAGGGGGCTGATTGCTTCCCTGGGCTACACCTAATAAAGCACCCATTTTAAGCTTTTTTATATCCGCCAGGGACAACACATTACATTTGAACTTATGCTCCTTTGAAAGATCGACTGCCACCTGAGCAAGTTTGGTAGGGGTAATTACATTGGCCGGGCGATTGATCAAATCCCGAGCCAGATTTGTTCCCCAGGAAAAAACCTCTCCCCATTTTGCTCCCTTTTGAATTTTAGATATATTAACTCTGTCGCCATCTACAACGGTAAGCTCCTCCACCTCAAACAGGTCTTCCCGGTCCACTGTTTTATAATCTGCCAGTTGATAGTTTGCCAAAAGAGCACCTTCCACCAGAGCCTGGGAGGAATCCTCAAGGGAGAATTTTCTCTGTTTTCCTCCATATACTTCGCAGGAGAAGCTTTTTATTTTAAGCTCCCTGGCTTTTTTGCACACTGTTCCAGCTGCCTGTCTGATCTTGTCTAAGTCGAATTTCTCCTTTTTGCCCAGTCCAACCAGAATCACCCTTTTGGATTTGATCTTTCCTTTAGTATAGATCAATATTACCTGGTTTAATTTACCGTTGAAATCGTTAGTTTCCAGAAGATCGCTAATGGCTCCTGAAAGGATGGAATCAAGGTCCTTGAATTCCCCTCTGAGTTGCCTTTGATCTTGAAAAACCCCAAAACATATAGCCTGATCCTCAACCTCAACAAGTTTCCCTTTTTTAACGGACACCTTCATCCTGGACTCCTTATTTTGAAGTTAGTCTTTTTAATTTGAATCTAATAAAAGCAAAAATGTAAAAAAGTCAATACCCAAAAAGCTCCATTAATTGAGTTAACTTCAAAACACCAAAAGAAAGGAGCTTATTGCTAAATCCAAGAAAGGCTGAGGGAAGATTCCTAACCATAGAGTGCCCAGAACTGTTATAAATAAAGTTATACTTACAAAGAGGGGAACGGAAACAGGTTTAAGTTCAGTCTGCGGGGGGCGCATGAACATAATTACCACCACTCTCAGGTAATAATAAACTGCAATGAAACTGTTCAAGACTGCAATTATGGCCAGTCCGATATAACCGGATTTAACCGCTGCGCTGAAAACATAAAACTTTGCCAGAAAACCTGCGAAAGGAGGAAAACCTGCTAAGGATAAAAGAAATATAGCCATTAATACACCTAAAGCTGGATTTCTGGTTATCAATCCTGAGTAATCGTCAAGATCAGTATTCTTTTCACCCATAGTTGTCGCTATGGTGAAGGCACCAATGTTCATAAAGATATATACCAGAAGATAGAACATAGCACTGGATTGGCCCTGTTCTCCTCCTCCTACCAGTGCTACCAGGACATAGCCGGCATGAGCAATGGAGGAATAAGCCAAAAGCCTTTTGATATTATTCTGGGATAATGCCATGATGTTTCCAAAGGTCATGCTTAAAGCTGCCAAGACCCAGAGTATAACCGACCAATCCGGCTGGTATTTGGCAAAGGCAACTAATAAAACCCTGAGTAAGACAGCAAAACCTGCAGCTTTGGGTCCGGCGGAGATGAAAGCGGCAATCGGGGTGGGTGCTCCCTGGTATACATCAGGAGCCCACATATGAAAAGGAACTGAGGCTATCTTGAAACCAAACCCCACAATGATTAAACCCATACCCATCCAGGCCATATATGAACTTTGAAATCCCGAATGGGAAAGATTCAGAAGGATTTGAGCCAGGTTGGTGCTGGAGGTTGAACCGTAGGTCAGGGCGATTCCGTAAAGTAAAAATCCCGAGGCAAATGCTCCGATCAAAAAGTACTTAATTGAGGATTCATTGGATTTTAGATCATCTCTTCTGAAACCCGCCAGAACGTAAAGGGATAAAGACATTATTTCCATCCCTAAAAAAATCACAATGAGATTCAAGGAGGATACCATAAGCATCATCCCCAAAGTTGCAAAGAGAATCAAACTGAAATACTCACCATGAAAAATCTCCTCCTTATTCAGATAACTAATGGAGGCGAATATGACTAAAATAGAGGAGATGAAAAAGATGAATTTAAAGAAACAGGCAAAGTTATCCAGGATGAACATCTCATTTAAGGAGGTCTGATTAACATTCCACAGCTTAACTGCAAAAGTAAAAGCTAAGAGTATTCCAATCCATCCCAGATGAGCAGATATGGTTTTTGTCTTCTTTGACAGAAGTGGGTCTAATATCAGGATGAGAAGTGCAAATGCCAGAATTACGATCTCAGGAGACAGCAGATTAAAGTTTATATCAGGTAAAATCCAATCCATTATGTACTACCTTTTTGGTTTTATACTTACCATCTTGATTTAATCACTATCTTCTTCTGACCAACTGTCAGATATTAAAATCCTCATACACCTTTAAAACCAACGGTTACTTTTTCACCTTTAACTATAACCGGAACAACTCTTTTCCCAGCAATTTGCACGACCTTCTCTTCAGCTTCTGGATTCTGAGTAACGTCGATCTCCTGGTATTCTATACCTCTTTTTTGCAGATCCTCTTTAGCTGCTTTACAGAAAGGACAGTTAGATATTATGTAAATTATGACTTTTTCTTCCATTTCTCCTGCTTATTTAATTTCACAAAAATCAACTTTAATTGAATGTTTCTCCAAACACAGATCTTTATCCAAATCTTTTTTTATGTTAACTTCACGTTTTGTCCCGGCCAGCTCTAAAAGGGACTGTACAGATTTTTCCATCCTATCGAAAAAAGGCTTGGGGAAGATTCCGATCCAGAAAATCAAAAGGACAATGGGTATTAAAATAACTTTTTCTCTGAGATTAAGGTCTTTAAGTTTCATATTCTCCGGTTTTTCCAGTTTGCCGAACATCACCCGCTGGTACATCCAGAGCATATAGACTGCAGCCAGAATTATTCCCACCGCACCCAGAGCGGCATAGGTGACATTGGATTTGAAAGTTCCCAGAAGGATTAAAAACTCTCCCACAAAGCCATTGGTTCCGGGAAGGCCTATGGAGGATAAAGTCACGATCATAAAGAAGGCTGCATAGATGGGGATTTTTTTGGACAAACCTCCAAAGTCTTCGATCAACCGGGTATGCCTTCTCTCGTAAATCATCCCTACGATCAAGAATAAAGCTCCAGTGGAAATACCGTGATTAATCATTTGAATTATCCCGCCCTCAATACTTTGAATGTTTAAGGCAAAAAGTCCCAGCATCACAAATCCCAGATGGCTCACCGATGAATACGCTACCAGGCTTTTTACATCTTTTTGTCTGATTGCTACAAGTGCGCCATAAATTATGCCGATTATGGCCAAGATGGAAAACAGGGGTACAAAATCAAAAAAAGCATTGGGAAAAAGGGGCAGACAAAACCTTAAAAAACCGTAAGTCCCCATTTTGAGTAAAACTCCAGCTAAAAGTACACTTCCGGCTGTGGGTGCTTCAACGTGTGCATCGGGCAGCCAGGTATGGAAGGGAAACATCGGGACCTTTATGGCAAAGGCTAAGGCAAAAGTTAAAAACAGCCAGAATTGAGGGCCCAGGGGAATGGGAAGATTATAGATTTGAAGAAGATCAAAGGTATAGACTCCGGTATAGGTGTGATTGAGAAAATACAAAACTAAAATAGCCACCAGCATCAAAACCGAACCGAACATTGTGAAAAGGACAAATTTGAAGGTGGCATAGATCTTTCTGGGCCCGCCCCAGATTCCTATTAAAAAATACATGGGAATAAGCATCCCCTCCCAGAAAACGTAGAACAAGAACAAATCCAGAGATACAAACACACCGATCATACCTGTTTCTAAGATCAACATGGAGATCATATATCCTTTCACCTTTTCAGTTATCGCAGTCCAGGAGGAAAATATAGCCAGGGTGGCTAAAAATGTTGTCAACAAAACCAGAAACAGGCTTATCCCGTCAATTCCCAGATGGTAATTTATGCCCAGAGCCGGAACCCAATCCTTTATTATCTCAAATTGCATACCGGAAAGCGTTGGATCGAAATTGAAATAGAGATAAAGCGAAACCAGAAAAGTCACAAAAGAGGTGATCAGGGCAGTGATCTTTATGGTCTCCAGGTATACTCTGGGAATGTACAGAATGATAAGAATGCCCAGAAGTGGTAAAAAGGTAATAATAGTTAGTATCAAGCTATCCATTAAAAAACCTCATCTCAGGATAAAATAAGCCAATATGATAACCACGCCCAGAACAAAAGATAAAGCATAGTTTCTTACATAACCTGTTTGTAATTTCCGGATGATAGCACTTACACGTCCTGTAAGATAAGCAGACCCGTTAGCTGCCCCATCGATTATCTTAGCATCAAAGAATCTCCAGCACCATAAAGCCAGGCTTAAAAGGGGATTGACAATTATTTTGGCATAAAGCTCATCCACATAATATTTATTTAAAATTACAGTATAAACTCCTCTATATTTCTGAGCCAGCTTTTTGGGAACATCAGGGTGGGTGATATAAAACCTGTAAGCTATAAGTATGCCCACCAGAACAACTGCAATGGAGAGGATCATCAGCAAATACTCTCCTGAATAGGAAACATGAGCAATGTGTGCTCCCTCTTCTCCTTTAAAAACCACAGAGAGGAAACTCTCGAAGTTATTTCCCCCGCCCAGAGAGTGCGGAATCCCCACATAACCTCCAATGATCGAGAGAACAGCTAAGATGATCAAGGGTATGGTCATCGATTTCGGTGATTCATGAATGTGAGGCTTCACCTTCTCCTCCACCCTTGACTTTCCTAAGAATACCGAGAGGAACAACCGGAACATATAAAATGCAGTCATCCCGGCAGTAACAAATCCCAAAAGCCACAGGATGAAGCTACCCTGTGGATTGGAAAACGATTTCCAGAGTATCTCATCTTTTGAGAAAAATCCGGAGAACAAGGGAATTCCGGAAATAGCCAGAACGCCAGCCAGAAAAGTCCAGAAGGTTATGGGCAGGTGTTTTTTCAGTCCGCCCATTTTTCTGAGATCCAGCTCGCCGGAGAGGGCATGCATAACCGACCCGGCACCCAAAAAGAGCAAAGCTTTGAAGAAGGCATGGGTCATAAGATGGAAAATACCAGCAGTAAAAGCGCCCACCCCACACCCTAAAAACATATACCCGATCTGGGAGATGGTGGAGTAAGCCAGAATCCTTTTTATATCATTTTGAACCAGGGCAATGGAGGCAGCATAAATTGCTGTAACCGCTCCGATAATAGCCACCAGGCTTAATGAGAAAGGCGCCATAAGATAAAGCACATGACACCGAGCCACCATATACACACCTGCGGTGACCATAGTAGCAGCGTGTATCAAAGCCGAAACCGGAGTAGGACCCTCCATAGCATCAGGCAGCCAGACATAAAGTGGTATCTGAGCTGATTTGCCCACTGCTCCCATTAACAAAAGAAGGGTGATGGCGGTGATGAAAGTTCCACCAGGGGACAACAACATGGGAGCTGCCTTAAACACCTGGGTATAGTTTAATGTTCCCAGAGTCCAGAAGATCAACATCAGGCCTAAGGCAAATCCGAAATCGCCAACTCGATTGACAATGAATGCCTTCTTTCCAGCATCCGCAGCGGATTTTTTCTCATACCAGAATCCGATTAGAAGATAGGAACAAAGGCCCACACCTTCCCAACCCAGATATAGCAAGAGAAAATTGTTAGCCAGAACCAAAGTCAGCATAGAGAAGACGAAAAGGTTGAGATAGGCAAAGTATCTGGCATAACCCGGATCTTTACTCATGTATCCCACAGAATAGACATGGATAAAGAAACCCACACCGGAGACCACCAGAATCATCACAGTTGACAAAGGATCGATTTGAAAGCCTATATCTATGTGGAAGTTTCCGGACCAGATCCAGGGGAAGATGATTTTCTGAATCAGCCTCTGAGCTGGTGAATATTTCAAAAGCTCAAAGAAGACACCAATGCTGACTAAAAACGAAAGTCCCACGCTTCCACACCCCACCCAACTTACTACACCTTTGCCTAATCTTTTCCCGAATAAGCCATTGATCAGAAAACCCAGAAGGGGCAAAAGCGGAACCAACCAGATATAATCGATCATCTCTTAACTCTTCACTCTCTACTCTTTACTCTTTTCACCATTTCATCAAATTCAGATCATCCACGTTAGTTGATTTTTTATTTCTGAAAAATGCGATAATAATAGCCAATCCCACCGCAGCCTCAGCCGCTGCCACGGTCATAACTAGAAACACGAAAATCTGTCCCTGCATGGAGCCAAATTCCCGGGCAAAGGCAACCAGGCTCAAATTTACCGCATTGAGCATCAGCTCAATGCACATAAAGAGCACCAATATGTTTCGTCTGATTAAAAAACCTAAGACACCAATGGAGAAGATCAAACCGCTTAATATCAGATAATAAGACAAAGGTATCATATTCTCTCCAAAAGAATTTTCACAATTTTCTTTTAGCCATAACAATAGCTCCCACAATTGCAACTAATAACAGAACCGACGACACCTCAAAGGGAAATAGATAATCGGTAAAAAGAAGCTGGCCCAGCTGGTGAACATCGCCAAAAGCTGGATCCGTAATTGCTGAGGGTTGAGGAAAACCGGCTATGCTGAGCTTAACTAATGCTCCGATCTCAAGGAAAAGAATTACTGCAAATAAGATCCCGAAAAATCTCTGGACTTTCCTTTTCTCCGGGCCGAACTCGTCTTTTCTTAGGTTCAAAAGCATGATCACGAAAAGGAACAATACCATTATGGCGCCAGCATATACGATTATCTGAATAACCGCCAGAAACGGAGCTTTTAAAAGAAGATAGAGTATAGCCTGAGCACATAGCGCCGCAATCAGAAAAAGAGCCGATGCCACCGGATTTCTCTGCACTACAACCAGGATAGCTGTTATCAAAAGGATAATTGCCGTTATCAGAAAAATTGCCAATTCCATTCTTTTACCTACTTTTTCATCTCTGGCACTGGAACCAGAAGGTCCTCTTTGGTATAAATGAGCTTTTCCCTTTTGTCCTGGGAGAACTCGTATTCCTTGCCTAAAAAGATGGCCCCTACTGGACAGGCTTCCTCACAAAAGCCGCAGAAAATGCATCTGAGCTCGTTTATCTCATAAACTTTAGCATATCTTTCGCCCCGTTCATTTTCAGCCGGTTCCATATAGATACACCCTGAGGGACAGGCAGCAGCACAGAGCCCGCAGCAAACGCATTTCTCCTTACCATTTTCGTCCCGGGCAAGATAGTGCAAGCCCCTATAGCGTTCGGGCATTTCCCGTCTTACCTCCGGGTATCTCAGGGTAACGGGCTTGGTAAAAAGGTGTCTAAAGATCACCCAGAGACCCTGAGGAATGGCTAAAATTGTTCTAATTACTCTAAACATTTATCCTAATGCAAAAAATCCAGTTATAAAGATGTTGAACAGAGCTAAAGGCAAAAGTATTCCCCAGCCAAATTTCATCAGCTGGTCATATCTGAACCTGGGAAGTGTTGCCCTGAGCCAGATATAGATGAAAAGAAACACTCCTATTTTAATCAAAAGCCATACCACACCCGGCAGCCAGGGTCCCTGCCATCCACCCAGAAACAGGGTGGCAATCAAAGCTGAGGCATTAATCATGCTTCCGTATTCCCCCAAAAAGAACATAGCAAACCTCATGGAGGAATACTCGGTATAGTAACCTGCCACCAGCTCGTTATCCGCTTCGGGCAGATCAAAGGGGAGCCGGTTGGTTTCCGCTATGGCGCAGATAACGAATATCACAAAGCCCAGAGGCTGCCTGAAAATAAACCAGTTGAAGAAAGTATTCTGCTGCTTCACTATCTCCACTAAACTTAAGGATTGAGACAACATCAAAACCCCTATGATGCTAAGACCCAGTGAGATCTCATAGCTTATCATCTGGGCAGATGATCGCAAACCTCCTAAAAGCGAGTATTTGTTGTTGGAGGACCAACCAGCTAAAACTATGCCGTATACTCCCAGCGATGCCACTGCAAAAACATATAAAAGACTCAAGTTGAAATCGGATATCACCAGGTCTATAGTATACCCAAAAAGCTTGATATTGTCACCAAAAGGAATCACCGCAAAGATAATAAAAGCAGGAATAAAGGTTAAAAGGGGCGCTAGGGCATATACCACCTTGTTAGCGCCAGCCGGAGTTATATCCTCCTTGAACAAAAGCTTTAACCCATCAGCAAAAGGCTGCAGAAGCCCATGTGGTCCCACCCTCATGGGACCATACCTGACCTGAAAACGACCCAAAAGCTTTCTTTCCAGCCAGGTGAGATAAGCAAACATCAGAAAGAATACTACCAGAACCACCACAACCTTTATGAAAGTAATTATAATAAAAGCCATCATTTCTAAATTCTCTACTCTCTACTCTTAACTCTCAACTCTTTACTCTCTACTCTTTTAATCCTGACCCGGTCAACTAATTTATCCTTGTCCATTAAAGAATTAACCGGTATCTCCTCAAAATTCAGAGGTATGAAAAGAGTCCCTGGTTGTATTTCATCATTTATCTTAGTTTTGATTTCTATTTTACCTTTAAGGGATTCAACAGCTACCCACTCTCCAGATTTTACACTCATACCTTTTGCATCCTCAGAGTTTATAAAGCAAAAACCTTCTTTTTCTATAATATTTATATTTTCCGATCTCTGGGTCAGGCTTCCGAAATGATGATGAGTGTTTCCGGTAATTAAAATTATAGGATACTTTTTGTCTTCAGGAAAAGGTTGGTAATCAATTTTCTTGAATTTTTCTTTCAAGCTCAAATCCTTTACTTCCCAGCGTATTCCCTCACCTTTCAATTTAATCTCATCAATTTCACCCTGACCAGAGTAAATATTTAATATCTCCTTGGTGATATCTTCTGAGGTCTGGTAATTAAATTCGTGATCCATCCAGTTCGCCAACTGAGAGATTATCTCCCAGTCAGCTTTAGAGTCCTCAAGTGATTTGAAAGCTCTTTTTAATTTCTGAATCCTTCTTTCAGCAGAGGTAAATGTGCCATCCTTTTCAGCAAATGATGTTCCGGGAAGAATTACATCAGCCAGTTTAGCAGTTTCAGTAAGAAAGATATCCTGCACTACCAGAAAATCAAGTTTTCTTAGAGTCGATTCAATATAAGCTCTGTCCGGGAAAAATCTAACTGGATCCGACCCCATAATATACATAGTTTTGATCTTGCCCTGATTTATCGCTTGTAAAATCTGAATGAAATTTAATCCCTTTTTCTCTTTAACCTCTGTAAATCCCGGGAGTCTGTCAGGCATTACACCCATATCCAATGCTCCCTGGGAGTTATTGTTTTCCCACAAGAGGTTGAATCCACTATCTTTTCTTCCTATCTTTCCGCAAAGTGATAAAAGGTTGTAAATTGAATCTATCACATCCTTGTTTTGATGGTGTTGAATTATCTGCCTGCCTGAAAGAATGACCAAACTATCTATCTGAGACAAAATCTTTGCCAGCTCTTTTATCTTCACAAGGGAAACTTTTGTTATCTCTTTAACTTTGTTCAGATCATAATCTTTAGTCCATTCTTTTAATTCTTTGATCTTTTGATCAGAGATTTCATCCTGGGGATAAAGTCTTTGTTCAATTATCACATTTAGAATTCCGTTAATCAGAGCGATTTCTGTCCCATATTTGTAGAGTAGCTCATCTGAAGCCACATTGTTCAATTTTGTCTTTCTTGGATTGAGTAAAATCAGGGTAGCATTTCTTTCTCTTAAGGCTTTTCTTATTCTCAAAGCCAGAATGGGATGCTCGGCATTCATATCGCAGCCTAAAATCAGAATGAGCTTAGCTTTTTCTATATCCTCAATGGAATTAAACATACCATAGAAGTTTCTAAGATCGGTGAGCAATGGACTGGGCAGAGGATTTTTCAGATCAACTCTATGATCTATATTGTTGGTGCTTATTACCTCTCTGAAGAATTTTTGAAAAATGAAGTTGTCCTCATTGGTAAGATTTGATGATCCCAACCCTGCAAATGAATCACCTCCGAAATCTTCTTTTATCTTTTTGAATTTTAAGGCTATGGTTTCGAAAGCCTCATCCCAGTCTATCCTGACGAAATCATCACCTTTTTTTATTAAGGGATTTTTCAGTCTTTGCGGATGATTCACAAATCCGTATCCGAATCTTCCCCTATCGCAGAGAAATCCCTGATCTACTCTATCATTTCTTCTTGATGTTACTCTATAGATTTGTCCATCCTTTTCCCACAGGGTTATATTACATCCATCCCCGCACAAAGGACAGATCGATTCCTTTTTCTGGGTCAGCCATACCCGGATCTTATACCTGAATGCCCTGGAAGTCAAGGCGCCCACCGGACAGATCTCGGTAACATTGCCTGCATATTGATTGGTAATGGGTATATCCGGAAGTGCATTGATCTCAGATTTGGATCCCCGGTTAAACTCACCCAGCTGGCATTCGCCGGCAATGTCCCGAATAAAGCGGACGCATCTGGCACAAAGAATACAGCGATTCATATTCCGTATTATCTGGGGACCTATTTCCAGATCATCAAATGTAGATTGGGGATCGACTCTGTATTTTCTTTTTTCCTCCCTGAACCTGGTGATATCGGAGCCATATTTGAAGACCTGATCCTGGAGCTCGCATTCGCCTGCCTTATCACAGGTGGGACAATCCAGGGGGTGATTAATCAATAAAAACTCCAGAACGCCTTTTCTTGCCTTTATCACTTTAGGTGAGTTGGTCTTCACCTTCATTCCCTGGCACACATAGGTAGCACAGGCAGGCTGCAGTTTGGGCATATCGTCTACCTCCACCAGACATAGCCTGCAACCTCCATAGAGATCCAGTTTCTCGTGCCAGCAGAAAGTGGGGATGTCGATCCCTGCGGATTTAGCTGCCTCCAGGATGGTTTTACCCTGTTCTATTTTTAACTCTATATCGTTTATGCTAATAGTGATCATTTCTCCAACGGACACTTTTTATTTTTTATATGCTGGATATATTCATCCCTGAAATTCTGCAGAGTGCTTAATATGGGAACAATGGCTCCATCTCCCAGGGGACATAAAGTCTTTTCCCTGATATTATCACAGATATCCTCCAGAAGCTCCAGATCTCCTTCTTCTCCCATTCCCTGAGTAATTCTTTTCATAATGGCTGAAAGCCAGTAGGTTCCCTCCCGGCAGGGCGTGCATTTGCTGCAGGATTCATGTGCAAAAAACTCTATCATCCTTCTGGCAGCTTTGACCATGCAGGTGGTCGCATCCATCACAATAACCGCACCTGATCCCAGCATTGAGCCTACATCGCACAATGAATCGAAATCCATTTTGGCATCTATTTTATCAGGCATTATAATGGGCGTGGAAATGCCACCGGGAATAACCGCTTTTAATTTCCTTCCGTCTCTTATACCACCGGCATAATCGTAGATTATCTCCTTAAGTGGTATTCCCATGGGGAGCTCGTAATTTCCAGGTTTATTCACGTGACCAGATACTGAGAAGATTTTGGGACCAGGGGAGGTAGGAGTGCCGATTCCCGCAAACCAATCAGCTCCATTTAAGACTATATGGGATATATTGGACAGGGTCTCAACGTTGTTTATAACAGTAGGGCAGCCGTAAATGCCAGCAGTTGTGGGGAATGGTGGTTTTAACCGGGTGAAACCTCGGTGACCCTCGACAGAATTCATCAGAGAGGTTTCCTCACCGCATATGTAAGCACCTCCCCCGCGATATACAATTAGATCAAGGTCATAGCCTGAATCCAGAATATCCTTGCCCAGGTACCCTTTGTCATAAGCCTCTTTAATTGCCTGGTTCAACCTTTTGGCTCCGAAGGCAAATTCACCCCGAATATAGATAAAGGAGAGATGAGCCCCTATGGCATAGCTTGCTATTATTATCCCCTCCAAGAGCTGGTGAGGATCGTTTTCAATTATGGTTCTGTCTTTGAATGTTCCCGGTTCCCCCTCATCCGCATTGCAGGCTAAGTATTTTGGCTTTTTGATATCCTTGGGTACAAAGCTCCATTTGACACCAGTGGGAAATCCAGCTCCACCCCTGCCCCTTAAACCGGACTTTTTAACCATATCCACCAGCTCGTTAGGCTTGTATTCTTTTAAAGCTTTAGGCAAGGCTTGATAACCACCATTTTTTATATAGTAATCAATTTTGTATTGTTCAGGATAATCGATATATTTAAAAAGAATCTTCTCCATATAATTACCTATGAAAGTTTATTTAAGATTTTGTTGATTTTCTCCTGGGTTAAATTCTCGTAATAATCCTGGTTAATCTGCATTACCGGAGCAGTTCCGCAGGAACCCAGACATTCCACTGCGATCAGGGTGAATTTTCCGTCCGGTGTGGTCTCTCCAACTTTTATTTTCAACTTCTCCTCCAGGTATTTGACCAGAGAATCAGCACCCAGAAGCGAACAGGACAAATTTGTGCAGACCTGAATCAGATATTTGCCTGTCCCCTGTTTGGGAAAGTAAGTGTAAAAAGATGCTGTCTCGGAGACTTCCAGAGGGGAAAGATCCAGAAGCTCTGTTATCTCTCTGAATATTTCAGGATTAGTATATCCCACATCATTTATCACCTCGTGTAATGCCGGCAGAATCGCAGATTTTCGATGAGGAAATAGATTTTTGAGTCTTTTGATCTTCTCTTTTGTCAACTCCGACAACATCTCTTTACTCTCTACTCTTAACTCTTAACTCTCTACTCTTAACTCTCTTACCTGTCTATCTCCCCTAAAACGATATCAATGCTCCCGATCACCGCCACCACATCAGCCACCATTCTCCCTTTCACCAATTTATTTAGTGCGCTCAGGTTCACAAAACAGGGTGGTCTGACTTTAACTCTATAAGGTTTTGAACTTCCATCTGAAACTATATAAAAACCTATTTCGCCTTTGGGAGATTCGATGGATTGGTAGACCTCGCCTTTGGGAGGACAGAATCCCTCCACAACTATTTTGAAATGAAAGATCAGAGCTTCCATTGAGCTCAAAACCTCATCCTTTGGGGGCAATGTTACACCAGGAACCCTTGCTATAAAATCACCTTCAGGCATCCCGTCCAGTACCTGCTCCACAATCCTCAGGCTCTGTCTCATCTCCGCAACCCTTACCAGGAAGCGATCATAGATATCCCCGTTTTTGCCTGTGGGAATTTCAAAATCAAATTTATCGTAGCTGGAATAGGGATTGGATTTCCTTAAATCCCAATTTACACCTGAACCCCGGATAATCGGACCGGAAAGTCCGCAATTTATCGCATCCTCTGCTGAGATTTTGCCAACTCCCACTGTTCTCTGAAGCCAGAGGCGGTTGTTGGTCAACAATGTTTCATAATCATCGATTTTCTTGGGGAAGATTTTTATAACTTTTCTGATTTCCTGTTCAAAGCTTTCGGGAATATCTTTTGCCACACCACCTATTCTGAAATAGGAGGTCATCATTCTCTGACCGGATACCAACTCGAAAATATCCAATAGCGTTTCCCTCTCCCGGAAGGCATAGATGAACATAGTAGCCACGCCGATATCGTGAGCGTGGGTACCTACCCACATCAGGTGGCTGGCGATCCTGGTAAGCTCGGTTAAAAGCACTCTTATATATTGAGCTTTGAGAGGAGCTTTGATGTCCAGAAGCTTTTCCACTGCCAGACAATAACCCAGATTATTGGACAGGTTTGCCACATAATCCATCCGATCAGTTAACGGGATCACCTGGGAATAGGTCTTGCTCTCCATTGTCTTCTCGATTCCGGTATGAAGATAGCCGATAACCGGAGTGGCTTTGACTATGGTTTCACCATCCAGCTCCAGCATCACTCTCAGCACCCCATGGGTAGCCGGATGCTGGGGACCCATGTTCACGATCATGGTCTTTGTTGAGAGCTTTCCTTTTTCCTCTAAAATCTCTTTTTCCATAATTTTTATATCTTTATCCAATTCGCTTTGGTGGTCGGTGCTGGTTATGGGTAAAGGTTACTTCCTCTTTAGTTAAGGGGAAGTCCTTTCTTAAGGGATGTCCTACCCAATCATCCGGCATAAGGATCCTTGTCAGATCCGGATGGTTTTCGAATTTCACTCCGAACATATCAAAGACCTCCCTCTCATGCCAGTTAGCGCCCTCCCAGATAGAGGTAATCGAGGGAACCGATTCATTCTCCCCAACATTTATCTTCAATCTTACTCTCCATCTGTTACGAATTGAGTATAGATTATATACTACTTCAAATCTTTTCTCCCTTTCCGGGTAATCCACTCCGCAGACATCGGATAGGAAATTATATTGCAGCTCAGGATCATTTTTAAGAAATTTACAGATCTCAAGCAGGGCTTCTTTTTTAATAATAAATGTAAACTCTTCCCTGAACTCAATTACGTCCAGAATCGAATCAGAGAATTTTTCTTTTATTTTTTTTAAGGTCAGGTTTTCCATAGAATCACTTTTTTGAAGCTAAAGACTCTTTCATCACTTTTTCGTGCAGCTTCATAATTCCCTCGATCAATTGTTCCGGTCTGGGAGGGCATCCGGGAATATAGATGTCAACTGGAACGATCTTGTCCACACCCTGAATCACAGCGTAGTTATTGAAAACACCACCTGTGGAGGCACAGGCGCCCATGGCAATTACCCATTTAGGTTCGGGCATCTGCTCATAAAGCCTTCTTAAGACCGGAGCCATTTTATTTGACACCCGGCCGGAAACTATTATAAGATCCGCCTGGCGTGGGGATGCTCTATACACTTCCATTCCGAAACGGGCCAGGTCAAACCTGGCAGCAAAAGTGCACATCATCTCCACCGCACAGCATGCCAGACCGAAGAGCATAGGCCACATAGAGGACTTGCGGGACCAGTTAGCCACCTTATCCAGGGTGGTCAAAAGTATTCCCTGGGGTACCTTTTCCTCTAATCCCATCTCAGCGCTCCTTTTTTGATTATGTAATAGTAGCCGATTAAGAGGATGAATATGAAGATGCCCATCTCGATCAAACCAAAAAGTTTAAGTTGTTTGAAAACTACAGCCCAGGGGTATAGGTAGACCACCTCTATGTCAAAGATGATGAAAAGTAATGCGATCAGGTAGAACTTTATTGGAAAACGTTCCCGAGCATCACCTGTGGGCTCTATTCCGCATTCATAGGGGGATCTTTTTTCTTTGGTTATAACTCTTTTTCCCACAAACAGGGATAAAAACAAGATCACCAGGGCAATAATGGTTACCAAAAAGATCACAAGAGCTATGGGAAAATAAGTTTCAAACATATCTTATTTACCTATACGAAATCCCCTTTTGAGATTGTGAAAAATATAACAAAGTCGAAACAAATGTCAACACAATTTTTTTTACCAAATGTTCAATTAGACTTGACTTTTAAGAGTAGAAGTGTATAATAACTGTTAAATAAGAGGTTCTTGAATAGTCAACTTAAATAAGGGTCGATAGTCATTGAAGACGCAGCACATTTTGGTAAGATTAGAAGTCATCGAGGAAAAATAGTCTATGGAAAGGACGGATTGATGGTGCCAGCATGAAGAGAGAAAAAGACTTTTTTAAAGAGAAAATTTACAGTTTCATCATAACCGCAGACAAATTAGGTTTTCGCAAAGTGGCGCAGGTGATGGATCGGCTCATAGCAAACCGTTCTCCAATTGATCACAAGAGATGGGATGAACAGACCCGAAGCCCGACTGCTCAAACCGTTCTTAGAAGTCTTGAAATTAAAGTCAACGAGGATGAAGAGCTTACTGAAGAAGCACAGCGAACCTTGAAGAATCTTCCGAAAATAGAGGAGAATGTTAAAGGGATTCACAAAAGGGACAATGAGCTAATGGCTCTTGAAGAAACTGGGGGATTAAAAACCTTCAAGAACCGAATCACGAGCAGACAGCCATCAGACATACTCTGGAGCATAGTTAAACTTAGTACAGATGAGAATATCTTGAAAGCTTTTTTTTCTCGAAAAACTAAGCTTGGTATTCGTGACATCAAAGATTGGAAAGACTTTAAAAAGAGCCATATTGAACCTTTTTTAATTGTCCTGCGGGAAGCATTTGGCAGAGCTTGCACAGACATAGTTTGGAAACTGGCAGCACAGGGATCCAGATTTTATGGTTGCAGAGTTGAAACATTAGAGCCAGAGGACATTTATAGTCGTGCCTATGAGTTTTTCAGTGAATGCGGTATAAGCCAAAGTATGATCTTTTCAATTAGTTCTGGCCTTCCGAATCCACTTGAGCGCCACGGAACTCAGTGGTATCTAAATAGATATAATATAAATCCAGACAATGAAGCAGTTAAGGATTTGCTTTTAAAGAACCCCTTCCGAATAGTCAATTTCTCCAGGGGTATTCTCAACAACAATCTACCGTGTGAGCGCATTTATGTGTGGGAGATGGAACGTACACGTATAGCATTAAGGAAAGCATATGAGGCTGTGCCAAAGGAAAAGAAAGAACTTTTTATATCAGATGCTATTGAGAAAATCTCTGAATGTCTTTCATTCCCGAAGTTGCGCATACTTGAAATTCCATCGTTTGAGACGTGGATGACACGACTTACAAGAAATGGGCCGAATACCATAATGATCTCGTTTCGGGGAACTACAAGCAAGCGGATAAGTCACGGTATCAATATCAAATTTTCAAGAGCTGAGGAAATAGACCAACTATATAAGATTGTTTTTCCTATAGGTACTGTAATATCGCAGACAATCTATCCAAACATTACACTTGGTATCTTGTGGGCTGTTGCAATATGCATGGAATCGAAAATCTATTACGATCTTCAAAAGAAACTTTTTGCACGTGGGTTTGATTGGCGAACTATTCGCATTGAGGGATTAAATGAAATAAAACCATTCGGTTTAATACCCAAACAGAAAATAAAAAAAACAGCAGAGACAAAAATCGAAGAGATGTTGCAGAGTTAGTTGGATGTTTAAGTATTAAGGAAAGATATAGAATATGGTATTTTTAATCCTTTTTATCAATATTAAAACCAAGAGGTATTCAGATGGGTCACGAAAAGAGAGACATAATAGGTAAGGAATGGGAGTGTTATTACTATTGTTTAAAATATGAAGAACATTTCCCTATCTCTGACGTAGCATATCGATTCTGCAGCGGGTGTGAACATTCAAAGATACTGTCAGAGGATGACCCAGATTCTCTATATTGTTTGTATAAGGGACATAGAGGCCATATCCCTTGGCCGTATGAGTTTTTTAGAAAACGGAGGGAGAAGAATTCTTAGTAAAGGCTTGTTTGTTCTATCAGGTCTTGACCACCTTGGCGGGTGTGACCTGACACAATAGGGAAATCCTTAAGGACTATAGAATCCAGTCGATCAATTTTAAGGCATTCTTTTTCCCCTTATCCCCTACCTCAAGTTTAGGTCCCACACAGGAGGGACAGCCATCAGTGCATTGGCATTTGTTTATTAAATCTCTGGAAGCTATCCATAGGTCCTGGGATATGGTAAATATTTTTTTTGAGAATCCCACACCTCCGGGATAATGATCATAAATATAGATTGTGGGGCGATCGGTGAATGGGGATTTAACCTGAGCAAAAGACCGAATGTCCCGGGGATCACACATCACCCAGACAGGAACTATGTTTCTCAAAACATTAGCCAGTGCCCTTAAACTGCCTGCTAAATCGTCAGAGGTCATATTCAGCTTGATTCTGATATCCTCTGGAAATTCAAACCAGAAAGAGGTGGTGTGCATCTCCTGTTGAGGTAAATTAATTTTACCCCAGCCTACGTTCTCGTGAGTATGAAGTTTTATCTTTTTAAATAAGGTAGCTAAAGTGGTTACCGAAACTTCACCATGAGCTATGCTCCATTTGGGATTATCCTCTTTCTCAGCCACATTCAGGACCTTTATGTCTGATTTAGTATGAGCATCGGTGAAGTATTCAACGTTTACCTCCTTGGCATAGGCTTTTTTACCCTCCCAGTCCAGTTCCTTTATCTGGTATTGATCCGCACTGTGCATATAGATGGCATCCTTATATATCAAATAGGGAGCGCTGAAATAATCCACCTCCCCTATTACCCTGTTCTTATTTGTGGAATCTAAGATGACGAAATTCTGAGGTGAGGCTGACCTCAAGCTGATCTCCTCAGCCGGATAGGCCTCGCTCATCCAGTGCCATTTATTTTCAGAATGATGCAAAACTCTATTCTCCTCCAGATATTTTAAAATCTGAGGGGTGGCGTCCGTGCCAAAGTTCTCCCCATCCTCAAAAGGCAGCTCAAAGGCAGCGCACTTCAGATGGTTAATCAGTATAATTAGATTATCCGGGTCAACTATCCCGGACTCAGGTGGCTGGGAAAAGAAATAGTCCGGATGGTTGATTATGAATTGATCCAGAGGTGAGCTGTTAGCTACCAGAATGGCTAAAGAGATATCGGTCCTTCTTCCAGCTCTTCCGGCCTGCTGCCAGGTGGAGGCGATATTACCCGGATATCCAGCCATTACCGATACGTCCAGCTGCCCGATATCAATGCCCAGCTCTAAGGCATTGGTCGAGACGACGCCTTTAATTTTGCCCTCTCTCAATCCTCTTTCAATTTCCCTTCTTTCAAGTGGTAGATATCCACCTCGATAGCCTCTTACCAAATTTGGAGACATCTTTACTTTTTTCAAAGCTTCGATCAGATAATTTAAAAGGACTTCCACTCTAATCCTGGAACGAGCAAAGACGATGGTCTGGACGTTGTTCTCCAGAAATCTGGAAGCTAATCTTTGAGTCTCCTTTATATAAGATTTTCTGATCCCTAACTGTTTGTTTATCACCGGTGGATTATACAATATGAAATGTTTTTCACCTGAGGGTGCACCGTTATTATCCACCAGCTCCACACCCTCTTCGATGATCCTTTTAGTCAGCTCCACAGGATTGGCAATGGTTGCAGAACAGCATATAAACTGGGGCGAGGTGCCGTAAAATTTGCAAATCCTTTTCAACCTTCGCATTAAGTTCCCCAGATGGCTGCCGAATATCCCCCGGTAATTATGCACCTCATCGATTATCACGTATTTAAGATTCTCGAAAAGCCTGAGCCATCGTGTATGGTGAGGTAAAATTCCCTGATGCAGCATATCCGGATTGGTCACCACCACCTGTCCTGCAGAGCGAATAGCGACCCGGGCAGCCTTGGGGGTATCCCCATCAAAGGTATAGGTCTTAATATCCACGTCCAGCTCCGAGATCAGCTCGTAAAGCTCTGCCACCTGATCCTGGGACAAAGCTTTGGTGGGGAAAAGATACATCGCCCTGGCTTCAGGATTTTTCAGAATTTCATTTAAAACCGGAAGATTATAGCACAAAGTTTTCCCGGATGCAGTGGGCGTCACCACCACCACATTTTTGCCGTTGAATATATCCTCTATTGCTTTTGCCTGATGAGAGTAAAGCTTGGCAATTCCCTTTTTCTTTAGAACAGATATCAGTTTAGGATCTAAACCAGGTGGAAAATCAGCATAGATCGGATCACGTGGAGGAATAACCTCCCAATGGGAGATGCAATTTTTAAGATATTCATCATTTTTTAAATAGTCCAGAAGCTGGGGCAGGTTCACGCTTAACCTCTTTTTTCGACTGAGAGGATTTTCCCGTTCTCAGCTTGAGATAAGTTATCACTTTTATAAGATGTGTCAAGTTCAAAAACAAAAAATCACCTATATGTAAGGAAATCGTTGAGTAGGTGCGATGTTCTGTCATCGCCCGCTTTTCGGGTGGAGACAAGCTCCACCCCTACGCGGTTATACCACCATAGGGTAGGATGAACTTGTTAACTCCACCTTGCCATCAAATTGGGATTTATTATTCAGTGGAGTGTCAACCTTCAGGTTGACCTGATCTTCTACTGGATTTCAGAGTGAAGCTGAAGCTTCACACTCCAATTGTGATAAGAATTTGTTGGAAATCAGACCAAATTGGCGGGTGTGATCTGATACAACAGGAGGAGATCCAGAATTATCCATTTTTTGAAATTTCGATTGACTTAAAATAAAGAAAACGGTATTTTTTTTGTCGATACTTATGATAAATGAATTTTAAACAAAGGAGAAGATTATGCACTATCATAAAAACTATATATGGGTAATAGCATTTGCCATTCTTTTTTCTCTTTTCATTCTATTAGGCTGTGGTAAAAAAAGTACCACTCCTGAAGAAACAGATCAGAGTATGATTTTCGATCTGATCACCGCCTATCCCGATGTTTTCTGTACCTGTGTGATTGACACCTCCCAGGACAGCTCAGGTTTCGGTAAAATATATGGAGGGATTGACGATACAGTGAAATTCTGGTGGAGGAGAATTTTCTGGGGTCAGACTGTAAGGTCAATTGATATCGATGTTCACCCCCCGGATGGAGCTCATCTTTACACCTATGCTAATGTGACCATAACCGATACCTTGACTGGAGAACTACACCTGATTAAGAAGGCTGGTCCGGGCAATTGGTCCTGGAGCGACAAGCCTATTACAGATATTGCCACACGCAGTGCCTATTTCGAGAGGAGACGCTCAATCGATTCCACTTATCGGGGTTGGGATCTAGTTAAGGTATCCGGGCTTTTGGTAGAATCTTTACCCACTACCCGGGAAATAGACTCCCTCAACATAACCACTACCTTAAGTGGATATGATACCACCATCACCCAAACCCACTTAACCCAATGCACTCTAATTGAAAATCTGTTCACCTTTGGTGAGGAGGACTCCATCACCGTCACAGTCTATACCGGTGACCCGACCGATTCGGTTTATCTGCATGCTTATTCCCGTCTATTCCCCTTCCTCGCTCACGTGCGAAGAAGTTTCACAAACAACGGAGACGGGAGCTTTTCCGGAACCTGGGTCACTGCAGAACTGCCATTAGGCGCCTCTCCTTACAGGTATGCTGCTATCGACGTGATAAAGCACAACACCTTAGATAACGACGATGCATACGATTCCAAAATCTGGGGAGTAATCTATCGGGTAATGAGTGTCACAACTCAGTAGCAACAATAAAGCGTTGCATAAATATTTTAAATTTTCGTAGCGTCCGGGTTTATCCCGGACGTTTATTTCTTAAGTTCTCACAGGTTGAGACAACCTGTGATACCGTAATGAGAAGAACCAGAACCTGACTTAAGTCAGGTTCTGGTATCCCCAACAACCAATAGCCAACCACCAAAAGCCAATCGAGCCGACGCAGAGGTCGGCCCCTACAGTAATTGGTGGTGGAAATACCCGAAATGGGTCTTGATGATAATTTCACCAACAACAGCGGGAGATCTTTTGTGGTCTAAAGCTCACTTCTGCATTTTCAAGGATTTTTAGCGGAATCTATTGGGTATGTATCACAATTTTCCCCGGGATGAATTGAGGAGTTATGGGTGCAGCTGAGTAATCCACTAATTCCAGTTCAGTGGTTGGCGGGAAAAAACTGGTGTCTATTTCTACAACCGTATTCACCGGATAGGGAATTGTGAAATAGATCTTGCCCAACAACCCACTTCCTACAGGTATATATGACTCTAACATCACTATCCCGTATATTACAACGAGCCTGTCTTCCAGTTTAATAGTGCTGCCCTTCATTCCCAGATATTCAATGCGCGATCCGATAAATGATAGACTATCGTACATTACATCGGTGCTGGAGTACTGCAGAGGTACGGCTATGGCACTCAACTCTACAATATTATCAAAGAAGACCCCCACCTCCACACTGGACCCTGAGTTAACGTAAACGCTTTCAACTTCAACCACATTTCCGTAACCTGAGCCAGTTCCTGTGGTGAAAGTCCATACTGGACCTGTGGTTTGCCCTCCCCGATTATCTTTTGAGACTATCTTCCAGTAATATTGAGTGTTTTCATTTAGAGTACCGGGATCATAGGTAGTTTGAACCAGACCGGAAGCAACTAAGGGTGGTGAGGTTTTTGTACCAAGATACAGATCGTAGGTTACCGGATCACCATCCGGATCGCCCCCGATCCAGCTCAAATCAACGTTGGTTGACTGATCAGTAGCTCCGTTAGAAGGAGAAGGGCTTATCGGATAATAGGGGAGATTGTTGGGCTTTGTGGAATTATCTTTTTCACATCCTGTAACCAGCAACGCCAGAATAATACCTGCGATCAGGAAATTTCGACTCATAAGAATCCTCATTTAAAAGTCTGATTCAATAACGACATTTCTATTATATAATTCGTAAGACAAGTCAAGTCAATTTGCCATGATTTTTCACGCAACCTGAAGGTTGTGGCTACCACTACTTTTTTTTCGTCTCTTTTTCGGTAATGGGTAGGACAAGGACTCCTGATCTTGTCCTTGCAATTCTGGGTCAGGAGACCCAGAACTACCCATTTGGGTTATTACAGGTTAAGACAATCTGTGATACTGTAATGAATCCAGAGAGTTTTGTAGGGGAGCCCCTTGTGGGCTCCCGTAAACCGGGAGGGGACCCCGATAAATCGGGATTTCGCAAGGCTCAACAAGCTCCTCCCCTACAATCTTTTTTCTCTTAACTCTTTACTCTAAACTCTTTACTTTAATAGTACCATCTTCCTGGTTTCTGTATAACCTTCAGTTCTCAATCTATAGAAATAGATTCCGCTGGCAACCCTAGTTCCTCTGTTATCTGTTCCATCCCAGATCACCTGATAACTCCCTGTTTTCAGATTCTCATCCACCAGTGTCCTTACTAACCGACCCCTGATATTGTATATCTTCAGGGTGGTGTGGAGTGGTCTGTTTTCAGTTTTCAGTTCTCCGTGAACCGTGAAGGGTATGGTGGTAGTGAGGTTAAAGGGATTGGGAAAATTCTGAGGCAATTTAAATGACAGTAGATTGTCTTGGTCTTCGATTTCTTCTACGTGGGTCAAGTTCCATTCAATAACTTTGGCAAATATATCCCAATCACCGTTTCTTTCATCCACCCAGGTAAAATAGATTCTGTTTCCGTCCGTTGCCACTGCAGGTTCTGATTGTTCTGCTGATCCTGTATCTGTGTTGACTCTGAAGTTTTCAGCTACCGGGTTAAAATTGAAATCATATCTTTGAGCATAGATGTCTTTGTCCCCGTGTCTCTTATCCACCCAGACCACAACGAAACTTCCCTCATCATCCATACTAATATCCGGACGTCCCTGATAAGCATCGCCTGAATCATCGTTCACTCTGAAATTCTCCCCCGTCTTTTCACCCCCTTCATTAAAAACCTGAGCATACACGTCTTCATCTCCGTTTCTTTTATCCTGCCACACTACAACGAAATTGCCCAGGCTGTCTGAATCCACCTTTGGAAAGTTTTGTAGAGAATTTCCAATATTGTCATTTACTTTAAAATTTGTATCCAGAAAATCTCCGGATGAATCAAATCTTTGGGCATATATATCATAGTCTCCCTCGCGTTTATCCTGCCATACCACAATGAAATTCCCTTTGCGATTTAAAGCTAAATCTGAGCGGAGCTGTGCAGAGCTCCCGGTATCATCATTAACTCTGAAATTCGTATCCTGAAATTCACACGATGTATAAAGCAACTGGGTGAAAATATCACCCCCATCCAGTCTTTCATCCTCCCAGACCACGACTATTTTTGATGAGAAATCCACCTCAGGTTCGATCTGAGGTTTGGTTCCCAAATCATCGTTAATCTTAAAATTTGAGCCAAGAGTATCACCTGAAAAATTAAATCTTTGAGCATAGATATTCCTGTTACCCTCTCTTGAATCCTGCCATACTACTATTAAGTTACCAGAAGCTTCAGAAGCAATGGATGGACTCTCCTGATTACCTTTTATCTGATTATTAACCATGAAGTTATCACTCAACACATCACCCAATAGATTAAGTCTTTGTGCAAAGATGTCCCACCCTTCATTCCGAGGGTCCTGCCACACGATTACCAGGTTACCCAGATAATCAACATCTATGGCTGGCATATCTTGATCCAGTTTTAGCATATCGTCGTTTACCTTGAAGTCATCCTTTATCACCCCCTGGGCAAGAGAGTTTAAGGCTAAAAGCGAATTCAAAAGTAGTAGTGAAACTACTCCCCTTAATTTTCTCATATTCAGCTACCCCGCATATTTTTTGCCAGAATATGTGCCCTTCTTATGGGTTCTGGCAATCTAAATTTGTTACAGCAATTCAGGATAATCCCAATGGAGCTTTTTAGGGAGATTTTATGTCCTGGCGTGATAAAAATGGGCTTGGTATTATCCTTGCTCCTCAAAGTTGCTCCGATTTTTTTTCCTTCTGAATAAAACGTATACGAGCCTTTTTTCGTTTCAGGCTTTTCATAATCATTCCACAAAGGCGTTCGGGAACAGGCAATTGTGGGAGTGTCAAGAAGTATGCCCATATGAGTTGCCAGACCTATTTTTCTGGGGTGGGCAATGCCTCTTCCCTGGAAGATTGCCAGATCCGGTAAGCCACACCTTTGTAAAATAGACAAAATGTACGGACCAGCACTGAATGCAAAAAGACCGGAAACATAAGGAAATCTCAATTTAGCTTTCTCAAAACTCTCATTTTTAATAACAAGATCAGGATAGGAGAACTCGATGGATGTAACGACTATCTCATTTTTAGACAGAGAAAAAGCTATTCCGATTCCAGATAGACTTTCAATTTTTTCAAAATCATCCTTTAGCCTGACATATTGTGAAAGCTCATTCTGAATTCTTATAGCTTCCTCAAAATCGACGTCCCAGGAATGGCGATGAAAAATTTCCATTTTTAAAAATAGATTGTTCCATCCAACCGTTTTATTCCATTATCTTTTGCGACTTTTACTGCCTTCAGAAACTCATCTTTTGTAATTCTTCTATCTAATGGGGGGTATTCGCAGGCTTTGTATTCTGGTCGGTACTGCTCCATTACGTTCACGTAAGAATTAACAGACAACTCCTCTGAGATGAATCTCATTGCTTCAGATGTTCCGGCCTGATCATCAGGCAAAACTAAATGTCTAATCAACAGACCTCTCTGTGCAATACCCCGGGAATCCATTACCAGGTCACCTACCTGTCTATACATTTCCTTTAAAGCAGATTTCACCACCTCAGGATAGTCCGGAGCATTGGAATATCTTTTTGCTACATCCGGTTTGGAATATTTGAAATCGGGCATATATATGTCAAAAATACCATCCAGGATTTTAAGAGTCTCAGCTGAATCGTATCCTCCTGAATTGTAGACCAGGGGAAGATTTAACCCATCCTCTGCGGCAAGACTGACTGCCTTAACTATCTGAGGAATCACGTGGGTCGGGGTTACAAAGTTTATATTGTGGCATCCCATACTCTGCAGTCTCAACATAACTTTGACTAAATATTCCTCGTCGACCGGATTTCCGTATCCCTGATGGCTAATGTCGTAGTTCTGACAGAAAATACATCCCAGGTTACAGTGGGTGAAAAAAATCGTACCCGAACCCGAATTACCCACCAGCGGTGACTCCTCACCGAAATGGAGTCCGAAACTTGAGACCACTGCTTTCTTTCCGGTTTTGCATACTCCCTTCTCATCCCGTAATCTGTTGACCCCGCATTTCCTGGGGCAGAGATCACAGTTCTCAAGCTTTCTAAACAGCTTATCTATCCGCTTTTCAAGTTCACCCTGGGTTCTGAGTTTCAGATAAGCCGGCTCAAAGATTCGCTTTTTCTCTTTTTCTTCTGAGTCTGTTTTTTTGCCTTTGCTTCCCAAGTTTTACTCTCGTCGATTATATGAACTACCCTCCCTCCATCCTTTTCCAATGCCTGAGCTATGAATCTGCGATGACACCTCCAGGGGAATCTCTCGGCACACATAAAGGCAGTTCTTTTTTCCAAAGCTACTTTTTTTAATTTCTCCAATCCCTGGTGAAAATCTTCAGTTCTGGTATATTCCTGATACCCTTTTTCCCTGAATCCTCCTAAAATCTTTCCCAGATAGATATATCCAATTTTGTTTTCTCTTAACATCGAAGATAGTTTGTCTTTGCAAAAATAGTCCAGTCTGCTTTTAGGAAATCTTCTCACGTCCGCAATTAATTCTAGATTGAATTCTCTTAGAAGCTTTTTAAACTGCTCCTTCTCCCTTACTGATGTTCCTAAACTGTAGATTGACTTATTTTCCTTAGATGCTAAGTCCGGTTTTTCTCTTACAATTATCACAGAATTTTTCCGATTTTCCATCTACCTCAAAAAGGGTATGGGAAAAGTGCATTACACATTTGGGATTAGGACAGTGTTTCAAGTTCAAAAGGTGTCCCAGATTGTGAACCAGTTCCTTGATAGTTCTGGCAAAGTAAAGCTTCTCTTCATCGAAAATCTCCAGACTCTGCTGCCTTAACCTGTGGGTGGAAATAATAGCCACTTTGGAATGCGGGTCAGCTTCGCTTAAGATAAAACTCATGCTGGGAATATAAAGATCCTCGTCCATTATTCCCAAAATCTTTTCTCTGGGGGAGGATCTCAAAAGCTCCAGTTTGTTCATAATAACCGTGGAGTAATACTGGTTCCTCCCGGGATTATATGACTCCTGAGGTATTTTAATGCCCTGGAGGATATCCACGGGCGTATCTATGAGGGATACTATCCTGGTAGCTAACCTGTTCACCAGACCGTAGTCTACTTCCCCTAAGGGAACCAGAACAATCTTTTTTTTAAGCTTACTTACTCCTTTGGCTTTCATCTAAACTCTGAATTCTTCAGTCCTCTAACATACCTGAACATTTGGTCTTGCCTTCGCCTCTGAGATAGGAAACAAAGGCTCTCAGAAGGCAGATGATTCCGGTTACAATATATACGTTATGGAAAGCCCGGGCAAAAGCCATTTTGGATATAAGGGTACTATCTGCGATCCGATACCACACATCTAAAAATTCTTTTAGATCTAGATGGGTTTTTAACATCCTTATGAGAAATTAAAAGGAATTTTTTCTCAGAGTTTCACCGAGAATAGCGGCACCGACAAATCCAGCTTCATTCCCTAAATCAGCTTTTTTTATTTTAAAACCTGCTGCCGAAGGATTGACTCTTTTTCTCACCTGGGATTCCACCATTTGTATAAATTTCCTGCCAGCTTCACCCACTCCTCCGCCTATTACTATTACCTCCGGGTTCAAGAGATTGACCGCACTGGCAATGGCTGTTCCTAAGTATACAGAAACCTCCTCCACTACTTGAGTTGCCAATCCGTCACCCTTTTTGAAAGCCCCAAAGATCAATTTATTGGACAACTTCTTCAAGTCTCCCTTGACCCATTTTATAAGGATGGACCTTATTCCCTTTCTTAAAAGTTTCTTTGTCCTCTTGCCAATAGCTGGAGCAGCAGCATAAGATTCCACGCATCCTATATTACCACACCGGCATTTTCTGCCATCATACTTGATGCTGGTATGTCCGAATTCAGCTCCGGCGTATTTTGATCCCCGAAAGATTTTACCATCCAGAATTATCCCCCCACCAATACCAGTCCCTATGGTTAAAAACAAGCAATTTTTGTAACCTTTAGCTGCACCAAATCTGTGTTCAGCCAATCCCATCAGGTTGGCATCATTATCCACATAGATGGGGGGATCAAATTCTTTTTTTAGTTCTCTTTTTATATTTACATTTTTAAGCTGGGGTAAATTGGGGATCATTCCCATTATCTCTCCGGTTTTCACATTCACTGTTCCAGGACAACCCAGACCAATAGTGTCAATTTTTATGCCCCTCTTTTTTGCATATTCCATTAATTGCTTAATTGATTTCTTTATATTGGAAATTATGATTTCCTTGCCCAGAGAGGTTTGGGTGGGAAGCATTGATCTGGTGATAACTTTGCCTGATGAGGTCTGAACTATCCCCGACTTGATATTAGTCCCCCCAAGATCTACGCCAACGCTGTATTTTTTTTCTCTCAATTAGCAGCTTCCCTTTTATTATAAACCTCAATACCGATCTTGAGTATGTTCATTGCCTTTTTTAGATCATTCACATTCAGGACATAAGCGATTCTGGCTTCATCCTTTCCCTTGTCCGGGGAAGCGTAAAATCCAGGTCCGGGAGCTAACATAGTGGTCTGATTTTCAAAATTGAAATCGGTTAACATCCATCTGGTGAAATCCTCTACATCCTGAATGGGAAGTTTAGCCATAATATAAAAGGCACCCTGAGGTTTTATGCACACCACACCGGGAATTTGTAGAAGTTCATCGTAAACCAGATCTCTCCGCCTTTTATATTCTTCATTTACTTTTTTGAAATACTCCTGGGAAATCTTCAAGGCCTGAGTTGCTGCATATTGTTCAATTGAAGGAGAGCAGAGCCTGGCTTGACCCAATCTGAGAGCAGTAGTCATTACCTTTTGGTTTTTGCTGGCAATACATCCAATTCTCGCACCACAGGCGCTGAAGCGTTTGGAGATGCTATCTAAAACAACAACTTTGTCCTCCATATCATTTAACTTGAAAGCACTGATATGCTCCCCGTCGTAAACAAACTCCCGGTAAACCTCATCTGAGAGCAGAAAGAGATTGTGTTTTTTGCAGACAGAAGCCAGCATCTCCAGCTCTTCTCTGGTGTAAACCACTCCTGTAGGATTTCCCGGCGAGGAGATTAAAATGGCTTTGCTTTTTGAGGTAATCCTCTCCTCTATTATTTTTTGTTCTGGCAGGTGAAATCCGGTTTCAGCATAGGTGGTAATGGGGACCAGCTTAACATTAGCCATTGTGGCAAATCCATTGTAATTTGTGTAGAAAGGCTCGAAAACGATTATCTCATCATCCCCATCTGCCACACAGATCATGGCGAAAATAATAGCCTCGCTTCCCCCGGTGGTAACTACAATATCTTTGGTCTGAAGATTTATGTTGTATCTTTTATAGTATCTTACCAGCTCCTCCAAAAGCGGTGCACTGCCCTGGGAATTACCGTAAGCTAAGACCTCCTCATCGTAGTTTTTTACAGCTTGCATGAATTCCTTGGGTGTGGGAATATCCGGCTGGCCTATGTTAAGATGATAGATTTTTACTCCTCTTTTTTTTGCCTCCTCTGCAAAGGGGATCAGTTTTCTGATAGGAGAGGCGGGCATCTCACTGGCTCTTCTGGACAGACGAATTTTATCTGAATTTGACATTTAAGCTCCTTTTTGAGAATGCTTGTGATAATATAACAAGCACTATTTTTTTGTCAATTAAAATAAAACTCATTTCGGCTCTTGATAGTAAAAGGAATCCAGTTACAAGAGGAATAAAACTGAAAAATCTCAGCTAATTGGCATTCATCAGAAGACAGGTGTATCAAAAACACAAACGCATACATAAAATGTCATTGCGGGCGGGACTCACAATGACAATCCAAGAACACTGATTGAGGTAAACCAGTGGCTTCTGCCGCTGGTCAAAATTCGGAGAATACTCCGCATATACTTTTTTAGAGACCAATCACAATTTTCTTGACAGATGGTTTTGGTGAATTTTTATTTGAAGAAGAGAACGGGCGGGGTGGTGGAGCACGGTTCCAAGTATTGGGTATGAGGTTGAAAAAGCCCAGGGCGTCAGGACAATCCGCTTTGCGGAACTCAATCCATTAGTGAAGCGCCTATCTCATTGTGCCATATCCACCCTGCCTTAATATTTTCGGGGCGTGTAAAAAACTCCTTTGGCAGGGCTGAATGCCCTGCCCTATGGTTGATAAATCATTGTTTACACATAGGAGCGGGAATTTATCCCGCTCCGAACGAATGTTTTCGACAAGTAGAAAAAGATTGCTTCGTCCCGATGTTATCGGAACTCGCAATGACTATTTAAAATTTTGGTGTGTAAAAATATAGGCAAAATAAATTCTAAGTAGGATATTTTTTTAAACAAAAAAGTAATTCTACCTGTTCACGCTCATAAGGATCACTTTTACCATTTCTAAGAGCCTTTCACAGCTAAAAGGCTTCTTAATAAACATATCCCCGCCGGAACGGAAACTTCTCCCCTCATCAGATCTAGCGTCTTTGGCTGTTAAAAAGACAATGGGAGTCTTTTTGGTCTGGTTGATCTTTTTCAATTCCTCGCAGACCTCATAACCGTCCATAAAGGGCATCATTATATCCAGAAGTATCAAATCCGGCTTGTAGGACTTGGCTTTTTCCAGACCGCTCATCCCGGTATTCTCAGTCTTCACTTCATACCCAGCCTCATTTAAAAATGTAGCTATGATATCCGTGATCTCAGGTTCATCGTCTATTACCAGAATCCTGCCGGTGCCCGGCTTTTTAACACCTAACATTGATCCTCCCTTTATTAGTTATTTCTACAAATCTCTTTATAAAAACCCGTTCTTCTGTCTTTAAATAGATGATTGTTGGGCGTAGCCATTTTATCCTTTGCTAATTCCGGCTTTATCTCCACTACCTTCACCTCGTCTTTATCCTTGCTGGCAAGGGCTAATACCTCTCCTTGCGGGCTGACTATCTGACTTCTACCTGTAAAGTTGAGTTTCCTCTGGTTTTTTTCCTCAGTTCCGCAACGATTGGCAGTAATGGCAAATACCCTGTTCTCAATGCACCTGGTTAACATAGCAGGTTGACAATATGGTAAAACCAGATTGGATGGATGGCAGATGATCTCAGCCCCTTTCAGAGCTAAAATCCGGCATGCCTCCGGAAAAATCCAGTCAAAACATACCATCACTCCCAACACGGCTCCTTTGATCTTAACCACATCCAGTTTTCTGTCCCCTGGCGTAAAGAGAAATTTCTCCTGATCAAAAAGGTGAATCTTCCTATAGGTTGTTACATCCCCTTCGGAACTAATCAATACAGAGGTATTGAACACCCCATCATCAGACCTTTCCGGCATTCCCCAGACCAGGTTGACTCCTTTTCCATTAGCCAGATCCCTGAAAAAATCCACCGTGGGACCATGGGGAATTGGTTCCGCTAAACTCCTCAATTCCTCTTTGTTTTCAAATATATACCCGGTAGTACAGAGCTCAGGCAAAACCAGAAGATCAGCTTCCACGTCCCGGATCAGCTGAGCTATCTTCTTGAGATTCTCTCTTTTATTGCCAAAGATCGGACAAAATTGGACAAACCCTACCCTCAATTATATTTCTCCTTAATAGATGAATCGACTAAGATACCTTTAAAGTTTAGTATAACAGGATTGATTTTCTTCATTAAAAATCAACAACTTAAGTTTAAATCGAACATATGGTTTTTAGAGCCGATTGTCAAGATTTTAACTTGTATTTTAATAGTGATCATATATGTTTAGCCGTATATCAAAAGATATGAACGAAAACAAACTAAATCTTAAAGGCTTGAACTTAAAAGAGCTGGAGGAATTCCTGGCTCAATTAAGCGAGAAAAAATACAAAGCCAGACAGCTTTTCAAATGGATCCATAATAAAGGCTTAACCGATTTCGAAAAGATGAGCGACCTTTCCAAGACTTTAAGAGCAAAATTAAAAGAAAAATCTTATGTCCAGTCTATAAAAAAGCTTAAATCAGTAAAATCAAAAGACCGATCATCTGAAAAATATCTGTTTGAGCTTGAGGACAAAGAGAAAATCGAATCAGTATTGATAGAAGACTTAAAAAGAAAGACTTTGTGCATCTCCACCCAGGTGGGCTGTGCCCTGGGCTGTGTTTTCTGTGCTACCGGCAGGATGGGATTTAAAAGAAACCTGATCTCAGGTGAAATAGTCGATCAGATAATTTCAATAAAAAGGTATCTTAAACCTGATGAAAAAATAACCCATCTGGTGCTGATGGGAATGGGCGAACCTTTACTTAATTATGAGAACACTCTAAAAGCTATAAAAATAATGAAATCGGAATTGGGATTGGGCTTTGCGGCAAGAAAGATAACCCTTTCCACAGCGGGAATTGTTCCTAAAATTTACCAGCTGGCAGAAGAGGGAGTGAAAATAAAGCTTGCCGTATCTCTGAATGCAGCCAACGATGATCTTCGCAGCCATCTTATGCCCATAAACAAAAAATTCCCCATAAAAGAGCTTTTAGAAGCAGCCAGATACTATGCAAAAAAAACTGCCCAGCGGATGACCTTTGAGTATCTATTGATAAAAGACACCAATGATTCAAAAAAAGATGCTTTGGAACTCTCTAAAATTATCAGAGGGATAAGCTGCAAAATCAATCTAATCCCCTACAATAAAGTACCTGATCTTCCTTATGAAAAACCGGATGAGGATAGAATAAAAAATTTCAGAGATTTGCTTTATCCCCGCTGTCCTGCTGTTACTCTAAGGATGAGCAAAGGGGAGGACATTCAAGCTGCCTGCGGTCAGCTGAGAATAATGTCCCAATGAATTTGGAGTGTGAACCTTCAGGTTCACCCTTTTTCAACTTTTTTGCTCTTTACTCTCTACTATCCACTATCTACTTTATACTCTCTACTCTCAACTCTTAACTCTCAACTTTTCCAGCCTCTCCTTGGCATCCTCCACCTCTGGTATTCCGGGATCAGCTTCTTTCCAGATATCCAAGAACTCCTCGTATTTCCGAATCGCATCCTGGTCCCTTCCCAATTCCTGGTAAGCCATTCCTAAGTAATAATGACCTTTAGCTGCCCAAATTCCCTTGACTGCTCTTTGTTCATCATATCTTGAAAGAGCTTTTTCCAGAAGCTCCACAGCTTTATCTGGCTGTCCAGCCTCCAGATAAACCTGGGCCAGGAAATAACGTATTTCAAAAATTGGTGTTACCCCTTCCCACAGTCCTTTTTTCAGATGTACAATAGCTGAGTCAACATTTTCTTTAAACAGTTCAACGATCCCCTGAACTCTCCAGAACTTACGCAGCTGGACTGAATCACTATCACTGATTTCCTTTCTCCAGGTTTTGAGTACCCGTTCAGCCTTAGCTGTTTGTCCCTGCGCCATCCAGGTAATGGCATAAGCATCCCGTAACTTCACCTTATCCTTGGGATCAAGCTCTGGCAACATATCTTTCAATATTTCAATCTCTTTCAGGGCCAGATCGAACTTTTCCTGTTCCCAATAGATAAAAAGCTTTTGCGAGTGCTTGCTTGCCTTTTCCCATACCTGGAATTTTTCAGTTGTATCAGACGTCACCGGGCTTTCTAAAATCTCGAGCGCCCTTTTTATTTTACCCTGGTGTAAAGGAACAAGGAGCATAGAGTTTCGTCCGGCTAATGCAGTGTATTTATTTTCGCTGGAGGCCATCTTCTTAAGTACATCCTCGGCTTTACCCCAGTCCCCTGTCAAAAGATAAACAATAGTCAGGTGTCCCAAGCTTGCTTGGAAATCAGGATCTTTTTCCAAAGCTTTTTTATAGTTCTCTAATGCCTGTTTTGGTTTGCCGTTTAAAGCATAGATTTCACCGCGGGTATCATAAGAATTAGCTCTATCAGGATATAACTGGACATTCTTATTAGCAGCCCAGAGAGCCTTCTCAAAATTCCCCGATTCGTTATAAGCGTAAGCCAGGCCGTTATATATACTGGTGTTAACTGAATCTATTTCCAGGGCTTGATAATAAAGCTCAATAGCTTCTTGGGTCCTTCCGATTTCGCGTAGTCCATCAGCATAAGCTGTGTATGTCAATATTCTATTCGGTTCGATCTCCAGGGCTCGTTTCATTAAATCCTCTGCTTCCTTCATCTTTCCTATCTGTCTAAGAAAGTTGGCGTAGATGGTATATGTTGTTGCCCTGCCAGGTTCAACCTCAATAGCTCGCTTAAATAGCTCCTCTGCCCTCAGAGTATCGTCTGATGATGCAGTTTTGGATGCTAGATTTGTAAGTATAACCACAGACAATGGATTCAGCTCATATGCAGTTTCTAACTTATTTAAGCTTTCTTCGTGTCTGTCCATATTGCTAAGTAAAAGCGAATACCAGTAGTGAGCGTAAGCGTAGCCAGGATTTAATTCAATAGCCTCATTATATTCCTTTTCAGCTTCATTCAGGTCACCTTCGTTTGCAAGAACTAATCCCATTGATGCGTGAGCCTCAGCTAATTTATTATCCAGTTCCAGCGCTTTCTTGGCTGCTTCCTTGGCTTTTGGAAATGCCTCTTCTTCAGGATAACCAATGTTGCTGGGAAGAACAGAATAGGCATCAGCTAAACCAGCATAGGCCAGTGCATAATTAGGATCCAGCTCTATAGCCTTCTCAAAGTACTCAATAGCCTTCATCAGATGCTCTTCTACCCGTTTGTTCCACAAAAACCGCCCCTGAACATATGCATTATATGCTTCCAGATTATCCGTATACCGCTTGACGAACGCCGCCTTATCATCCCCCAAAAGCCTGATTTTCAATATGTCCACAATTGCCTGGGAAATCTCGTCCTGGATAGCGAAGACGCTCTCCAGCTCCCGATCATAGGTTTGTGACCAGAGGTGGGCATCGTCAGCTACATTTACCAGTTGAGCGTTGACCCGGATTCGGTTGTTCTCCTTTTGAATGCTTCCCTCAAGAATAGTGGAAACATCCAGATCCTCTCCGATCTTCTTTATGTCCCTATCAGGAGCTTTAAAGCGCATGGATGAGGTCATAGAGATGATTTTTAGATCTTTGAGGCCGGCGAGTCTGCCTATAATTGCCTCGGTCATCCCATCGCAGAAATATTCCTGATCCTTCTGGGGGCTCAAATCCCGGAACGGCAATACGGCGATCGAGTTTTTCCATCCGGTTCCAGCCACCATTTTCATTCCAGGTTTTTCCATCATTTGGGGCAGCTTAATAATGAGATAACCAACTACTAAAACCAAAACCGCAAGTAGAGCAAAGCCGAATATCATAATTGATTTGGAGCGCTTTTTCCGGGGTACTCGATATACCGTTTTGGTCGAAAGGGTAGCTTGTGTCGTTGATTCAATCTGCAACCTCTTTAAATCTACAATTAATTCATCTGCATACCGGTACCGATGGTCTGGATTTTTAGCCAGGGTTTTGTTCACTATCATTTCCAGTTCCATGGGTACTCCTGTGCGTAAAGCGGTGATGGGCTCGGGCTCTTCGTTTAGAATAGAGTAAATCACAGCCTGCTCATAGTCCCCCCTGAAAGGTCTTCGACCGGTGATCATCTCATATAATACAACCCCTAGTGACCAGATGTCCGTCCGATAGTCTACTGCCTCTCCCCTTGCTTGCTCAGGAGACATATAAGCTGTGGTGCCCAAAGTCGTCCCGTGTTTAGTAATCAGTTCCCCTTTTCCCACCTTGGCCAGGCCAAAATCCATTATCTTAGCCTGGCCCTTATCGGCTACCATGATGTTAGCAGATTTGATATCCCGATGGACGATATTTCGCTCGTGAGCTTCCTGCAAACCCTGAGCCACCTGAATGACAATATCCAGGGCTTCAGTCAATTTAAGTGGACCCGATTCAATCTTCTCTTTTAGACTCTGACCCTCAATGTATGCCATGGAGATAAAGGTCTGTCCCTCAGCTTCGTCGATCCCGTGTATGGTACAGATATTGGGATGATCTAAAGCAGCAGCGGCCTGGGCTTCATTAATGAATCGGATTTTATCCTCCTTATCACCCAGAGCCTGGGGTGGAAGAAATTTCAGGGCAACAATGCGTTTGAGCTTGGTATCCTCAGCCTTGTAGACCACTCCCATGCCACCCTCACCTATCTTCTCCAAGATCTTATAATGGGATATAGTTTTACCGATCATTATCCATTACCCTCCTAATTCTGATTTCCTCCTCGAACCACACAGATTTTCCGGATAGTGGAGGTCACCACTTTATTGCCAAATTCCAGACATAATCCACAAGCTGCCATAATATCCAGCTTTATAATACTTCCCCCCAGAGAACAGCCAGTGATAGTTGTCTTCATAGGTGAGAGACCTTTCCGATCAAACCAGCCACCTGAAACCAGGTAGAAACCGTCGCCAAAAACGTGAACAGTATAAGTGGAATTTTGAGTGGTAATAAATACCAGATCTCCGAATTGCAGATCCGATTTTCTCACCTGCTTTAAATTAGCGGTGCGTTTCACAATTTTTTCAAGGCTGTGACCTGTTGCAGTCATAACTGAAAATATTTACTCTTTACTCTATACTCTTAACTCTAAACTCTCAACTTCTTAATCCTCTCCCTTGCATCTTCAACCTCAGGTATTCCAGGATCTGAATCCTTCATAATCTTTAAAAATTCCTCATACTGCTCAATCGCTTTTTTATTCCATCCAGATCTCTCATAGCTTATTCCCAAAAGATATGGTATTTTAAAGGAGAATATTGGCATGCTCACTTTCTCCAGTATGTTCCATTTGGATAATGACTCCAGTTCCTTCACCGCATCACCAATCATTTGTTTTTCCAAAAGGGTTTTAGCCTTCCAGAATTTGATCCTGAAATCATCCTCAGCCAGCTTGGCCATTTTTAGAGCCTGATCAAAATCTCCTTTGTGGTAATTTATCAGAAATTCCAGAAAATACCAGGAAGCCTTCTGATCTTTAGTTTTATCCTGAACTATCTTTTCAGTCTCGTTAGATATCGCTTGGGCACTATCTATTTCTCCTGCCAGAGCCAGAAACATCCCGTAGAATATCTTTGACAGAAAAACGTCCTCCGGGTGAGCTTCTTCCATAAGCTGGATCAACCTCTTTCCGTGCTGGAGTGCTTTTTTAAACTCTTTTTTCTCCGCATAAATTATAGCCATGCGCATATGCTTATCATGCTGGTGTAATTTAAGCTCCTCCAGCTCATCTGCGGCAATTCCTTTTTTAAAAAGATCTAATGCGCGATTATATTTACCTTGAGAAAGAGAAATCAGAGCAAGGCAAGTTTGCGAAATCGACTTATCCATTTTGGTGCCAACATCGCCATATCTTTGGAAGTACTGTCGGGCTTTTTCGTATTCCCTTTTGTTCAGATACATAAACCCGATTTTTTGAATGCTGGCTACAAAGTCAGGTTTGATCTCTAACGCTTTTTCATACGATTCTATGGCTTTATCCGCCTCAGAATGGTGGGCATACAGATCTCCCCGGGTATCATAGGGATTAGCTTCATCTGGAGCTAATTCTATGTATCTGTTTATAGCCTGAATGGCTTCATCATACCGGCCCAGTTCGTCGTAAGCATAAGCCAGCATATTGTGTGCCAGCTTATCCAGCGAGTCTAACTGGATCACTTTCTTATAATTGATAATTGCATCTTCATAATTTCCCAGCGAATAACTAACCTTGGCTAATTCTTCATAAGCTGTTTTCTCATCAGGGTAAAGCCTGGTCATATCCTTTAACGTTTCTTGAGCTTCTTTGTACTTACATTGGAACAGCTGGACATAAGCATCAATTAAAAACCTCTCTTTTCTGGATACTCTGTCTGAGAATTGAGCTGCTTTGGCTATATATTTTTTTGCCCGAAATATATCATGGAGACTGGAGTAGCAGAATGACAATTTAAGATAGGCGCTGGCAAAGGTGGTATCTATTTCCACAGCCTGTTCGAATTTTTCCGCTGCCTCCTTCATATAAACTTTATTAAAAAGCTCATTTCCCTCTAAATAGAGCCTTAGTGCCTCTGGCGAATGAGTGGTTATTTCCGCCACAGGTGTCTCCTTTTCCTTTTGAGCCAGGGCAGGCAGCTCCAAATCTTTTCTTATTTCAAGGGAAAGACTATCCACCAGTGCAAAAATGTTTGTGCCATTAAGTCCAGAGACTCTTTGGGAAGCGATAACATTCCCTGTCTCCACGTCCACTAATTGAGAGGTAATAATCAAATCGGGCTCTGTGGAAAGGATTTTGCCCAAAAGCATATATTTTGCCTGAGCTCTATGAGCTACCTCCGATGCCACTGTCCGGTCTATGATTTTATGACCTTCTTTTCCCATCATCTTCAGAATGTCAAAAAGCCTTTGACTGGAAATCACCCGCATATATTGAGATTCAGACAAATCAGTAATCAGAAGCTCGGCGATCATCTCCCCTATTCTTTTTTCGTCTTCCCGGTCTTTCAGATTTTCGAAATACATCACAGCCATAATATTGCTTGATGCCTGAACCTCTTTTCCCGGACCCACGCCGAATTTAAAGACTTTAAAAACCAGGAAAAGCAATATCAGAAGGAAAATAGTGGTGATGGTAATCACTAAAGCAGATGAATTCTTTTTGGTTTTAGACACCAAGGATTCTTTTGGAATTCGAGTGGTCTTTGTATATTCCAAGTTCTTTTTCTCCCGTCTTAAATCCGCTAAAAGATCATCTATGTGCTGATACCTTTCACCTCTTTCTTTGGCTAACGCCTTGAAGACCATATCCTCCAGTCGGGCTGAAACCTGATTGTTGAAACGAACCACCGATTGAGGTTCCTCATTTATTATAGAATAGATAATAGCTGCCTGATGTTCACCCATAAAGGGCAGGCGTCCGGTCAAAAGCTCATACAAAACCACACCGCAAGAAAAGATATCCGATTTCTGGTCCACATCCTCACCCTGAGCCTGTTCCGGCGACATATAGGCAGCAGTGCCTAAAGTGGAGCGAGTATCAGTCCCCTCTTTGGCTCCCTTTAATTTGGCTAAACCGAAATCCATTATCTTAACCTGGTCCCGGGAGGTAAGCATAATATTGGATGACTTGATATCCCGGTGCACGATCCCCTTCTCATGAGCCATATTCAGCCCTTCGCATATCTGAATTCCAATGTCTAAAACCTCTTTTATGGGAAGGGGCTCTTTTCCTATAGTTTGCTTTAGAGTTTTTCCCTCAACGTATTCCATAGCCATAAATATCTGCCCCTCATATTCATCTATCTCGTAAATTGTGGCAATGTTAGGATGGTTTAAAGCAGAGGCTGATTTTGCTTCATTAATAAATCTCTCTTTTTCCACAGGATCGGAAGTCAGATGCTGGGGTAAAAACTTCAAAGCCACTAACCGATCTAATTTGACGTCCTCAGCTTTGTAGACAATCCCCATCCCACCTTCGCCTAATTTCTCCAAAACTTTATAATGTGAAATAGTTTTACCAATCATTTTACCAATCCCATTTTCTTGAGCAGATTTTTGAATCTCGTATCTGTACGAAGACTGTCAAAGAAAGGATCTACCAGGAGGCTTCCCATGTCGTAGTCCCGTTCCTCGAATGCTTTTTGAAGCCACTCTAAAGCCTGGTTCCCATTTCCCAAGCGTGCATAGATAGAAGCTATTTCATAAGCCAGGACATAGCTTCTTTTCGATTTCTGCTTTAAGATATCAAGATGTCTCTGCCAGAAGCCCTGGTAACTCGATATCGAATACGCTTTTCTGAGAGACTTTAACTGCTCTGCATTTAATAATCCAAAAGAGGCTTCTCCTTTCAGATATTCCTCAATTGCTTCTTTATGCATCCCTTTCTGCTCACATGCCCATGAAATGGGGTAGTAAGCGAAACCGAAGTTGGAGTCTATGTCCAGAGCTTTTCGACTTTGTTCAATTGCCTGATCATATTGACGTGTAAGAAAAAACAACCATCCTGCAGCAACATTGATAATGGGTGATAGTGGATCAAGCTCCTGAGCTTTTTCAATTTCACTAATTGCTTGCTCGAATTTTCCAAGCATTACCAGATGTACTGCATACCATTGATGAGCTGTGGCATAATTGGGATTTAGTTCAATGGCTCTCTTGAATTCATTCTCAGCACCTTCCCAATCCCAGTCATAACTACATTTGATAAGTCCCAAAGAGGCATGAGCTTCACCTAATGAATTGTCAATCTCCAGCGCTTTCTCTGCAGCTGTCTTAGCTTTGGGAAAACCGTCATGTGGCCGAAAAACCCGAGCTTGCACTAACATGGTGTAGCAATCAGCTAATCCGGTATAAGCCAGGGCATAAAGTGGTTCCATCTCAATTGCCTCATTAAAATGCCCTATGGCTTTATTCAAACCTTCCGGTGTCCTCTTATTCCAGTGGTAACGACCTTTCAAGTATAAGTTGTAAGCTTCAAGGTTTTCAGTAGAACGTCTTACTAGTGCTTTTTTCTCATCCCCTAAAAGCTTAACCTTCAAGTTATCAACGATAGCTAAGGATATCTCATCCTGGATACCAAATATGTCTTCGGGGCAACACAAATCACCTATATCCCGATCGTATTTTTCTGACCAGAGATGGTAACCATCAGCTACATTTATAAGCTGAGCAGTGATACGTACCCGGTTGCCGGCTTTACGAACGCTTCCCTCAAGTAGATTCTCAACGCTAAGTTTCCGCCCGATCTCCCGGATGTCTGTCTCCTGGCCTCTGAATGAAAAAGCAGAAGTCCGAGCCACCACCCTCAAACCTTCTACATGAGCCAGTGCATTGATGATCTCCTCAGCCATTCCGTCGCAGAAGAATTCCTGTTCTTTGTCACCGCTTAGATTAGTAAATGGCAAAACGGCTATGGAAGGTTGATGTTTTTCTGATGCTCCCTTGTCTTTTGATATGTCAGTTTCAAACTTTTTTTTGAGCTTTTTTAAATCAGTTATTATCTCTGATGTCATCTGGTAACGGGAATCCGCATCCTTCTCCAGAGCTTTTTTCACAATTCGTTCCATCTCTGTTGGAACATCAGGTCGCAAAGAAGTAATTGATCCTGGTTCCTCATTCAGAATTGAATATATCACTGCCTGTTCATATTCACCTTTGAAAGGAAATTGGCCGGTAAGCATCTCATATAATACAATCCCCAATGACCAGATATCCGTGCGATGATCTACTTTATCCCCGCGACATTGCTCTGGAGACATATAAGCTGCTGTACCCACTGTCCTGTCAATGCTGGTCAGATGAATGTCTTTTGCCAGCTTGGCTAATCCAAAATCCATTATCTTAACCTGACCTTTATCAGTCATCATGATATTTGCACTTTTAATGTCTCTATGAATAATTCCCTTTTCATGAGCCTCTTTTAAACCTTCTGCAATCTGAATAGCAATATTTACTGCTTCATCTAATCTCAAAGGGCTTGATAATATTCTGTCCTTCAAGCTCTGACCTTGAATATAACCCATTGCTATAAAGGCCTGACCCTCCACCTCCTCGATTTCGTGGATTGTACAGATATTGGGATGATCCAGTGACGCAGCAGCCTGTGCTTCTTTAAAGAGCTGGATTCTCTGTTCCTGGTTTCCTACAGCCTGGGGCGGTAGGAATTTCAAAGCCACTGTTCGTTTAAGCTTAATGTCCTCAGCTTTATAGACTACACCCATCCCCCCCTCACCCAATTTATCCAAAATCCTGTAATGAGATATTGTTTTACCAATCATAGACCACACCTCCCGCCTTCGCTTTGCTTCAGCGGGACAGGCATTCCACCTTCACCTAATTTCTCCAAAATCTTATAATGTGAAATAGCTTTACCAATCATATCTATAAAGCAATGCCAATTACAATTTTACAAAATAACAATCAATTGTCAATTAAAAAGTGCTGGCCATTTTTTGATTACCAGCATAATCCTAACTTTCTGTTCGAATATAACTGAACAATGTTTCATATATTCAATTGAATTAACTTTGTCTTAAAAAGGGAATTGATGGAATATCTATTGGTGAGAAGTTTCAAGGTAATTTTCTTGGTAAGAAAAGTAAGGATTAGTGCAATCAATTGCAAGTGGCAAGTATTTACTAAAAAAGAAAGGGTTAAATAGAGCTTTCAATCCTTTTTGGTGGGTTTTGGGACTGTATCTTTATTTTTAACCTGGGAAAGAGACTTTTTTTCCTCTTTCTCCCCTTTCTTGTAGGATTCGCTGCGGTAATCGGTAATGTAAAATCCGCTCCCCTTAAAGATCAACCCAGCACCCCCGGAGATAAGACGCTTGACCTCCCCTCCACACCTGGGACAGGTTCTTATAGGCTTCTCCATTATGCCCTGAAACTCCTCGAACCTATGTCCGCAGGAACAACACTCATATTCGTAAGTAGGCATCTTTAGGCACCTTTCTCAAACCTCACTCTTACTTAATCAAAACGCAAGAAATCTCTATTTTTTTGAATTATTCCTTAAGAACCTATCCAATTCCTCTATGGATTTAAATATCTCGGTGGACAAGAACTTCACTGACCAGTTTTCTTTTAGAGGCGTAATAGCCCATACGGTGACCTTATTTTTACGGCATTCCCACATCTCGATGGCAGTGCCCATGCTGGCTTCGGGTATATAAGCCACCACAAGATCACACTCACAGCATCTCTTTATAGAATGGTGAAAGACCTTTTCACCTTCTTTATAATCATAAAAAGCTGAATCCGGGTGATCCTCCACCGGATCTATTATCTCAGCCCCAGGCAGGTATTTTTTCAATATGCTTTTCAGATCCTCTCTATAGTCCTGTTTGTGCAGAACCATACCCGTGTTTGATCCCTGAATCACCCCAGCTAAAAAAATCGATTTAATCTTCTTTATGTTCAGTTTATTCATTTTGCTAAATCCAATCTTATGCCAGGCACATGGCAATAGCTGTTACATTAACTATATCGTCAACACTGCATCCTCTGGAGAGATCATTAGCAGGTTTTGCCAGCCCCTGGATAATAGGCCCAATAGCCTCGGCCTTTGCCATCCTCTGGACAAGTTTATAACCGATATTTCCTGCATCCAGATCAGGAAAGATCAAGACATTAGCTTGTCCTGCAACCTCACTTTCAGGTGATTTCTTCTTAGCCACAGCAGGAATTATGGCAGCATCCAGCTGGAGTTCCCCGTCCACCTTCAGATCGGGCGCAAAGTCCCTCAAAAGGTCTGTGGCTTTAGTTACCTTATCCACCAACTGGTGCTTTGCACTACCCTTAGTGGAAAATGAGAGCATGGCAACTTTAGGTTCCTCCCCTACCAGATCCTGCATCGTCTTAGCAGAGGATATGGCAATGCTCAAAAGTTGATTGGGGTCAGGGTCAGGAATGACTGCGCAGTCAGCAAAGACAAATACCTTGTCCTTCTGGCCTAAGAATTCAGGAAGGACCATCAAAAAAGAACTGGACACAGACGAGATTCCGGTAGCCAGACCAATAATATGAATCCCAGCTCTTAAAACATCACCGGTAGTATTGATTGAGCCAGCCACAGAACCATCCACCATTCCCTTCCTTACCATCATAGCGCCATAAAAAAGAGGGTTTTCCATGAACTCCCTGGCCCTGTCTATAGTCATCCCCTTTTTTTTCCTTAGTTCAAAATATTCGTTCGAGTATTCCTCTAAATCGGGAGAGTTAAGTGGTTCTATTACTTCTACTTGATTCAAGCTCAATTCATTGGCATCGGCTAATTTTTTAACCTCGTCTTTATTACCAAGCAAGGTCACATTGGCAATTTTTTCGTCAAGAATGATCTTGGCTGCTTTAATCATCCTCTCTTCTGTCCCTTCAGGCAGAACCACCCTTTTTTTCCTTTTTTTCGCCTTCTCCCTGATATTTGAAATTAAGTTCATTAATAGTCCTTTCTTTAATATGAATGCATATTTTTAAAATTCAGGATTAATAAAGATATTCAATTTTCGAACTGGTCAGTTCATTGTTTCCTTTCAGTCAAACACAAATCGAGTAAAGTGTCCGACCTACGAAAAATCGATTACTCCCGCTCTCGTAGGCAGGGCTCTCCCGACTATGACGGGATCTGCCTCTGGCATGACCAGCCCTGCAAAACAAATCTTCCATATCCCGATATCACGGGTTGTCCCAACCTGTGATACTACCGTAACTCTCTTAATCCTTGAACAGATCATCCAATTTCTTTCTGGCATTATCTTTGGGTGACCTTCTATCTTTAGAAGCGCCAGTTTTTCTTGGCTGGAAATATTCGCAGAAGTTGGCTTTTTCCTTGTCCCCCTGCCATTCTGCCTGGGGTTCCCGGCACTGGTTGTGTGCGTCTCGATCATAGAACACGCAGTTATAACAACACTTCAGATAGGCGCCACACTTATCGCAGGTGTCCTTTCGGGCTGGCTTTGAATCAATCAGAATATCATTTCCACACTTCCAGCAGATCATCCTCTTTTTAACCTCCTGTAATATTCCTTTACACTGTCATTGCGAACCCTGATAATATCAGGGTGAAGCAATCTATCATTGAGATTCTTCCCCCGCCAGAGGCGGGGTCAGAATGACAAAATAACATAAAATCTCCTATTCTGTTTTTTTGCTCAGAAATGCTTGAATGAATTGATCCAGTTCCCCGTCCATTACAGCCTGGGTATCTGATGTCTCCACGCCTGTTCGGTGATCTTTGACCATATTGTATGGATGGAAAACATATGACCTGATCTGAGAGCCCCATTCGATCTTTTTCTTCTCAGATTCAGCCTCGGAGAGCTTCTCCTCCTCCTTTTCCTTGTAGCGCTGATACAGCCTGGATTTCAGCACCTTCATGGCATTTTCCTTGTTTCTGAACTGGGACCTCTCGGACTGGGATTGAACCACAATGCCCGTGGGGATGTGAGTTATCCTGACAGCAGATGAGACCTTGTTAACGTGCTGACCTCCAGCTCCGGATGACCGAAAAGTGTCTATTTTCAAATCATCATCATTTATCTCCACGGTAATGGTATCTTCTATTTCAGGGTATACAAAAACAGATGAAAATGATGTATGACGTCTGCGGTTGGCATCGAAAGGTGAAATCCTCACCAGGCGATGCACTCCCGATTCCCCTTTTAAAAATCCGTAGGCATATTCCCCGATTACCTCCAGGGTGACGCTTTTGATGCCAGCCTCCTCCCCTGCCAGGAAATCAATGGTCTTGTATTGGAAACCCTTTCGCTCGATCCAGCGGGTGTACATCCGCAAAAGCATCTCGGCCCAATCCTGGGATTCGGTCCCCCCTGCTCCGGAATGAATGGCTAAAAGAGCGTTTTTGGGATCGTCCTCATCCGAAAGCATCAAAGTAAATTCAAAATCCCCTAATTCCTTATTAATTTGCTGGAGATTTTTCTCCACCTCCTTTAGAGCCTTTTCATCATTTTCCTGCTGAGCCAGCTCCGCGAATAAAGAGGCATCCTCAAGTTGAGAGGAGAGCTTATGCCAGGATTCCGATTTCTTTTTTAAAGCAGTGAGCTCTTTCAGCGTCTCCTGTGCCTTTTCGTTATCCTTCCAGAAATCGGGCTCCTGAGATTTCTTTTCCAGCTCCTTTATCCTTTTCTCAATTCCCCGCAGGTCAAAGAAAATCACCCAGCCTTTTCAGTCTATTTTTTAGATCTTCAAAATCTAACTTCTGCTCTGTTGCCATGAAAACCTCCGAAAAATAATTTTCCCTTTTCCCGTTTTAATATAATTCAAATAATTCCAAAGTCAAATTCTTTATGTGAAATCTCTGAACAATGCCTTTAGCCGGGCTGGTTATGCCATAGGCAAATCCCATCAAAGCGGGAGAGCACAGCCTACGGGTTCGTAGGTCGGGCACCTTGCCCGACCAATCTTTTACACTTTTTAAGCACTCTCTCGAACAATACCAATATACTTTACAAATAAAAAAATATTAAGTGCGTGATTATCCTTATAACAAGGATTATACGAATGATAATCAACACCACATTGATTTTTTGCCTGATGCTTGAGCTAAATCACAAACTCTCAGGTGGAAGAATCGAGAAAGTCAAGCAATCCGAGAATGGGAAAGACATTATCTTTTCCATTAAAAAAGATTACAAATCAGTTCATCTTTTCTATTCCTCTGATCCGGTAAATTGTCATCTGGAGCTCTGGACTGATAGAGATTTCGATCCCATCCAGGATAAATACGCTGACACTCCTTTTTTCTCCGGGGTCTTAAAAGGGAAAATTTTAAAAGCAGAGCAAATCGGTTTCGACCGGGTGGTCAGGATCACCTGTTTGAAGAAAAGTGAATTAGAAAAAGAAAAGGAATATGATCTGGTATTCGAGCTGACCGGAAGAAACACTAACCTTATTTTAATCAACAAAGAGGACAACAAAATTTTGGATTGCCTGAAGAAAATCGACCCCAGCAGAAGCAGATACCGGCAGATCTCATCGGGTTTAAAATATGTTCTTCCCCCTGCTCCCAAAAAGAAAAACCCACTTGAAATCCAGGAAGATGAATTTGAAAGCTCCCTGTCCCAGAAAGCTCAAACTGGAATTATCGCATTTCTCGAAGAGAGTTTCTCCGGAATGGACAGAACTCTTGCTCAAAAGATCGTCTATGATAGTTCCTTATCCCAACATAAAAAGACATCTGAATTATCTGAATATGAAAAAGAGAATTTATTTAAAGTTTTTCAAAATACATTTCAGAAGATAAAAGAGCACAAGTTTGAGCCGCAGATAATATTCGATCAAAAGAAACATCCCCTTTCAATCTCAGTTTTTGATTTGCCCTTTGTTTCAGAAGAACAAAAGCAAAGCTGCAAAAATCTGAATGCAACTATAATGGATTTCTTCAGATTAAAAATCGAAAAGGAGAAAAAACTACAGCTTCAAAAGGAGATATCAACTCATACCACAAAGGGAATAAAAGCTTTTGAGAATCTTCTAAAAAAACTGGAGAATGACTTAAAGAGTGCTGAGAGATATGAGGAATATAAAAAGAGCGGTGATCTTTTGATGATAAACAAGGATAGAATCAAAAAAGGACAGAAAAGCATACAGGTCAAAGATGTTTTCAACCCACAGGAAAACTTCATAGAGATCAAGCTTAGCCCTGTTTTATCACCCCTGCAAAATGCAAAGCTCTATTACAGGAAACACAAAAAAGCAAAAGACTCGCTGGACATAGTCAGAAAAAGAATCGCCCAGACAGAGCAGAAGCTGAAGGTTTTAAAGGAAATCTTCCAGGGCTTGGAAACCAAAATATTCGATTTAGAAAAAGTCAAAGATAAACTTGCCTCTCTGGGATTTTTCAAAGTAAAGAAAAGTAAGAAAGAAAAAACCAGGGAAAAATTCTCACCCCGGGAGTTTATAAGCTCCGATGGATGGAAAATCCTGGTGGGGAAAAACAGCAAGGAGAATGACCATCTGACTTTCAAGATGGCTCGACCTTATGATTTCTGGTTTCACGCCCAGGACGTGGGAGGCTCGCATCTCGTGTTGAGAAGAGAGAACAGAGATCAACAGCCGCCCCACGAGACAATTATTCAGGCAGCTAAAATAGCCGCATATTTCAGCCAGGCAAGATCATCTAAAAAAGTTCCGGTAACATACACCCTGGTAAAGCATGTTAGAAAACCCAAAAAAACGAAACCTGGGCTGGTGACTGTACAAAAAGAAAAAACAGTAATCGTGATCCCAGAACTCCCTGCATAGGGGCAAAATTTATCCTAACCTGTAAAAATGTAGCGGAGGGCTTCAGCCCTCCATTAAAAAGCAAGGGATAAATCTGGAGTGTCAAGCTTCAGCTTGACCTTTAAAAGACATAAAATAAATCAGGTGAACCTAAAGGTTCACATTCCAAAAATCAGGTTACCAACCTCTATGAATTATAGATCAGGAATTAACCGCGTAGTTTGGTTCATAGTGGTTAGTTATTGGATATTGGTTAATACCAGAACCTAGCTTAAGCCAGATTCTGGATCGTCTTGGGTATTACAGGTTGTCCCTACCTGTGATGTAAGGAGTGAAAAAACTTGTTTTTTCTATTTCCCAAAACCGCAAAAATAAATTTTTGCACTCCTTTTTCATTACGGTATCACAGGTTGTTCTCTGGTCGCGCAAGCAACTTGTGACAAACACACGTTGAGATAACGTGTGTTACCGAGAAACTGATTTTGTTTCCACCACCAGTTTCCCTTTATTTTCCGCTTCGCCCATATATAGCGTAACGTGAGGAAAAGGAATCTCGATCCCTTTGGCATCAAAGGTCTTTTTCACCCTTCTTCTGAACTCCCGACCCACATCCCACTGCTTTAAGGGTAAAGTCTTGAACATAACTTTTATAATAACTGCCGAATCGGCGAAGTCACTCACTCCCAGGATTTGAAGAGGTTCCATTATATACTGCGAATAGGTTGGATCCTTCACCATTTCCTCTCCCATTTCCCTTAAAACATTCATCACCTCATCCACGTCCTCTTTGTATGCCACTCCGATATCCAGAACCGCCCTGGACCATTCTTTGGTCATATTGCTGGCTACATTCACAGATCCATTGGGAATGTAATGCACCTTTCCTTCCAGATCCCTTAGGATGGTGATTCTGAGGGACATCTGCTCTACCAATCCACCAATGCCAGCAATCTCAACCACATCCCCTACCCGATACTGATCCTCCATCAAAATAAAAAACCCGCTGATCATGTCCTTAACCAGGCTCTGAGCACCAAAGCCTATTGCTAATCCTAATATCCCAGCACCAGCAAGGATCGGCCCGATGTCCAGACCCAGCTCCTTAATCGTCATCATAATAGCAATGACAACTACCACTCCGATCAAGCCAGTCTGAATAATTCTAGCCAGGGTTTTGGCTCTTTTCTCTAACTCGGTAGGAACCACAGCTTCCTCTGTACGAATCTTTTTCTCAAACTTGTTTACTATTGCTTTAACGATTCGGTACGCTATGAAAGCGCCCAGAAGAATAAGCCCTATTTTTACACCATGGGTTAACAGCCAATGGATTATGGAATCCACTGTGAAAGGCATAGAGGGCATACCAAACCTCCTTTTGTTTTAAATTAGTTTC
>CAYURP010000014.1:0-59420 GCA_964447175.1 uncultured Ignavibacteria bacterium | reverse complement strand
TTCTGCGACTGCCGGGATTCTATGGCAAAGCGGGAAATCGGAAAACCTGCAAAAGGGATTGAAGCAGTTGGCATTTGCCTTCAATTTCGAGCATATAATGATTCTGGATAAAGAACAGAGGATATTAGCATCCTCTGAACCAATTACGGGTTCAGAGATGGAATCCCAATTCGGTGGGGACAATGAATCCAGCAACGTTCATAAAACCCCGATATTTGATCCCCGGACCCAAAGTGAGGTTTTCGTGATTATAAGGACCAAGGGGGATTATCTCAATACTTTAGAGAGAATATCCAGACTGGATGCTATTTTCAGAGGAGCCGGGATCTTACTCGCTTTATTTCTGGGGCTGGTTTTGATTAATGCTATCCTTAAACCATATCGGGTGATGAGAAAAAAAGCAGAGGAGGTGCCAGTAAAACCCAAAAAGGATGGTGAAAACGTCGATTTTGTGGTGAACGTTTTCTCCAATACCATTGAGGAGCTTAGGAAAAAGGAAAAACTGTTAAAAGAGCTTCTCCAGGGCTCTGAGAGAAAAGCGGAGAAACTGGCATATTTCAATCAGTATATCCTGAAAAGCATTTCCAACGGGGTGATTATCTGCGATATAGAGGGGAAAGTAATGAGTTTCAACTCTGCTGCCCGAAAGATTCTCGACTATCAGCAAAAGGAAGTAAAGAATAGAAAATACCAGGATATCTTCGGAAAAGATGACATCCTGTTTATATTATTAGAGGATATTCTTAAAAAGGGAAAAGTCAATTCAGGTGTGGAAACTGAATTCACAAGAGAGGATGGGGAGAAGGTGTGGCTGGGTGTAAGCTCCTCTTTTATCCAGGATGATAAAGGGGACAAATTGGGAGCAGTTTTATTTTTCACGGATCTTTCCGATTTAAGAAGGCTTCAAAAAGAGGTGGCTTTCAGAGAAAAGATGGCCTCCTTAGGGGAGATGTCAGCCGGGCTGGCTCATGAACTGCGGAATTCTATGTCCACTATCTGGGGTTTTGGGAAATTGCTTAAAAAGACTTTGGAATCGAATCACCCTATGACGGAGGTGGTGGAGTTGATAATCAGCGAGTCTCTTATGATGGAGGAGATGCTTCAAAGATTTCTTACTTTTGCCAAGCCTATCCAGCTGGTGCCCAAGCAAGTGAATCTCAAGGACATTCTTCAGGAATCCCTGGGAGCTATCCAGGAGAATTTGGAGGGTATTAAAGTAAAACTTGAAGTCAAAGAAGAGATACCCGGAATTTCAGGGGATGCTCTTCTTTTAAAACAGTGCTTTCAGAATCTATTTCAAAACTCAGTGGATGCAATGCCAAAAGGAGGTGAGCTTTCCATAAATATAAAGAAACCTATTGAGCTAAAAGAGGGGGAGGATTTTGTAATGGTTGAAATCTCGGATACTGGAGAAGGTATCCCTCAAGACGAGCTGGAGAAAATCTTCCTTCCCTTCCACAGTTCCAGGGAAAAAGGTGCGGGCCTGGGTTTAAGCCTGGTCAAGAAAATAATAGACTTACATCAGGGCAGAATCGATGTCAGAAGTGATAAGGATATGGGGACCACCTTTAAAATATTCCTGCCAATGAAATTGGAAAAAGTCCCTGCTGAGATTTTAAGCCACTAAATTCTCCTCATAGATCAAATTAATATCGATTTAAGACTTCCCCAAAATACATTCTTGCTTGAGTTTTCCTCTAAAGTTATTATATTTCGCACAAACAGGTTTTAAAGGATTTATAGGCGATAAAAATCTGAAGCTAATATGAGGTTCGTTCACATATCGGATACCCATCTGGGGGCAGCTACTTTCAGCCGGAGAATCGCCCCTTCCGGATATAACCAGAGGGAGGAGGACATCTGTAATTCTTTTATTTCAGCTATTGATAAAATTCTTGAGCTTAAACCGGAATTTGTCCTGCATTCAGGGGATCTTTTTCATTCGGTCAGACCTACTAACCGGATCCTGCACCTGGGGCTGGAGCAGGTTCTGAGATTGAGCCGATCCGATATTCCGGTGGTAATCATAGCTGGAAATCACGATGCTCCCAAACAAAAAGGTGTGGGCTCCATATTCAAGATTTTCACCCTTTTTCCCAATCTACACCCTGTTTTCAGCGAACGCTATGAAAAGATCAAAATAAATGATGCTACGATTCACGCAGTTCCCCAATGCTCAGGCAATGAGATTTTCCAGGCTGAACTTGAAAAAGTGAAGCTGGATGAGGATGCGAAATTCAATATACTCTTAGTGCATGGGGTTGTGGCTGGTATCCCTGAATTCTCGATGGGCGAGTTGTCCGAACAGGAAATAAAGTCATCCTATTTCAAGATGGGATTTAATTACGTGGCTTTGGGTCATTACCATAAACATTGCCAGGTAGAAGACAGGGTTTATTATGCTGGTTCCACCGAACGACTCTCAATGAACGAGCTGGGCCAGGAAAAAGGATTTATGGAAGTGGATCTGGAAAAGAATAAATTTAATTTTCATCAGGTTCCTACCCGGGAGATGATCGAGCTGCCCTCAATCAATGCCTCAGCTTTAGACCCGGATGGAGTCTTAAATGAAATCGAAATAAGAATAGAAGCCCAGGACATTGAAGAGAAAATAGTAAGGTTGAGGGTGACTGAGATAGATTCATATGTATACAACTCCTTGAATTTCAGAGCGATCTCAGAACTGAAATCTAAGGCTTTCCACTTTGACCTGAAATTTGAGAAAAAAGAAGAGGAAAAACAAAAATCCCTTGATAGAACCTCCATTGGTAAATTAGAAAAGGAATTCGACGAATATCTGCAAGCCATACAAATTGAGAAACTGGATAAGGAAAAGTTGAAAAAATTAGGGCTGGAATACTTGATGGGGAAAGAAGATAACTCGTCCGCGGACTGCCGACCGCCGACCGCCGACTAAAAGGTTTAAGGATGTATTTGAGGTCTATACAGCTGGAGAATTACAGGAAATTTGAGTTTGCTCAGACCGATTTCCCTGATGGGATAGTAGGGGTTATAGGAAATAATGGAGCAGGTAAATCCACTCTGGTGGAGGCTATTGCCTGGGCATTATATGGCAACGAAGCCAGCCGCACCACAAAGGAGGAAATCAGGAGATTGACCGCTGGCTCGCAGGATGTGTGCCGGGTGATTCTGGAATTTGAATTAGCTGGAAGCAACTTCAGGGTGGTGCGACAGATGAAAGGGGAGACTCTGAGCGGAGATGCATCGGTAATAGTAGATGGTAATGTGTTAGCCCGGGGAATCAAAGCAGTGAAAGATTACGTGGAGAGATCCCTGGGAATGGATTACAAAGCCTTTATCACCAGCTTTTACGCGCCTCAGAAGGAGCTGAACGTGCTGTCCGATTTTCAGCCTTACAGGAGAAAGGAACTTCTGGTCAGAATGCTGGGGATTGAAAACATAGATTCGGCTTTAAAATCCTTACGGGAAGATAAAAGGGAGGTGGAGATAAGGTCTGAGACAACCTCAGCTTTGCTCAAGGATTTAAAAGTTCTAAAAACAGAACAAAAGGAAAAAGAAGAAAAGCTCAATGAGTTGAAAAAGCAGGTTTCTGAGAAAAAGGTAGAACAAAATAAGCTCTCCTCATCTTTAGGTAATGCAGAGATTGAAGTTAAAAATATGAAGAAAAGATATGAGGAGAACCAGAAATTGAACCAAGAGCTGGAGATCAAAAAAACGGAGAGATCGACATTAGCTTCTCAGCTTATAGAAAAAAATAATGAAAAAGAAAAGCTTCAAAAACTTACCCAGGAAACGAAAGATCTCAAGCCCCAAGTAGATGAATATGGTAAAGTGAAAGAAAAAATTACAGAGCTGGATCAGCTGAAATTAAAAGCTGAAAAATTTAAACTTACCCAAAAGCAGATAGACCAGCTCCAGAAATCGATTTCCTCGGATCAGAAAAGACTTAATGAGTTGACTTTAAAATTGAAAGAAAAACAAGGGATGGAACAAAGACTGATTCGAGCAAAAGAGAAAATCGATCAAACGGGAATCGATCTGGAAAAGACAAGAAAAAAATATGTTCATTTGCAGACATCTTTTAAATCACTTTCAGAGGATAAAAAGAAATTAGAAAAACAGCTTCAAGGGATAGAAGAGTTAGGACCTGAATCTGTTTGTGACCGGTGCTTAAGACCTATGGGCAATGATTACCAGAAAATCAGGTCACACCTTTTAGAGGAGTTAGACAAGTTGGAAAGAGAATTAACCCGATTGCTAAAAGAAAAAAATGAGGTTGAAGCAGGAGGGAAGAGGTTAAAAGAACAGAAGGGTAAAATTGAAGAGGAAAAGGAGAAAATTCAAAAAGAGTGGGAAGGATTGTTGAATATTGCAGGCCAGGGAGAAAATCTGAAAAAATCACTGGATGAAAAAAGCGATAATCTATCCTCTTTAAATAAAAGTTTGGAACAAATCGGTAAGGTGGCTTATAACCCAGAAGAGTATCAAAGATTAAAATCGGAATTCGAGAAGTTAGAGAGGATAAAAGAGGAGTATACCCGGATTTCTCAAGATATCAAAAGATTGCCTGAGGTGGAGCAGCAGATAAAAAATTCAAAAGAAAGAATTGAGAATTTAAAAAAACAGGAAGAGGATTTAAATCAAAAGATTAAAGAACTTGGTTTTTCTGAGCAGATATTCAAAGAGAACGAGAAAAGATTTGAAAAGCTTAGAGATGAATCGCACCAGGTTGAGTTTGCATTGAAGGATTTGGTGCATCAAACTGAAATATGCCAGAATGAGCTAAAAAGGATTGAAACTGATATCCAGGAGACAAAAAAACATGAATTGGAGATAAAAAGCTTTCAGGAGGAAAGGCTTTATTTACAAAAGCTGGATGATATCTTCTCTGATTTCAGGGTCTCTCTAATCGATAGGATAAAGCCCACCCTTTCCGGCTATGCCAAAGAGCTTTTTTCAGATCTTACCGATGGCAGATACCAGGATTTTGAGCTGGACGAGGATTACGAGATATTTATATATGACAACGGCGAAAAATTCTCTATCCAGAGGTTTTCAGGAGGGGAGAAGGATTTAGCCAATCTCTGTTTAAGGCTGGCAATATCCCTGATGATATCAGAATCAAGCGGGGTGGATTTTTCATTCATAATATTGGACGAGATTTTCGGGTCCCAGGATCAGGTGAGAAAGGAGAACATCCTGAATGGCTTAGCCCGGTTAAAGAACCGCTTCAGGCAGATATTTCTGATCACCCACATAGATGACATAAAAGATTCGGTAGAGAATCTGATAACCGTTTTAGAAAACGAGGATGGCAGCAGCCGACTGCTGATGCAGTAGGGGTGGAACTTGTCTCCACCCTGTTGGTTTATGGTGAATGGTAATTGGTTGTTAGTAATGCCAGAACCTGACTTAAGTCAGGTTCTGGAGATTCTCTCTCGTAGGTGGCGGAATTGTCGTCAAGACCCGTTTCGGGGATTTCCGCCACCATGTTTTTCAGGTTGGGCAAATCCAATTGCCCAACCAACTGCAGGTATCACAGGTTGTCCCCCGGAACGGGCAGGTAACCTGTGTTGCTAAAAAAAGCACGGGAAAATGTAGAGGAGGTCTTTAGACCTCCATTGGTGGAAGGGATTGCAGAAACCAAGTATGGAAAGCTAAAGCTTTCCGCTACATCATAATCCCATCCTGGGGGCAAAAGTGGGTCTACCTTTTATGAGATCGGAGCCATAAAGGCTCCGCTACGCGTAGCAGCCTGCCCGGCGAGGGAGGGTTTATCCCTCTGTGATTTTTGTGGTGGTGGAATTGTTGTCAAGACCCATTTAGGTAATTTCCACTATTGCTCGGTGTGTAGAGAAAAAGTTTGTCCCCGCTCAAAACTTGCTCTGACAAGAATTTGAGCAATTCCATTAAATAAATCTTGTTTTTCCGATATTATTAATGATCGAGGCTAAAAATACACATCTAAGGTTTAGAAAGCAGGTGAGACTATGTCATCGGTGTTAGTGATAGATGATAAGGAATCTGTCAGGCAGATGCTTTCCAAGACATTGGAATCCGAGGGGTATGAGGTGGACGTTGCCAGGGATGGAATGGATGGGTTGAGGAAAGCCAAAGAGAAAAGATTCGATCTGGTCTTAACTGACCTGAAGCTTCCCCAAATGGATGGGCTGGAAGTCCTTTCCTCAATGAAAGAATTGGATCCGGACCTTTCAGTCATAGTGATGACTGCCTATGGAACTATCGAGACTGCAGTCCAGGCAATAAAGCAGGGCGCTTTCGATTATCTGGCCAAGCCTTTTGATCCGGATCATCTAAATTTTTTAATAAAAAGAGCTTTAGAAAATCGAAGGCTTCTGGCGGAAAACGTTTTGTTGCGGGAGGAGCTGGCTTATAACCTGGGATTTTCAGAGATCATCGGCAAATCCCAGAGAATGAGGGAAGTGTCTCGTTTAGTCAAAAGGGTAGCTCCCTCTGACAGCACTGTTCTTTTGTTAGGGGAGAGCGGAACCGGTAAGGAATTATTTGCCCACGCCATTCACAGTCTGAGTAAAAGAAAAAATGGGCCCTATGTGGCTATAAACTGCGCTGCCATTCCCCGGGAGCTTCTGGAAAACGAGCTTTTCGGATCAGAAAAAGGTGCATATACTGGATCTGTTACCCGCAAGATGGGGAAATTCGAGATCGCCGAAGGCGGAACCATCTTTCTGGATGAGGTGGGTGATCTGGACATCGCTCTCCAGGCAAAGCTTTTAAGGGTTCTGCAGGAGAAGAAATTCGAGAGATTGGGAGGAACAAAGACCATCACGGTGAATGTGAGGATGATTGCAGCATCTAATTTCGATCTGAAAAAGGCTATTGAGAAGAGCACTTTCAGAGAGGATCTCTATTATCGTTTATCAGTTTTCCCCATCCATATTCCACCTTTAAGGGAGAGAAGGGAAGATGTCCCCGATTTAGCCACCCATTTCATAAAGAAATATTGTTTTGAGATGAAAAAGACTCCCAAGACCATCTCCCGGGACGCAATGAGGCTTTTGGAGAAGTATCACTGGCCCGGAAACGTCAGAGAGCTGGAAAACACCATAGAGAGAGCCATAATTTTATGTGAGGGTAAAAGAATATTACCGGATCATTTAGCCATAAGGATTCAAAACAACAATGAAATTCGCTTAAGGGAGGGAGCCGGGCTAAAGGAAGTCTCCCAGCATGCCCAGGCAGAGGCTGAAAAAGCACTAATCACCCGGGTACTAAACGAGACCAGAGGCAACAAGAGAAGAACAGCAGAGATACTTAAAATCGATTACACCACACTTTTCGACAAGTTAAAGAAATATAATATTGAATACTAATTTATATTTACTTACCTTAAATACAAATCAAGATTAAATTAACAGTTGATAGATGTTGGTTGTTTGTTTTTAGTAATTCTAACAACCATAAACCAATAACTAACAACCAATTAACTTTCACAGGGTGGGTAACCGGATTTGAAGATGTAATTTATCAGATAGACCAAATCCGAGATATCGACAGCTTCATTACAATTAACATCACCCGATCGTAGAGAACTTAGAGCAGGTCCTGATTTGAAAAGATAGTTTATTAAAAAGATCACGTCTTTTACATCTATTTCTCTGTCCAGATATAAATCTCCTACGATTACCCTTTCTAAGGTGATATCTCTTATGGTAGGCCGATGTGGGGAAACTTTAACATTGGAAAATATTTCAGTGTAATATCCATTCTTGGAGGCTTCTAAGGTGTAGATTCCGGGAACAACCAGCCATCTGTACCTGCCATATAAGGAATCTGAGGTTCGTTCGTTCATGGGGGGGGTGAAATGATTGGCTATTTCCAGAATCCTTACCACAGCTTCAAGAGGAGAAGTCGTAGCAGAGTCTGTTATCCTTCCGGTTATGCTTGATCCATGAACTCTTTCCAGAAGATACAAGGCTCCAGGCTTGTTTTCCTGATATATTGGCTCCACTTGATCACCTGGAGGAATAAATAAAGGATAGGGAAGAACTTCCACTATGAAATCGAAGGTCCCCAATTTTCCGTAAAGCCAGTTGGTGCTCATCCCAACCAGAGCTCCGTTATGGCCGCAGTCATATGGCTCATTTGTGTTTTGTTTTTTTATTCTTAAGGCTAAATTGGATGCGATATCCCTTAAAGTAGGTTCGTCCGGCGAGAAACCTTTTCCCCATTCCCAGGGATAAAACACAATCTCTCCATAACTATGGTAGGATATGGAAAGAGAAAATCTCTGAGCCAATGCCAACTCCCTTATGGCTTGAGTCTCCGATTCTGAGAATGGATATTCACCTCGATAATTATAATGCCAGGGATGATAGCTTCCTCCGTATTCCCAGTTGAAATCGTAGTTCCGGTTCAGATCCACGCCCTCAGTATAGCAGGTCCACCAGTCGTTACACTCAAACTGGTATAACTTGCTGTCATTATTCAGATCCCTTATGTTCTTTCTCCAATAGAGGTTAATCTCTGAGGTTACTGCAGAGTAGCCATCGGGATTCAAAAGGGGTATAAACCAGATCTCGGTGTTGTCTATCCAGAAGGTGATCTTAGGATCGGTGCCATATCCTTTTAAAAGATCGTTTATCAGACTGATACAGATCTCCAGCCCCATCACCTCACAGGCGTGATGAACCCCATTATACAGAACAGCAGGCTCGTCTTCCTCCAGTTGCACCTTATCTGAGATCTTGAAAGCCCAGATAACCTTTTTATTCTGGCTTGAAATTCCGATGCTGTCCAATCGGGCGATATGGGGATAGGAACTTTCCAAATTTTCCAGTTCTTTTACCATTTCCTCATAAGTATGATAGACCGGGTCAAAAGAAAGCTTGAGAGACTTAAGCTGCTTTTCAGTTAAAAGAATGCTGGTTTCAAATCCTTTTCGTTTTAACTGGTCCATTTCCTCCTGGGTAAGGATCAGATCCACCCATTTTTTACCTTCCCCGAATCGAGCCTCCATACCTGCTTTTTTCAGCTCCAACCAGTGCTGGGGAGTGGGAAGGTAAATCCGGACCAGCATCTTTGAGCTTTCAAAACTATTAGATAGGTTTGTGAAATATACTAAAAATAGAATTAATCCCAGGGTTGTGAATTTTAAGAATTTTCCAAGAATCTGCCGCATATTATGACCTGCAAAGGTTTTTCTTTAAACAAACTTTTTAGAAATTTATATTATCCCTTTTTATCTATTTCATCGACCCGAAAGATATTACCCTTTATTATTATGGACTAAGTGCAAACTCAGTCTGGAAAATTTTCTTCAGGGGAAATATGTATTGGGATTCCCCCATAATATATAGAGGAATGTCCATTTTAATTCGGTCTTCTATGGAGATTTCCTTCAATTCAGGGATTAAGCTTAAAATCCTCTTCATAAGTTATTATCAAAGAGGGAATTGGATTTAGCCCTGCTGGGGGAAGCTTTTTTTTGCTTTGGCATAAGGGTTGCTCAATAGACTCCCAGAAAAAGTTTGTAATGGAGATCAAAGGAGCAAAAAATGTTCAAAAAACTCAGAAAAAAAGAAGGTTTCTCCCTGATCGAGGTCATGGTAAGTCTTTTAGTTTTTTCCATAGGCATGCTTATGCTGGTACCCATGATGGTGCTTTCCATTCAGGGTAATGATTACGCCAGCAAATCTACCTATGCCATCCAGCTGGCTCAGGCTAAGATGGAGGAGTTAAAAAACAGAAACGTGATTTACTCCAGCCAGGATGTGGTAGGCTTAATGACCAGAAGCTGGGCCGTGGAGAACGAGAGCTCCAGCCTTAAGAAACTCACGGTGAGCGTAACCTGGGTGGATCAGGATAATAAACCGCATCAGGTTGAGATAATAACCTATAAATCCGTTGCCTAAAAGATGGGGGTTTTGACATGTTATTAAAAAGGAATCAAAAAGGTTTCACCCTGGTTGAAGTTTTAGTCGCCCTGGTCATAATCGGTTTCGTTGCCACAGCAGCTGTCCAGATCTATCTCACCCAACACGAAAGCTGGCTTACCGAAGAGCAGGTCTCCGATATGCAACAGAATGCCAGGGTAGCAATCAGGGAGCTAACTACCAGGATTAGAATGGCAGGGTACGGGATGCCAGGAGGCATTGATCCCATAATTGCTGTCAACAACAATCCAGATATCATAACTATCTACTACAAGAAGGATCCTGCCTGTGAATGCACCCTGAGCCATGATATGCCTGGTAAAAGCGATTTGCTTAAATTCAAGGATCAAGATCTGAGCTGCTTTGAGTCCAATACCAGGGCATTAATCTATGACTTAACTACCCAGACCGGGGAATTTTTCTACATACCTAATATAGATAAAGGAAACAAGGAGATGATGCACACCCCGTCTAATCTTTCAAAACAATATCCTGCAGGAAGTTTAGTTTTCTCCATAGAGGTTTTCACGTTTTATTTAGACCAGGTAACCGATATAGATCACCCCAGATTGATGGTGGTAAAGGCAGATACTATTCCCCGGGTCTTTGCTGAGGACATTGAAGATCTTCAATGTCTCTATTCATTAGCCAACGGGGTTTATACTGATTCACCGCCTACTGGAAGGGTGATCCGGGAGGTGAATATAGCTTTAACTGCAAAAACAGAAAAAAAAGATTTACAGTTCAAAAATGATTACAGAAAAAGAACCTACGTATCTAATGTCAAGATAAGGAATTTAGGCTTACAATGAAGCTTTTGGGGGGAGTAGATGAAAAAAGATATTAAAATGAATCAAAAAGGTTTCTCGCTGCTGGAAGTTCTAATTGCCCTGGTCATAATCGGTTTCGTCACCACGGCAGCTGTCCAGATCTATCTTACCCAACACGAGGGATGGATTGTGGAGGAACAGATCTCGGATATGCAGCAAAATGCCAGAGTGGCTATGAGGGAGCTGACCACCAGGATCAGGATGGCCGGATACAAGGTGCCCCACGGGATCGATCCCTTGATAGGGGTAAATGGAAATCCCGACACAATAACCGTGTTGTCCAGATCCGAAGTGGATTGTGAGGCGCCCCTGGAACATAATATGTCCAGTCCCGGCTCGGAGCTGCGCTGCGATGGGCATGATGTGAGCTGCTTTGAGGATAACACCTGGGCTTTCATTTTTGATCCCAATACCAAGACAGGTGAATTCTTCTACATAACCTATGTTGACCAAAGCTTGAGTGAAATCCAGCACAGCCCTGTTCTTTCCAAAGCCTATCCTCAGGGAAGCAGTGTGATGTATATGGAACGTTACAAATATTACATAGATGCCACGACAAATCCGGAACATCCCAATTTGATGGTGGAATATGAGGATGGCACGCCCCAGGTCTTTGCGGAGGACATCGAGGATCTACAGTTCAGCTATTCTCTGGCTAATGGCGTTTTCACGGACAGCCCTGTTCTGGGAACTACAATCCGGGAGGTCAGCATAAACCTACGGGCCAGAACTGATAAAAAGGACCTGCAGTTTCCAGGAGAATATAGAAAGAGAGTTTTAGCATCCAACGTTAAGGTGAGAAATTTAGGTTTACAATAAAAACGATAGTGGAACAGATGATAAAAAATACTAAAACAAATCAAAAAGGTTTCTCCCTGCTTGAGGTCTTGATCTGTCTGGTAATAATAGGTTTTGTGTCTACTTCAGCTATACATATCTATCTCACTCAACACCAAGGCTGGCTTACAGAAGAGCAGATCTCAGATATGCAGCAGAATGCCAGAGTGGCTATGAGGGAGCTGACCATGAGGATCAGGATGGCTGGGTACAAGGTCCCTCACGGGATCAATCCCATAATCGGTGAAAATACCAACCCGGATACCATAACCATATTAACCAGAGCTGAAATGGACTGTGAGGCAACCATCGAACATGCCATGCCCCAACCCAGTTCTGAGCTGCGTTGTGATGGGCATGATGTGAGCTGCTTTGAAGATAATACCTGGGCTTACATCTATGACCCTTTTGTCAAAGAAGGTGAGTTTTTTTACATTACTCAGGTCCAGGAGAGTGCCAGCCATATTCAGCATAATACCATGGATCTTTCCAAGTGCTATCCCCAGGGAAGTATTTTGATGGCCATGGAGCTTTACAAATATTATATAGATGACACAACGGATTCACTGCACCCCAAATTGATGGTGGTACATTCGGAACCCACACCCCAGGTTTTTGCAGAAAACATAGAGGATTTGCAGTTCAATTATTCTTTGGCTAATGGAGTTTTCACAGATACTCCTCCCATAGGGACTATAGTTCGGGAGGTTAATATAACCCTGAAAGCTCGGACTGACAAAAAGGACCTGCAGTTTCCGGGAGAATACAGAAGAAGGGTTTTAACTTCTAACGTTAAGGTGAGAAATTTAGGCTTACAATAAAAAAAGGAGATGATAGATATGCTGAAATATTTGAAAAACCAGAAAGGCATTGCCATGATGCTCCTGTTGACCATACTTTTGATGATGAGCCTTTTGGGCTTAGGAGCGATCATGACCTCCATCACGGATGTGGATATCTCCGGAAACGATCTGAAGAGCATTAGCTCATTCTATGCGTCTGAGGCGGGAATCGAGGAGGCTGAAGCCATAATAAGGACAAGCTACAAGCAAACTGCACATCCTCCATCTCCTTTGCCCTCGGATACATTTGTGGTTAATAATTGCATAGTTGAATTCGGCACTGTGGACTATGGAGCAGCAACTCAGAAGACTCTGACCGTAGGAGCGTACCGGGGTTTGTACGGACTGGTTAAGCGTTTCACCATAACCTCAGAAGCCACTGATAATGCCACTCAAGCCAAAGCCAAGATTACCTCGGTAGTTGAGGATGCCTTAATCCCCATCTTTCAGTTTGCCGTGTTCTATCAGGAGGACCTGGAGGTTTATCCCGGACCTGCAATGACCCTGGCTGGAAGGGTTCACTCCAATCGCGACATCTATCTGGGTTCGGAAAACGTGCTTTACATCAATTCCTATACCACAGCAGCAGGAGACATTTATTACGGCAGAAAATCAGGTTCAGGACAAAGTGGAAATGATAAGGATGTATATATCAAGGATAATTATGGAAATTATCAAAATATGAAAAACGATGACGGGACAGAGCTGGATTCCAGAGATCCCGAATGGGTATCCCAAGCTTTGGATAGATGGGGAGGGATGGTGGAGGATCGCTCCTTTGGAATGACCGAGTTAAATCTGCCTCTGGTTACATCGGGTGACGAGATCGATGTCATTAAAAGGGGAGACGGGAATTCTGACAGCTTTGAGCACCAAGCTGGCTTGAAAATCGTGGATGGACAAGCCTATTACAAAAATGCAGATGAATCCTGGACCGATGTCACAGCAACTTTTATGGCGGATGGAATCCTGACCACAGGAACCTTCTATAATGGAAGGGAAGGGAAAAATGTAACAACCTGGGACATAGATATTAGCAAGCTGAACACCAGTGGCTATTTCCCTTCAAATGGGATCATCTATACTGCCAGAAACCAGGTGGCGGGAACCGAGCAAGCAACCAGGCTAAAAAATGGTCAGGAATTGGCCGGACCTCTGACTGTAGCATCGGAGAATCCGCTTTATACCTGGGGTGATTATAATACAGTGAATAAAAAACCAGCAGCTGTTTTGACCGATGCCTTGACCATCCTTTCCGGTAACTGGAGTGACGCTAAAAGCACTCAAGGAGTGAGTTCAAGGGTAGCTTCAAATACTATAGTAAATGTCTCCTTTATGACCGGAAACACCAACTCGGAGGACAATACCTATAGTGGTGGTCTGGAGAACCTGCCCCGGTTTCTGGAGGCATGGAGCGGAAAAACCTTCACCTATCGGGGCTCCATGGTGGATCTATGGTACAGTGAACAAGCTACGGGATCCTGGTCTTATGGCTCGTATTATACAGCTCCCTACAGAGATTGGGCTTTTGACAACGATCTTCTGGATCCAGCTAAACTGCCTCCAGGAACTCCTTTGATAAATGTGGTGCAGAAGGTCAGCTGGCTGCATCAGCTGGTGAGTAATTAAAAACGAGGTGAGAAAAAATGGTATGGGAAAAAAGAAAAATTCAGAAGGGGTTCACGGTTATAGAATTAGCCATCGTGGTGGTGATTATCTCCATAGGAGCAGCTATAGCCGTACCTAAATTCAACGGGGTGATCACCAAGATTAAATTCAAGTCCACCGGCAGAAATATAGTTTCCACTTTAAGATTAGCCCGATCCAGTGCCATTGCCATGAAAGCTCAATTTGGGGTATATTTTGATGTTGAGAACAAGCAATATGTTTATTATAAGGATATTGAAAATCTGAGTTCTTACAGTTACGATTCGGGTGATTCTGTGATAAATTCAGTAAATCTGCCGGTTAATTTGAATTTTGGCTACAATTGTTTTAATAATAATACGGTGGTGTTTCTGCCAGATGGTTCAGCTTCCACCTCCGGAAGTGTGGATTTATATCCCACTGAAAGCTCGGGCTACCTTATGGTTGACGTTCTAGCCTCAACCGGAAGGGTGAAGTTATACAAACAGGATTATGATTATTATTGATGGTTATGAGGGGCAACTTTTAAGAGTTTAAAATATCAATTATTCCGGGGGTTTTTCTTCCATAATTTTTTTTATATTCTTCTTAATATTTGTTAAAAAAAGTCGATAAGTCAAATAGTGATTTAAAACCTATTGAACTTTATGCTAAACAGACCCAAAAAAATCAGCGAGGCAAAAACTTTATGATCTTTGGAAAGAAGCCAAAAACAATAACCGGGCTTGACCTGGGGGCTAATTCGATCAAGTTGGTGAAACTGGAAGATAAGGGAGGCTCTTACAGTCTGGATGCTTTAGGGATAAAAGAGATATCCACAGATTTGATGGTGGAGGATGAGATAAAGGATAAGGATACTTTGATTTTTCATATCCAGAGCCTGATAGATCAGGTGGATCCCAAAGCCAGGGACGTGGCTATTTCTATTGCAGGTCACGGAGTGATTACCGATAGAATTACTATGGATAAAAAAAGAGGGGATGAGGCGGAACAGGCTATTCTTTTTGAGGCAGAGCAAAGGAGCCCCTTTGACGTGGAGGATGTTACGGTGGATTATCATATCATCTCCACAGACGAGGAGAAGCAGAAGATGGATGTCCTGCTGGTGGCAGCCCGGAACGAATTCCTGAAAAAATATCTGGACATTCTGTTCGATGCTGGCCTGAATCCGGTTATCGTAGATACCGATGCTTTTGCTATACTTAATTCTTATGAGATGAACTATGAAATCGATCCCCAAAAGGTGATAGCGCTTTTGGATTTAGGTTTTGATACTACCAATGTAATTTTCGTCAAGGATGGGGTTTATCACTCCACCCGGGACATCTCCCATGGTGTTCGTACCATCTATGAAGTCATAATGAAGGAGTTTCGCTTGAATCCTGAGTTAGCCTTGAAAACGCTCAAAGGAGAAATGGAATCCAGTATCGATCAAGATATGTTAAAAGCTACTGTGGCTACCTCAGCTGAGGATTTGATATCCGGTCTGGAGATCGCCTTTTCCTATTTTAAGGCATCTGCTGGGGTTACGGGTATCGATTGGATGGTCCTTACCGGGGGGGGAGCTCTGGTTCCTTTTCTACCTGAATATCTGCAGAACAAGTTAAACATTCCCATGGAGATTGGCAATCCCCTGCGTAATATCGAATATGATCCTGATCTTTTTCAGGAAATCGAACCCGAGAAGATAGCACCTCTTTTAGCTGTGGCTGTAGGTTTAGCAGCAAGAAAGGTTTAGCAAAATGATAGAAATTAATCTACTCCCTAAAGAGCTACGAAAAAAAGGGAAGGGATTCGTTTTAGGCAAAAACACCCTCTACATTTTAGGTGGAGGAGCCGCTGTGGTAATCATTATGATTATGGTTACCTCCTTTCAGACGCTGAAACTTAAGGGGCTGGATAAGAGGATAATGGAGGCCCAGAGGAAAAAAGAGCAACTCCGGGAAAACATTCAGATGGTGGATGCCATAAGTGAGCTTAAGAATAGCATAATAAGAAGAATGTCTGCTATCGAGGAGTTGGATCGTAACCGTTCAACCTGGATCAAGGTGCTTCAGGATTTAAGTGATAGAGTTCCCGAATATGTCTGGTTATCCTCCTTTAAGGAAACTCCTAAAACTCAACCCCGGGTGAAACAAGCTCCTGCCTCCGAAGCAGATGCCTCCCAGGATACTTTGAATAAGGCTGTTCCGGAGCAAGCCTATATTTCAGACATGATTATTGAGGGGTATAGTTTATCCATTAACAACCTGGCTATATTTATGATAAACCTAATGAGGTCCAATTATTTCAAGAATATAGAATTAAATTTTGTGAGAGCTGAAGCCATAGAGGATCAGAAGGTTTTCGCTTTTCAACTGGCAGGTGATCTTCTCTACTCCAGCCAGGCTGACAAGGAAGTCAAGCTTAAACAGAAGATGAGGGAACCGGAAACCGGAAGCTAAAATCCGGGAGGATTAAATGGATCTGAGAGAGTCCAAATCACAGAAATTACTTTTGACAGTTTTAGTTGCATTTTTAGTGATCTATTTCTGGCATGCCAGATTCTACTCTAATTATTCTAAGAAGATAAGTGAAAAGCAAATGGAATATGAAATGCTTCTGACTAATCTTAAAAAGGTAGAGCTCAAAGCCAAAAGCATTGAAAGCTTAAAAGTCGAATATCACACCCTGTGGGAGAGATACCGAAGTGTGGAACAGTTACTTCCGGAGGAAAATGAGGTACCTTTATTTTTGAGCCAAATGCATACCGCTGCCCAGATGTCACAAGCACGAGTTCTGGAGCTGATCCCCAAAGATCCTGTATCGGTAAGCTTTTATAATTCCCTGGATTACAGCGTGAAGTTGGAAGGTAATTATCACGACTTGGGTAGATTCATGTGCAACGTTGCCAATTTCCCTTTTCTAAACAGTGTTTCCGAAATTTCCATACAGGGACTACCTCATGAGTTAGCAAAGGATGGCAGGAATAAATCAACCATCACCTCTGCTTTTAAGCTGACCACATATTTTATAAAAGAAGAGGAGAAACTCAAAAAGTTGGAGTTATGAGGAAAGGAAAAGAATGAGAAAGCACTTGAAATTTATATCTGTTTTAGCCCTTTTCATTGGATTCATATTATTTTCAAAAGTTTCCGGGGTAACTTCAGCTACTTCAGTTATCAATCTCAGCCTGGATAATAAAAAGGATTTCACATACTTCACCATATTTACTGAGGATAAGGTTGAGTTTACCCATTTCATCCTTCCAGCTAAAGGTGACAAACCAGACCGGATAGTAGTTGACTTAAAGAATGCAATTCACAGGTTGCCACAATATAACTACAGAGATATTCCCGGGGGAACGATCACGGCAATAAGAACAAGTCAATATCAGGTGGAGCCTGAAAAGATCACCCGAATAGTCCTGGATCTGAAGGAAGCCGTGGTTTACAGAGTTGTGGAGCGTAAAAAGGGCAATGAGACCACCATAGCTATTTCCACCAAAAAAGATGTAGCTCCATTTTTCTGGGCTGTGGATCCTGCAAAACTGAAATTAAAAGAGGAACTTCCAGAAAAGATCAATATTCAAAAAAATGATGAAAAGAAATTTGTTAGCAAAGAAGCGGTTGCGACTCCGGATAAGAAAATTTCAAAGGCTGAGGTGAAATATACCAAAGTTGATACCAAGAAGGATCAACCTAAATCAGAGCAAAAGCCAGATGAATTCCCGGTTGTTGTTGAAAAACCTCCTTTTAAAGAAACCAAGCCCAGCACTACTCCGATTGAGATGAAAAAGGAAAAAGACAAAAAGCTGGTGAAAAAGGGAATACAGGTGGAAGCTGAGACCCCAAAGCCCGAGGATGTAGTGGCATTGCCCCGGGAAGAAAAAATCGAAGAGACAAAAGCAGAGGAATCCAAAGCTGTTCCGGTAACTTCAGTGGATACTGCAGCAATAACCCAGGAGGCTTTGGAAAGACCTCAACCGGGAGCCGGGATTGCAGAAAGGGAGAGTCTGGTCTATTTAAATGAGGGAAGAAGAGATCCCTTCGTTCCGTTGAGCCAGGAGATTGATTTTGAATTCGGTGAAATTCCTTTACCCTCAGTTGAGAATTTGAAACTGGTGGGAACCCTGGAGGATGGGAGTGGGTATAAGGCTTTACTGGAGGATAACAGAGGATACGGTTACCTACTGAAAAGTGGTGACAAAGTGAAAAATGGATATGTGGTTAATGTTTTCGAAAATAAAATCTTTTTCCAGATAGAGGAGTATGGTTGGTCAAGAGTAATTAGCTTGGAATTACCACCAGAATATTAAAAAGGAGAATTAATTATGATGAAGAAAAAAAGCTATGTCAGACTATTGTTATTGGGCCTGATCATTTTTCTACTTCTATTTCCCAGCTTACTAACAGCAGCGGGCAAAGAGATCAAATCCTTAACTTTAAAGGATGCGGATATACACGCGGTGTTGAGTTTTTTGGCTGATTATGGCAATGTAAATATTGTTACCTCACCTGAAGTGAAGGGAAATGTGAGTTTAACCCTTCAACGGGTTAACTGGGCTGATGCATTGGATATTGTGCTTAAAACCTATGGCTTAGCTGGAATCGAGGAAAAAGGATACATCCGGGTGCTCCCCATGAATGAATATATGCAGGAGGTGATGTCTAAGGAGAAACACAAATCCGAGCAGGAAGCTTTGATATCCCTGAAAACTGAGGTGATAAGAATAGAAAATGCCACAGCTTCCGAATTGGTAAAGCCGGTAAAGACGGTCCTGTCCAGCAGGGGAGTGATAGACGTGGACGATAGAACTAACTCTTTGATAATAAGGGATATTCCTGAAAATATCACCCGGGCTCAAGAGATGGTGCAAACCCTGGATAAAGAAACGGATCAGATTGAGATCACGGCTCAGCTATTAGAGGTGGAATCCTCAGCTCTTCAGGAGCTGGGTATAGACTGGACCTTTTTTACCAGCAGATATGGACCACCAGACGCAAATGGGGGATATAAAACCAGTCATGAAGCCACCATCGAGCAAATGGCTGACCGGGTAAGTGATCCCATAGGCAGCTTCACCTATACCACAGTTCAGGAGGATTTTGACCTGAGCGGAACCATATCCGCTTTGATGAAGGACAACAAAGCTAAGATCCTGGCTTCTCCGGTGATTACCACGGTGGATAATAAACAAGCACTGATCCAGATGGGTCAAAAGATTCCAGTTAAGCAGTTTGATCAATCCGGAAACGTGGTGGTTACCTTTGTGGAGGTGGGAACCATTCTGAAAGTAACTCCTCATATAACCTCGGAGAACCGAATCCTGATGAATTTGAGACCTGAACGCAGTTCCTATCAGTTCGATCCCAATGGGGTGATAATAAATACCAACAACGCCGAGACCAATGTGGTTGTGGAAAATAATCAACCTGCAGTGATCGGTGGATTGACCAGCCAGGAGAAGAAATCAACCAAAACCGGACTTCCCATCTTGAAGGATATACCTTTTTTAGGATATCTCTTCAGTTACACTCAGGATGAGATCATAAATCGGGAACTCATCATAACTGTAACTCCCAGGGTGGTTACCAGAGGAATTCATGGAGCATTAGACTCAACTTTGGGATTTGATGAGAAATAGAGCATTTCCTAACAGTCCAGATAGAAGTGGCTCTCGGAAATTCTGAGAGCCACTTTTTTTTACCCATTTATCAATAAAATATGAATCTATCATAACTAAAAAAAACAGACTTCTTTTTCAGAAAACATTTTAAAATTAGCTCCTCATAAAACCCGATTAATTTCTGAAGACTTCAAATTGCTGTTCCTCGGAGATTTTTTTATTGACTATTCTTTGTAATTTAATAAGTTAGTTTCAGCCTTTAAAAGAGATGATTCATGCGCATACCACGGATCGATAAGAGGACTCGTAATCTCAGAAGATATCGCCAGATCATAGGGGTTTTGGTGAAATATGGATTCGGGCATATTCTGGATCAGATGAGGATAGGTCCTTACCTCAGATTGGGCAGAAAGATCTTTGCCCGGGAAAAAACTGAGGTGGAAAAACTTAGTTATGCTCAAAAGATAAGATTGGCTCTGGAGGAGTTAGGTCCTACCTTCGTGAAATTGGGACAGCTTCTTTCCACTCGTCCATTTATGATTCCGCTGGAGCTGGTTATTGAGCTTTCAAAATTACAGGACGAGGTAGCACCATTTTCATTTGAAGAGGCTAAAAAGATAGTGGAAAAAGAGCTAAAAGCATCTTTGAATGATCTATTTTCCTCTTTTGATAAAACTCCTATAGCCTCTGCCTCTTTATCTCAGGTTCACAGGGCTGAGACTAACAAAGGAGAAGAGGTGGTGGTTAAGGTTCAACGTCCGGGTATAAAACCCATTATCGATACCGACATGGAGATTCTGACTGATCTGACTAATCTTCTGGAAAGGTATATTCCGGAAAGCAGGCAATACGATCCAAAAGGGATGGTGGATGAACTCACGAAGACTTTCAGAAGGGAAGTGGATTTCAAAAACGAGGCGAGAAACGTGGAGATCTTCGCTTTAAACTTCAAGGATGATCCCACTGTTTTTGTGCCCCGGGTCTTCTGGGATATGACTACTGATTTGGTTTTAACATTAGAGTACATTAAGGGGATCAAGGTTACAAACCTGAAGAAGATTGATGAGGAAGGACTGGACAGAAAGACCATCGCTAAAAACGCTGGAAGGTCTGTTTTCAAACAGGTATTTCTGGATGGTTTTTTTCATGCTGATCCCCATCCCGGGAATCTATTTGTACTGGGAAATAATGTCATAGCTCCAGTGGATTACGGAATGATGGGCCGGCTCTCCGAGAGCACTATGGATGAACTCTCCGAGCTTTTAGTGTCTGTGGTCAGCTGGAATCCCCGAGGAGTAATAAGAACCTGGCAAAAAGCTGGCGTTCTGGAACAAACTCCTGATTTAAGAGCACTGGAAGCTGATCTGACCGATTTCCTCTACCGCTATCACAAAATCCCGCTGTCCCGAGTTGATATGAAAACGTTGGTCAATCAAGCCTTTGACATTGTCCACCATCACAAAATCTCTCTCCAGTCTGACCTGATGTTATTTGGAAAGGCTTTGATCACCTACGAGGAAGTCGGCAGGATGCTTGATCCCGAATATGACCTGGTAACTGAAGCAGTTCCCTTCGTAAAAAAGCTATCCCGGAGAAAGTATCGGCCCAAAATAGTCCTGCGAGATATTGTAGCCTTTCTGCAGGATATGAGAGAGCTTATAACTCCCTTTCCTCACGAGCTCAGAAGAATATTGGAGAAACTATCCCGGGGTGAGCTGGAGTTGGAGTTCCATCACAAGGGCTTGGAAAAGTTAATGCTCCAGGTGGAAAGGTCAGCCAACCGGTTATCCTTCAGTTTGATTATCGCTGCCATTATCGTGGGTTCCTCTTTGATAATGAGATTGGAGGTAGGTTATAAATTCCTGGGTTATCCTCTTTTTGGAATTTTGGGGTTTGTCTTTGCGGGGATTCTGGGGATCTGGCTGGTCCTGGCCATGTTAAGATCAGGTAAGTTATAATTTTTGATTTTGAGAGAAATAGATGAGGAAAGCGGAGGTTAGGTTACTTTTAAATAGGTTTGTCCGGAGAATGAAAAAGGATTATGAAAAGAACCTGGTCTTCATCATCCACCACGGAAGCTGGGCCATTGCTGAAGCTAAGCCGGATAGTGACGTTGATTTTTTAGTGGGTTTGAAAAAAATCACACGTAAGGATTTGGTCAAACTTAGAAAAATTCTTAAGGAAAAGGAATTCCGGAATGCCACAGTGCTTTTTTTCTCCAGCCTGGATATGGAACACTACGTCCCTTATGGCAGGCATCAGTTCCATTACGGGGTAAAACTTCTTTTTGGAAAATGCCCTGTGCTTAAGCCTACAAAAGATCAGGAGATTTCAGAGATCAAAAAGCATGCAGACCAGATCGGTTTCTGGGGCAGGTATCTTTTCACTCACCAGCATCCCAGAGACAGGATGGTGCGAAGCATCTACTGGAGGCTCAAAGAGGTGATGATATGTTTGAAGGTCTATGTCAGTCTGAAAACAGGAAAATACCCGGTAACCAGAAAGGAATTGAAAAATAGCTTAAATGATTCTAAAGATATGGAGCTGGTTCGGGTTTTGGAGAACTGGAAAAAACACAAACCCGAATTGATGAAAAACCCGGATCCGGTCCTTTTGAAGTTAGCCTTTTTTTCTCAGAGGATCTTAAAAAAATTAAATCGTCTTACATCCCAAACCAGGAAAATATCCAGGTATTAGCCTTTTACGAAAAATAAAAAACAGGAGGGAAAAATGGTAAAAAAGAAAGTGGGATCAAAAAAGATACCCGACATTAAAGTTGAGGTCAAATCGGTTAAAGGCAAATGTGCTATGGGACATAAGGCAGGTGATGTATTCTATTTCAGGGGTGGCACTACTCCAGCAGAGCTTTGCGTCGAAGCTATGCTTACTGTTATTCCCACTGCCAGAACCTTAATGTTCAAGGGTACTCATTTCTGGGCGGATGATCCTGATGCCATTGATGTATGCTGTCCTGATCCGGTTAACCTGGTGGTGTTTGAGGTGAGGAGATTGAAAAAAGCTTAGTTTGAATTCTGAAAGAAACCAGAACCTGACTTAAGTCAGGTTCTGGATAAAACACAATAATGAGTTATGGGAATTTTACCTTGACAACATTTTAGTTACGACGTATAATTATATTAGCACTCTTAAAGGAGAAGTGCTAATACAATAATTAATCTTCTACAATACAAGAACTTATAAAAAGCATGACCTTTGAGAATATTTCAGATAGAGAAAAAATCGTCCTGCAGGCTTTGATAAATCTCTATATAGGTACTGCCAAACCAGTAGGTTCAGAAGCCATTGCGACCAGATATAAGTTGGGCGTAAGTCCGGCTACAATTCGTAATACCCTTAAGGATTTAGAGGAGAAGGGACTGATTCAGAAGCCACACACATCAGCCGGCAGAATTCCCACAGATAAGGGATACCGGGCTTATGTGGATAATCTGCTTAAACCTGAGAGTCTGACTGAATCCGAGGAGAAAATGATCCAGAAGGAGATGATGGTGGATTACGGGGCAGTGGAGGAACTGATGGAACAGACCTCAAAAGTCCTGGGTGACATCTCAAAACAGCTGGGGGTTACTCTGGCTCCTCGATTTGAGCAGGGGGTTTTGACCAACATCGATCTGATACCAGTAGCGGAGAGGAAACTTTTGGTGGTTCTGGCAATCAAATCGGGGCTGGTGCGAAGCATTCTTCTGGAGGTTGATTCAGGCCTTGAGACTTTGGCCTTGGACAAAACCAAAAGCATTTTAAATGAGCGGTTATGTGGCTTGAGCTTAGGTGATATCAGGAATTCCATCAGTGAAAGATTGAAGGAAACATCTACCGCAGATCCTAAGTTGATTAAACTTTTCCTGGATTCTTCTGCTAATTTATTAAACTTTGATCAAATTGAGCAACTCCATCTGGGAGGTGCAACTAACATTGTCAGTCAACCTGAATTTAAAGATGAGGAAAAGCTCTCCTCCTTCATAGAGCTTCTTGAGCAGAAAAGAATATTGACAGAGCTTCTGGCTGCCAAAGGCGTAAATGAGGGAATAACCATTACCATTGGCAAAGAAATCAAAAGAGATGAAATAGAATCTTGTAGTTTGGTAACCTCCTCATACGGATCAGGTGATTTGAAAGGAATCATAGGAATCATAGGACCCAAGAGAATGAGATACTCAAAGCTGGTGAGTTTAGTGGATTACACAGCCAAGCTTTTAAGCGACATATTGTCAAAACAGTAAAGGAGAAGAAAGTGTCCTCCAAAAAAGGGAAGAAAGACCCAAAAGACGCGAAAGCTGAATCTATCCCCGAGGAAATAGAGGAAAAGAAGGAAGAAAAAGAAAAAAAAGATATCGAAGTCACAGCTCCACTTGAAAAGGGAAAAGAAGAATCAACCGAGATAGACATCCTGAAAGAAAGGTTAAAAGAATCAGAGAATCAAGCAAAAGAGCTGGAGGACAGGCTTCTCCGGGTGGCTGCTGATTTCGATAATTTCAAGAAAAGAACAGCCAGAGAATTCGAAAACCTGGTAAAATTTGCCAATGAAAACTTAATCACGAAATTAACTGAAACCCTGGATAATTTCCAGAGGGCTTTAAATCATGCTAAGAATTCCACGGATTTCGACAATTTCCACAAAGGGGTTGAGCTGATTTATGAATCTTTAAAGGATGTATTAGAAAAAGAAGGGCTGCAGCCCATAAAAACCGTTGGCGAGAAATTCGACCCCAATTTTCACGAGGCTGTGTCTCAGAGAGAATCGGATGAATTTCCTGAAAGTACCATAATAGATGAGATTTCTAAGGGTTATATATTAAATGACAGGGTAATCAAAGCCCCCAAGGTAATCGTCTCCACCGGAGCTAAGGAAAAGGCCGAAGAGAGAGAAGAGGAAAAGGTGGAAGCTGAAGAAAAAGAATCAGAAGAAGAAAATAAAAAAGACCACTAGAAAAAAAATGTTTACGAACTGGGCTATAGTAATAATCACGATTGGACTATTAATAGTAACTTACTTATATATGCAGCACACGAGACGACTAGCGGATGATACTAAAAGAATGGCTGATATAATGGCACGGGAATTCGAATTAAGAATTGCTCCGTTTATAGTGGTCGATAAATTACCATGGACTGGAGGGATAGATTCAAGAGAATATCACCCTGTATTTACCAATAGGGGATTTTTACCAATTCATATTATGAAAATTATATTTGAAGGATGGACTAAAAAATCACCTTCCAGAGTTTTTCGTAAAGAAATAAAAATTGACATAACGCTAGGGAAAAACGAATCCATAAAAGAAGGAGAATGTATAATAACGCTTAGAAAAAGTGATGTGTCAATAGACGATCTTACTGACTTAAACCAGTTTTTGCATTCATGTGAAGGTAAGATCTGTTTTACATATATAGACAGACATGGGAGGGAACAAAAAACAAGCGACCAGCATTTCGATAATGTGTGATAATTTTTTTCATTTGTAATATTATGAGGAGGTAGGAATAAATGGCAAAAGTCATAGGAATTGATCTGGGAACTACTAACTCCTGTGTGGCAGTGATGGAGGGCGGGGACGCTAAAGTCATTGCCAATGCGGAAGGATCACGAACCACGCCCTCAGTGGTGGCGTTTACCAAAACAGGGGAGAGGCTGGTGGGAACTGTGGCTAAACGTCAAGCCATCACTAACTCCGAAAACACGGTTTTCTCCATAAAAAGGTTTATGGGCAGACGCCACAACGAGGTTTTAGAGGAGGAAAAGCTGGTTCCATTCAAAATCGTTGAGGCTGCCAACGGGGATGTAAGGGTCAAGATTATGGATAAGGAATACTCCCCTCCTGAGATCTCGGCTATGATTCTACAATCGATGAGAAAAACCGCTGAGGACTATTTAGGGGAGAAGGTAACCCAGGCAGTGATAACCGTTCCCGCATATTTCAACGATTCCCAGCGTCAGGCAACCAAGGATGCCGGAAGGATTGCCGGGCTGGAAGTTCTGCGGATCATCAACGAGCCCACAGCGGCATCCTTAGCCTATGGTCTGGATAAGAAAAGAAATGAGAAAATTGCGGTTTTCGATCTGGGCGGGGGCACTTTTGATATCTCCATTCTGGAACTGGGAGAGGGCGTTTTCGAGGTTAGATCCACCAATGGCGACACCCACCTGGGCGGCGATGACCTGGACCAGCGGGTTATGGACTGGATGGCTGAGGAATTTTTGAGACAACAGGGAATCGATCTGAGAAAAGATCGGATGGCCCTGCAGAGACTAAAAGAAGCAGCAGAGAAGGCAAAATGCGAGCTTTCCACTACCATGCAGACCAACATTAACCTGCCCTTCGTAACGGCAGATTCTTCCGGTCCAAAGCATCTTGATTTATCGTTGTCCAGAGCCAAGTTAGAGCAATTAGTTGAAGTATTACTTGAAAGGACTGTGAAGCCCTGCAAACAAGCTCTGGCTGATGCCAGGCTTTCACCATCGGATATCGACGAGGTAATTCTGGTGGGCGGGCAGACCAGAATGCCCAAGGTTCAGGAGATGGTAAGGGAGCTTTTCGGAAAGGAGCCCCATAAAGGAGTTAATCCGGATGAAGTGGTGGCGGTAGGCGCATCAATTCAAGCTGGTGTTCTGGCAGGAGAGGTAAAGGACGTTCTTCTTCTGGATGTTACGCCCTTATCCTTGGGTATCGAGACTCTGGGCGCAGTGATGACCCGGTTGATCGAACGCAACACCACCATCCCCACCAAGAAATCCCAGATATTCTCCACAGCCACGGACAACCAGCCAGCGGTATCTATTCAAGTTCTACAGGGGGAGAGGGAAATGGCAATTGACAATAGAACCTTAGGCCGATTCGATCTGGTGGGTATACCACCTGCTCCCAGAGGAATACCTCAGATAGAAGTGACATTTGACATAGATGCCAATGGAATCGTCCACGTATCAGCCAAGGACTTAGGAACAGGCAAGGAGCAGAGGATAAAAATTGAGTCCTCCAGCGGGCTCTCAGAGACGGAGATTAAGAAAATGGTCAAGGATGCTGAAGTCCACTCAGAGGAGGATAAAACGAAAAAGACATTAATTGAAGCAAGAAACCGGGCGGATCAGATGGTCTATACTACGGAGAAGACATTGAAAGAATACGGGGATAAGATATCCGACGACGAGAAGAAAAAGATCGAAGACGCAATCCAGAATGTGAAGGACAAGATGAAGGGTGAGAACGCAGACGAGATAAACAAAGCCATAGAGGAGATGATGGCTGCCTCCCACAAGATAGCAGAGGAAGTCTACAAAAAGACCACAGCACAAGCCCAGGCAGGAGGAGCAGGTCCGCAGCAGCCCCCGCCAGGCGCAAAGGAGGAGAAAAAGGAGGAAAAAGCCAAAGAAGGTGCAGTGGATGCGGATTTTGAAGTAGTGGATGATAAGGATAAAGAGGAGAAGAAATAATGGAAACTTTTTTTAATAATAAAAGGGAGAGGTAATAAAATGGCATTTTATTCAAAGAGGTCTAAGATTTATCACACCAATACTAAATGCCCAGTGGGTAAAGCAGTCAAAAAGAGAAACAGAATTCTAGGTACAGGCGGAAGAAAGATGTGTAATTTCTGTAAGACAGCGGGAAAAGGAAAAATGGCAAAGACAGCTTGGAGAGTATTAGTTGTTCGTTCCGCTGACACCATGACACTTCCTCCACGTAGAACCGGGCGTAAAGATAAAGACAAGGAAAGAAAAAAGAGTACTTAAAAGGAGATTTAAAAAATTGAATATTACCAACCTAGAAAATATTTTCTTAATCGCCTTGTTTATAGTACCTGGTTTTATTTCAATTTATATTCGCGATGTAGCCTCGGATATTAGGAAATTAGATTATTTTGAAAAGGTCGTGCTCTGTGTTTTCTTTAGTTTTATTAATTTAAGTATAATTGCTGTTATTTCAAGACTTATCTATCAAGATGGTCGCTTTTCAAATATGCCAAACATAGAAATTCTGAAAACATCTCTTTTTAATCCCATTTTCTTGCTGATTCTCTTCTGTCTGTCATTGTTAATAGGATTCTTGTTTGCACAAATTGAGAAGTTGTTATATCTCCCATTTAGATCATTTCTTAGACTAGCTGGGGTTAAGGCTGGCGGTAGTGAAACTGTATTTGCAAGTATTTTCAATGAGGAACCAGCTAAATGTGTTGAGGTGAAAATGAAGGACGGTTATAGAGTTGCAGGGGTGGTCAAATATGTTTCAGATGACAAGGGACAAAAAGAGTTATATATAGTAGACGTGCGAGAATATGACGACCAACAGGTAACAAACAATAAAAAGGATGAATATTTAGAGGGTGTATACCTTGACCTTAAAGAGGCAGAGTACGTTAGAGTCATAAAGGGTGTGAAAAAGGACTAGGATTAACCGAAGATATCTAAAGTAAAATATTATTATAAAAGCTGGGTATTAGCCCGGCTTTTTATTTTGTAACACATTTTCGAATGAATTGTAGTTGCTCGATTCATCGAGCCAAAAAAGCGCCCCATAAATGTGGCAACTACACGGTCACTACCCAGTAGCCCCACCTTGCCCTCAAGGTGGGATTTTGTTTTTACCCATATTGAGGGCAACATGGGTCTACGGATTTATGGTGTAGAGGAAAGCTTTAGCTTTCCATTTTTTCTTTCCCCAATCCCTTCTGCCAATGGAGGTCTGAAGACCTCCTCTACAAATTAAAAACCTGTTTTATAATCGAACCGAGGGGTTGGGCAAGGTATCCTGATCTTGTCAAACCAATTCCTTTATTGGTTGAGGAATTGTCGTCAAGACCTATTCCGGTGATTCCTCAACCGAATGAATGGTGGTGGAAATCCAATTCCACCACCAACGAATCAACCTGTGTTTTTCGGACTGACGCGGAGGTCAGCCCCTACATTTTTCGCGTTTTGTCAGGTCTTGCCCAATGGGTGTGACCTGACAGTTTGTAAGGCTGTCGATTTATGCGCAGTACCTTGACGGTCAGCCCAAGAAGTCCCATAAATGGGGCAACAATACGAATTGTAGTTTGCCGATTCATCGGCCAAAAGAAGCCCAATAAATTGGGCAACTACCCCCCCCAAATGGAGGTCTGAAGACCTCCTCTACAAACTAAAAACCTGTTTTCCAATTAAACCACGGGGTTAAACAAGATCTCCTTTTTTTGATGTAAAAGAGAATTATCACGCCTTAAAATTATTTTAAAGTCTTTATAGATCATAAATAAGCACGGTTGTTTTATTTGCTGTATTTTTAAGTTCTTGCAGGACAAGATGAAAGCCCAAGAGAAATGCTAAGAAGCTAAAGAATATGAACAAAGACGCTATATTATACTATTATGCATTTTTCATATAAAGAGTCTAAATTATACTTGACAATAAAAACTATCTTGATTATTGTGGAAGGGAAGTTTTTTTGAATTGCTTATGAGACCATTTTTAGCTAAAAAGAGAGCCTCATGGTTCATTAAAATCTAAAAGACTAAATAATTTGCGATTTCATAAATACAAGTTCCGAATTTTGAATAAATTAAGTTTGCCTATTCACTTTAAAGTAAGGAGGAAAAAAGATGAAGAATAGGTTTCTCCCGGGTCTGTTTGCTATCGGCTTGCTATTCTTTATTATGTTATTTTTTAATAGCTCAGCATTGGCAAGCTCACCCTCTTTTTCACATGTAAAATCAACTCATCTATTGTTAGTCGGGGATACTCTTGCGTTTCAGGTCATAGCCACGGATTCAGATATAAATGATATCCTGACCATTACCAAGGAAGGTCCAGGAGAATTGGTTACAGTTCCCCATACCTCACCTGATACAGGATTTTACAGTTGGGCTCCAGGATTGGCTGATACCATTGGAGATTACTACGTTGTCTTTTACGTGAATGACGGCACCGGTAAAGCAGATACTGCAAAAACACTAATAACTGTCGTTATTCCGGACACTATTGAAATAGATTGCCTGGAACATGTGGATGCTAACGCCAAAGTAACGGTTGATGTTCGTCTCTGGACTGACGAGACTGTGTGTGGTTTAACTATTCCTTTGACTTTTTACAATCCGCTTAATACTGATATTGTCTGCGACTCAGTACAATTTAGTTCAACTTTCTGGAGCAATGCACCATTTATGTATGGCGGGGATGTATATAACAGTGAGCACAGGATAGTAATGTATGCTGCTTGGTACATGAACTTTTGGCCCACCGGGAACAACCTATGGGCAACCCTCCACTTTACCACAGGTGCTGCCTGGGATACATCTATAGGAGTTAAAATTGATTCGGCTTTTTACCCTCCCTCTAATGTCGCAGAAATAGATCCTTGTGAAACAGGTAAACCCACCACTATCGAATTTTTAGCTGGGTGTTTAGACACAAACGGGATTAATAATTTACCACCGGAGATAAGTGTGCCCTTAGACCTGGATACCAGCTTGTCGTTTGGTTCGACCTTATGTCTGAAATATATTATAGCTACAGATCTGGACGCATCGGATACTCTAATTCTTGAAAAGGTGTCAGGTCCTGGAACTTTTATTCCGGATACAGGTCTTTCTCCTTTATCCGATAGTATCTGTTTTGAACCTACCATTGATTCTACATATGAGTTCGTATTCCGGGTCACCGATCCCTGGGGAAAGACGGATCAAGATACTTTTTTTGTCACTTTTACTACCACCGACGTTCCTGAGACGTCCTCAACTGGTATTCCCGGTTTCGTTTTGGAGCAGAATTACCCCAATCCTTTTAACCTGAAAACCAGCATGAGTTTTAAGATCCCCTACGGATGTCGGGTAAGCCTGAAGATCTACAATCTGGCCGGTCAGCTGGTTAATACATTGGTTGACGGAAAAATGGAGAAAGGCCAACATACTATCTTCTGGGATGGCTCTAATTCTGCTGGTGATCCGGTTGCATCAGGGATTTATTTCTACAAATTAACTGCCTCTGATTTTGTTAGTGTGAAGAAAATGATCTTGCTTAAATAAGGTTCCCATTTTATTTGGCCCTCTTCTTTTGAAAGAAGAGGGCTTTTTTTTGTAGCTTCTCTGCTCAAAATCTGCCCAAAAGGTTCAGTAGAAAAGGATAGTCCCATAAAAAAAGAATCAAATCCTTCAGGTCAGACAATCCTTAACATATTAGTTACATGAACATATAATTCATCTTTCCGATGAACATTGTTTTTTCCTGGCGCCCGCTGCCCTAAGGGTGTTTTTACTATGTAGAGGAAAGCTTCAGCTTTCCATTCATTTTGCCAAACCCCTTCCACACCTGGAATTCTAAAGACCTCCTCTACATTTTCCAGTCGTTTTTTTGGTGACACAGGTTAGGACAACCTGTGATACTGGATGCAGTGCTTTGGGAGTGCAAAAACTCGTTTTTGCGAAAAACCGCAACAATAAATTGTTGCACTCCAAAATAGCCCAATTAATTGGGCAACTACACCCCCCTGGAGGTCTGAAGACCTCCTCTGCAAATTAAAAACCTCTTTTATAATCGAACCGAGGGGTAGGGCAAGGTCTCCTGACCTTGTCAAACCAATTCTTTTGTTGGTTGAGGAATTGTCGTCAAGACCTATTCCGGTGATTCCTCAACCGAATGAATGGTGGTGGAAATCCAATTTCACCACCAACGAATTTAATTCTGGGTCAGGAAATCCAGAACCATCTACCATTTTTATCCCGTCTGAAGTGGGACGCTACATTTTCCCGTCTGTTTTTACAACACAGGTTAGGACAACCTGTTACACCAAATTTTGTAGTCGGTATATCAAATGAATTAATAGCTTAAGTAGTGAATGTTTAAATCCCATAAAGAAGCATCTGGATCAATACTTGAAGTCCTAATTTCTTGTAAGACAAGAAAAAAGAATAAAGATATTATACTAAGCCAGTGATTTCATGTTGAATTTGGATATATTCCTTAGATGAATTTTTCATAGAAAGAGTATAAATTAACACTTGACAATAAGGGGATTTTTCATTATCTTATTATGGATTATCGTTCTTTTTAATTCGTATTAGTTTACCTTTAGGTTAGTGGAAGAGCAATCTTCTCTGTTTAACTTTTTTCTGATTTAGGTCGATAAAATCTAAAAGGTCTGAAATTTTGCGATTATCTGAACATAAGTTCCAAATTTTAAAGGAGTTAACTTAAGACTAAAGAAGGAGGAATAAAGATGAGGATTAAATTCTTTCCCGCCCTATTTGTTATCACTCTGTCTTTGTTTTTTGTTCTATTTTTCCAGAATAATGCTTTGGCTCAGTATGGCGAAGTTGATACAATACAAGTTGAGTGCCTGGAACACGTTGAAGCCAACTCAACAGTAACGGTTGACGTTCGTATCTGGAATGACGAGGCTATATGCGGTTGGGCAATTCCTCTCAAGTTCTATCACCCTTTAAATACTGACATAGTCTGTGATTCCATACAGTGGGGTTCAACTGTCTTGAATAACCCGCCAGCGATGATGGCCGTGAATATAGATAATGTCGCCAAAGAGATAGTGTTCTACGACTTTTACTCTGCCGGTGAGTTCCCGGTCGGGGACCATTTGTTTGCAACACTTTGGTTTACCACTGGTGCTACCTGGGATACGTCTACAGGAGTTAAAATAGATTCGTTTTTTTCCCCTCCCAGCAATTTCTTAACGCTGGTGGCTTGCGCTACTGGTAAGGATGCACCTATTGAGTTCTTAGCTGGGTGTTTGGGAGATACAACCAGCATTGTAAACCTTCCGCCTGAGATTACTGTGCCCGGAACTCAGGAGTTGACTGCTGGGGAAACAGTTGAATTTAAAGTATTTGCCACAGATGACAATGAAACGGATATACTCACCATAACCTTAAAGGGTAAAGGAACTCTGACCACCGTTCCTCATCCTTCCCCAGATACCGGCTTTTTCCAGTGGGTTACCACGGATGATGATTCAGTGGGTTCACCCCATATAGATACCTTTATCGTGAGTGATGGCATGGGAATGGCTGATACCGGCTATGTGCAGATAATCGTTAATCCCTTTATTCATAATCCGAGACTTATTGCTCCGGGTCCCCAGACTGCAGTAGCAGGAGACACTGTGGAGTTTATTGTAATAACTACCGATCCGGATCCTACGGATATTCTGACCATAACCAAGGATGGTCCGGGAGATTTGCAGACTACCCCTCATCCTACGCCTGATACCGGTTTCTTTTCCTGGGAGACGACAATGGATGATACATTGGGTTCACCTCATGTTGTGACATTCTACGTAGACGATGGAACCGGATTGAAAGACACGGCTGAGGTTGTCGTTAATGTCTATCCTTATGTTCCCCCGCCCAAAGATGGGGACCTCAACAGGGACGGGATAGTGGACGTGGTAGACATAGTCTATTTAACCAATTACCTTTTCCAGGATGGTCCCCCGCCTAATCCGCCTGCTGCAGCTGACATCAATAGTGATTGCTATGCTACAATTTCAGATGTGGTCTATCTTGTCAACTATGTATTTAAGATGGGTCCTGCCCCCAAAATGTTTACCAACCCAGGAGATGCTGATTATGATGGGTACGTAAATGTTCCGGACGTGGTTTATCTGATACAGTATATCGCTTTATCCGGACCCGAGCCTCCAAATATGAAATCCGCGGACGTGGACAGCAGCTGTGGGGTGGATCTGGTGGATATAGTCTATCTGGTCGACTTCCTTTTCAGAGGAGGTCCCAAACCACAATGCGGATGCATAGCACAAGAGCCGCTTTTACTGGCCAGGATTACGTCTCTGAAAGAGACCGCATATGCTGAGTTCGGAAATCCGGTGTATAATTCAAGACAGAAGATGGTGGAAATCCCCGTGGCTGCCGATTTTAATATTCCCGTGGCTGGAGTCCAATTTGTGGTGGAATATGATCAAAACAGATACGAACCCTTAGAGCCACTCCTGACTTCCAGAACCGAAAAACTGTCGGTTTTCTCCAGCTATAAATTTGGTACCCAGATCATCGGAATCGTGGACTTAAAAGGTGAAAATCTGGTCCAGCCAGGTAAAGGAGATCTGTTGATTCTCAGATTTAAGACTAATGAAGCTGATTTATCCGGAATTCGAGTGCATCAAGCTATCCTGGTGGATGAGAACGCATTTGACTTAGACGTAAGAATGAATCAGAACTTAACAGCTCCTGAGATTAAATAAATGGATGAATAGCGCTGGTGTAGAAAAGCCTCCCTTTGGGGAGGCTTTTTAATTTTCAGGGGCGGTCCCTGAGTTAGGAAGCCGCCCCTGGGAACTGAAAGAACTAATCGGGGCTTTCGCCATTTTATTTATCGTCAGAAATACTTATAAACTTGAGTCTGTTCAGAAATTGATCACCCGAATAAAGGTTAATTTTTTCTTGGGCTTGACTTTAAAATTAAATCCAAGTATAATATTAAATGATATTTGGTGATAAATGCGAATTTAGGCAAATGAGAAACGAGAAATTTTAAGTATCTTAGAATCTGACCGCTACATACGGAATTATATTAAAGCGGATATGATTTTATAGGATCTGAATTATGAGAGAGAAAGATTTGGAAGAGAGAAAAATAGGGGAGCTGAAGAGAAGGATAAAAGACAAATCATTGCCTTCCCAGGTTGAAAGTATGATGCTTTTTGAGGCTGAGAGGTTGAAGCTTATCTCTCCTGCTTCTGCTGAATATGGCACTGTCAGTAATTACATAGACTGGATACTTGCACTTCCCTGGGAAAAATCCTCCCCCAGAAAGATAGACATAAAAAAAGTTGAGGAGATTCTGGATAAGGAATATTATGGGAAGAGGAAGGTTAAAGAACAAATTTTAGAGTATCTCTCCATAAGGATGTTAACCCGGAATTTAAAAGGTTCTGTTCTCTGTTTTTGTGGTCCTCCGGGTACGGGTAAGACCGCTTTAGCGCAGATATTGGCTAAGGCTTTAGACAGAAAGTTTGCCAGAATATCGATTGCCGGGATAAGGGATGAGGCTGAGATAAAAGGGCATCGGATAACTTATATGGGTGCACTGCCCGGAAAAATAATAAGAAACATCCGGGAAGCAGGCACAACCGATCCTTTGATTTTAATCGAGGAGATAGATAAAATCGGAAGCCAGGCTTTAAGGGGCGAGCCCACCTCGGCTTTGCTTGAAATTTTGGATCCCGAGCTGAATTCACGTTTCATAGATAACTATCTGGGGATTCCCTATGACCTATCCGAGGTGATGTTTGTTACTACGGCTACAGTTGAGGAGAAAATACCGGCACATATTCTGGATATAATGGAGGTGATAGACCTCACCGGGTATATTGAGGAGGAGAAAATTCAAATAGCTAAGAAATTTTTGATCCCACAACAGCTTTCCAGTCATGGATTATCTTCTAAGGAACTTAGAATAACAGATTCTGCTTTAAAGAAGATTATAAGACAGTACGCCCTTGAAACAGGTTTGAGAATCCTGCAGCGCCAGATCCAGACTATTTGCAGGAAATGCGCCCGGGAAAAGGCTTTGAAAAAAAGAAAATGCATAAAGATCGATGCGGAGAATCTGGAGGAGTTTTTGGGATCTCCAATTTACATTCCTGACAGAATCAGCAAAAAGCCGGAGATTGGGGTGGTAACCGCATTAGCCTGGACTCCAGCTGGCGGTGATATCATGCTGATCGAGGCTTTGAAGATGCCGGGCTCAGGACAGGTTATCTCAACCGGCCAGCTGGGCGAGCAGCTTAAGGAATCCATTCAAGCAGCACACAGTTTTGTCAGGTCCATGTCCCGGGAGCTGGGAATTATTTACGATGATTTCGTGAACTATGACGTTCACATCCATTTTCCCTCCACTGCCATACCCAAGGATGGCTCTTCAGCCGGATGCGCCATATCCCTGGTCATAGCTTCGGTAATGAGCAATAAGCCGGTAAGAAATGACGTGGCTATGAGCGGTGAAATCTCCCTGCGGGGAAGGGTCCTGCCGGTTATGGGGATTAAAGAGAAAGTATCTGCAGCTGCCAGAATCGGTATTAAAAAAATTATTTTACCAAGGGACAATGAGGAAAATATCATTGAGGTCCCGGAACAAATCAGAAAAAGAGTAAATTTCATCTGGGTGGAAAGGATGGAGGAGATTTTCGAAATAGGTTTACTTAAAATGAAAAGAACTCGAAAAGCTACCAAATCTAAATCAACCAAGAAAAATAAGAATAAAAAAAGGGGGAAAAGATAAATTTTCAAGATCGATTTTTATATTACAAAATGAACAGGCTGTCAGCTTAAAGTAATGCTTTAATAGGTTGCCATAACTAATAATCACAATGTGAGATAAATTATATAACTATGAGCGGCTACCATTTTTTTAGTGTTTTGTCTATGATATCAGGAATCTTCAGAACCTGACTTAAGTCAGATTCTGGCATCCTATGGGAATGACTGGATCGGTTATTTGTTGAGAACGCTTTTCATGAATGTTTAAACTTAATTCAAATGTTTGAAGTGGAGTTTTAAATGATGATGTTTAAATCTTCAAATTTGGTCTGGTTTTTGTTCTTATCTCTTTTTTTTACTAATTCCCTTTTTGCACAACAGCACCCAGATGACCCGGGTCTGGCAGACACGCTCTATTTTGAGGCTGGTGAACCTTGCTCAGAGAACGGTGATACCCTTTTCATCCCTTCCGAAACCTCGGGTGGAGATGTCACCATTTATGTCAAAATATGGAACGACAACCCAATTCAAGCTTTAAGTGTTCCTTTGATCGATACCTGCGGGGTCGGTTTTCTCGATTCCCTTAAAAACAATGGAAATGCTTTACCTTTATGCTTTCAGGGAAGCAGGGTAGAGGGATTTGGTTTTTTGAACGTGAATCTTGATCTGAATCCCCCTAAGGTATTGTATGGGGCAATATCCACTGATTCACCTTTAACTTCAGGTGAAGGTCTTTTTGCAAGGATGGTTTATACCATTCCTCCAGGTAATTCATCCGCCTGTGTCTGTCCGGATACCTCTTTTTACCCCCCAACAAATGTTCTAAGTTTTGTCAGAACAGATATTGTAGAGGAATATGTCCCGATTCTTAAAAAGAGATGTTTTCAGGTAGCAGCCCAAGAAGAAACTGACGTGCTGGAGAGTGTTGCAGAAAGACCCTTTCAAGTAAATCTAAAACAGAACTACCCCAATCCATTTAATTCCCTTACCACCATATCTTACTCGATTCACGGAAAACGGTCAACAGTAAACAACCCCATCCACATCACCATTTCTGTCTACAATATTTTAAGCCAGAAGGTAAGAGTTCTTCAGGATAAAAAGCAATATCCGGGTGAATATCGGGTTTTCTGGGATGGTAAGGATGATAATAAAAGGGATGTGGGAAGCGGAATTTATTTCTATAGTCTCTGTTTTGAGGATGTGGTCTTGATTAAAAAGATGCTTTTGCTGAGATAATCTAAAAAAGGTGTTTTTTTCCTTCAGAAAACCTGAGATTCAATATTTTTAATACGTAATTAATATATGAAATTTTTAAGCCGATAAATATTGTGGTGGATTATACTTTTTTATAGTGAAAACAATCTGAAAGGAGTTTTTATGAAACTTAAGAGAGCCTACTTGTTACTCCCTTTTACGGTTCTTTTTCTGGCTCTTTCTTTCCAGGTTGGTATAACCGAGGATAAGGTCTATTTTTCCTGTGGCAGCGATAGCTCAGCCAATGGAGATACTTTATACATTCCATGTAATGGGACTCACGACGTGAGGATAAAGGTCAATTTCTCCAATGACAGCTCGCTTGCTGCCATAACCGTACCCTTATTAGACCACTGCTATGGCCCCACGTGTTATGCTTATCTGGATGCAACTAAGAATAACTCAGACTCATCCTATGATGGCAGCAGGATTGAAGACTGGCCACTGAATTCAATAAATATCAATGATAATGCGGTTCTATATGGGGCTGCAGCTATATTGGATCCTCCAGTTGGATCAGGAGATGGACTCTTTGCGACCATGGTATATACTGTTAAAAACACAGGCAGAATATGTCTGGATACGCTCTTTTTCTCCCCTAATAATGTTCTTCAATTTGTCTCTGAGAATTCGTATGGCTGGACTCCAACATTTATAGCTGACACGTTCATCATAGCAGCCAGATCTCCTAATTCCTTTCCTAATCTAACTTTGCCCTCAGATGTGGATACTGCCTTCACCACTCCTCAAACCTTGTGCATACCAGGGATTCAGGCAACTGATCCGGATGCAGGCAATACTATAACCCTTGAGAAAATAGAGGGTCCGGGAACATTTGTCACCAAAATTAAAACTATGCCCGGTACCATAATAGATACTGTATGCTTTTTACCGGCTAGCACAGATTCCACTTACAGGTTTATCTTCAGACTTAAGGATCAGTGTCCAGCTTATGTGTATGACACTTTCTACGTGACAGTTAACATGGGTCATCCACCCGTTTTGACCGTTCCATCAGATGTGGATACTTTTCTTTGTCAAACCGGGAATCTATGCATTTACAATATAACTGCTACTGATGCAGATGCAGGGGATACTCTGATTCTAAAAAAAACAGAAGGTCCGGGAACATTTATTCCTGATACCGGTCTTTCTCCGCTTACAGATAACATCTGTTTTACACCAGCATCCAAGGACTCCACTTACCGGTTCATCTTCAGAGTTACTGATCCTATTCTTTTCTTTGATGAAGATACCTTTTATGTTTCAGTGGATATAGATGAGCCACCTTCCTTAACCGTTCCTACAGACATTGATACCTGTTTAGCTCCTGGATCGACCTTATGCGTTAAAGATATCCTCGCCACAGATCCGGACACAGAGGATACCCTGGTTTTGGAGAAGGTCTCCGGACCCGGAATATTTGTCCCGGATACAGGTCTGTCACCTATTACTGACAGCGTGTGTTTTGACCCTGCTTCCAACGACTCGACCTATGAGTTTGTGTTCAAGGTGACCGACTCCTGCGACTCAACTCGTCAAGACACATTTTATGTCACTGTAAATATCAATGAACCTCCGGTTGTAACTCTTCCAGCTGATATTGATACCTTCCTGTGTAATGTGCAGGTTATATGTTTTGACAGCCTGATGGCTTTTGATCCTGATTCTGGTGATACATTCATCGTGCGGATGATAGAAGGGGCTGGAACATTTGCTCCGGACACCGGAGTATCACCGGATACGGTTGACACCAATCACTGCTTCACTCCTGTGGATAAGGATTCCACCTACAGGTTTATATTTGAGGTCACAGATCCGTGTGGATTAACGGATCGGGATACTTTTAATCTAACTGTGGATATCAATGAACCTCCCCAGTTCTCTGCACCGGAGACCCTGTGGGTCATAGAGGGCAGTGCTAAACTCGACACTTTTTCAGCAGCAGATCCGGACAGCAATTCTATACAGGATAGTGCAGGAGTGACACTTGATCCTCTTTGCGGTGATTACTCGGTTACCAGGATATCCAATCCTGGAGGAGCTTCGGGCCAGTGGGAGATAAGTTATGAGGATTCCGGCTGTGTGGATAGTGTTTTCACTATGATAGTTGATTTGCACGATACTGTGACAGGTTGTGTCAGCAAAGTGAAATATGATACCACTGTAGTCATTATCCGTTCCCAGACTCATTATAACAGTCCCCCGATAGTTTTTGCTCCAGGGGATACAGCGGGTAAACCTGGCGATACCCTGGAATTGTTTTTTACTGCAGCTGATCCGGATAGCGATGTAATGCTGGATACGTCGATAGTTTTTGTTACTCCAGCTGCTTGCGGAAGCACCTCAACTGAAAGGTTAACTCCTTCAGGCATACCTTCAGGAGAGTGGAAAGTTACCTTTTATACTGAGGATTGTATAGATGGCGTATACTGGGTTGATCTTAATCTCCAAGACTTTTTAGGTGCCTGGGGATGGGACTCGGTTAAGGTGACCCTACAAACCGTGGACGCGCCAGAGACATCCTCAACCGATATCATCGGTTTCGCTCTGAACCAGAATTACCCCAATCCCTTTAACCAGAAGACCGGGATTTGTTTTGAGATTCCCTATGGCTGTCATGTAACTTTGAAAATATACAACCTGACCGGGCGGTTGGTTAATACCCTGGTGGATGGAGAAATGAACGAGGGTGTACATACCATATTCTGGGACGGAACCAGCTCTCAGGGTCAAACGGTTGCATCAGGAATTTATTTCTATAAACTTGTTGCTTCTGACTTTGTCAGCGTCAGGAAAATGATATTACTCAAATAAAATCCTTGAGCTTAGTATAAGCCCTCTTCTTTCAAAGAAGAGGGCTTTTTTATTAACCCTCAATGTTCAGGTTCTGAACACCCTTGACATTGTAAGTCCTAATTCTTCTACCCTTTATCATAATCAGGCAAAACTGTGTGAAATGATGTTCATATATTTTATGCTCAGTTGCATAGCCTGTGGAGGAGGGGCATAAAAGTTCGTTGTAAGTTAACAAGTTACAAAACTCAAATATCGGCATCTGTGTTGCTTTCCTCTTTAGTTAGAAAAAGGCAACTGTATTTTATGAAATACTTAACAAAGGAGAGACTCATGAAGAAAGTCTATGTTGGTTTTCTTATGATGTTTTGCCTGTTTCTGGTGCTGGTGGGTGGAGTTCAATCTTTTTATTATCCACCTACCCATGTTCCTCCAGGTCCCCCGCCTAACTATACTCAGATCGACACATCCTATTTTGGGGGCGTGCCTTCAATCCCCTTACCACCACCTGAGAAGGGAGGGATCTATGTCTGGTACGACCAGGGAATGTGGAATTTTGCCAATCACATCTATTCGGAGGGCAATTCCCTGGAGCAGTTTCACTGCTGTATCTTAGCGGTGATGGATCAACCCCCCACCCCCGGTGTAAATGTCTTGGCTGAGGGATTTGAGCTGGTAGTTGATAACTTCCTTGGAGATGAGGTACCATCAGACCCATCTGATTCCTCTCCAACCTGTCCCACTTGCTTGAGGCAAAATGACCGCTGGGGTTGGAAACCCTGGGGAGAAAACCTCTACGAGATATGGTGGGACGTAACTACCCGGGAATGGAAATGCGGAACCGGAGATCCCAACGATTTCATGAAGATAATCATCGCCGGGAGGGCAGTGGATTTCAACTTATGGTCCTCCGGACATTGTGGGTGCTTTGGTGCAAATCGGGTGTTTCTTGGAGGCAGTAAGACTCCCTTATCCAGTGTGCCCGGATATTCCGACTATTTCTCAGGGATTTTTGATCCCTATCAGTCTCAGGCTGGATGGAATCCATCCAGCGACCCCAATATCACCATTTTCACAAAGTATTCAGATACCCTGCGTTCTTACAATGTAAATGGTTTAATAGATTCCACCGATTCCTATTCCTGTTATTCGGCAAAAAATTACGGCGAGAGGTATTCGGGAACGTTTGCTTATGAAGGGAACGGAATACAATTCTCGGTTAACGGAATTCCTGATGAAGTTAACACTCCTCCTGAGCTGCAAGTTCCCAACGATACCAGTTACTCTTTTTGTGTGAATGATTTTATTGAATTCGAAGTCTGTGCCACTGATTCTGACTTGAATGATACGCTGACTATAGACAAGATATCCGGACCAGGAAGTTTTGCCCCTTGTAACGGGATTTCCCCGTTATGTTGCACTTTAGCATGGTATCCGGCTGGGGATACTACAGTTCAGTTCATATTCAGGGCGACTGACAAATACGGTGCCAAGGATGAAGATACTCTTCTGGTAACGGTGGAAATGAGCGAGCCACCCAATGTGGAGCTACCTCCTAATACCACGGTGTTCCTCTGCGAGCCGGAAACTTTATGCTTTGACATAAGTATCTCCGATCCTGACAGTCCATTGGAGGTTAGTGTAAACTCACCCTGGTTTTATAATTCTCAGGACACCTCGATTTGTATTTTTGCCAACAGGGAAATGACTCCCTGTTGTATTATAACGGTTACAGATTCTTGCCAGTCACAGGTTATTGACACGTTCTGCGTGACTTTGGATCTGGATGATCCTCCTCAAGTTAATGCCCCGGATACGATACTTGCACCTTTGGGACAAACCGTAAAATATAGTTTCACAGCCTCTGATCCGAATGGAGTTCCATTAAATGATGCTGCCAATATTATTGTTGAGCCGGATTGTGGAGACTATTTCCTGGAGACGTCGGAAACCAGAGCTTTACTTATGGAGTGGAAGGTTAATTTTAATACCACAGATTGTGAAATTGGTTACAGGCAAATTGTGGTTGAAGTTCAGGATAGTTGTGGCCAGGTAGGTGCGGGGACCACATATGTGAAACTTGAAGAACCCAGTGATGTTTTCGAGGTCAGCTCTGATAAGATCACAGATTTTTCACTTAACCAGAACTTTCCCAATCCTTTTAATCTGAATACCGAAATAAGCTTTCAGCTTCCAAAGGAAAGCAAGGTGGAGCTTAAAATCTATAACCTGAAGGGGCAAAAAGTGAAGACCGTAGTTGAAAATGAGATGAGCAAAGGTGCGTATACTGTTTACTGGGATGGCACTGATGAAGCTCATAACACGGTAGCCTCGGGGATCTACTTCTACAAGCTAAAAGCCTCTGATTTCGTTTGCGTCAGGAAAATGGTTTTGCTCAAATAAGAACCTGATTTCTCTCAAGCCCTCTTCTTTAAGGAAGGGGGCTTTTTTTATTACCTGATTGTTCAATTTATACACATTTATTTAACGGTCAAGGCAAACTTTAAGTTCCAGCCTAAACCGTATCTGGTGCAAGCAAGTAATTAGTAGGTATCCGTTTTGCCCATAGGCTGTTGGGATCCCAGATTTATGGGTTTTTTTAGATTGACAAGCTAAAATTAAGCATTATATTGAAAAAGGAATATAGAGGTGCGTATATTTGGGAAAAATGTTAACTAATTAAAGGAGTTAGAAGGATGAAAAAAAGTATATTTCTCTTATTAATAATCTCGGTTATGCTTTTATTTCAGCTCGCCTCTGCTCAAAAGGATCCGTATGATCCGGGTATAGCTGATACCCTCTATTTTTCAGCTGGAGGGCAACATTCTGCGAATGGAGACACCTTGTACCTGCCACCCGGGAGCAGTGGTGGAGATGTGATCATATTGATCAAATTCTGGAATGATTGTGGGATAAGGGGATTTACCATTCCTTTGAGTGATACTTGTTCCCCTAAGAAATCCAAGATCCAGTTGGATTCGCTTAAAAATGCAGGTACCGATGGATTGGGATACCCTAAATGCTTTCAGGGTAGCAGGGTAGAGGATTTTGACTTAAAATATATCAATTTGGCTTTCTACCCAGATTCCCATAAGGTTCTCTATGGAGCCAATTCTTTTTCAGATAGCATGGATCCGGGGAATGGAGTTTTCGCTTCAATGATCTACAGCGTGACTGATACCACGACTATCTGCTTGGATACTACATCTTTCCCTCCGGAGAATTTCGTCAGATTCGTTACCCCTTTGGCTGCTGGTTACCGCCCCATCTTTCGTCAGCGATTTTTTCACGTGGGTTGGAGATCCAATGAACCTCCCACAGTTAACGCTCCTAATATGGATTCAGTGGCTTTGAAAGATAGTGTGAAGATTGTGTTCACTGCGCAGGATCCAGACCAGGATTCACTTCTGCACATACCGGAGATTGAGATTATACCCGACTGTGGAAGTTACCAAGCTGTACGCACAGATACCGGAGCCTTCTCCGGGACCTGGCAGTTGACCTGGCATGCTGCCATTGGTTGTTCTGTTCGTACCTATGAGGTTGTAATGGGAGTGGAGGATATTTATGGAGCAAAAGGATACGATACCACAGAAATCATCGTGTGGAAACCTAATCATACCCCACAAATTGTGGCTCCTGACACAGTATTTGGCTACGCTGATACTGTTAGCGGGTATACAGATACAATCACATTCACCTTTTCAGCATTTGATCCAGACAGTGACGTTATCTTTCTTTACAGCCTTGGTTTCTGGCCACCGTCGTGCGCAAGCACGATTAGTATAACCCAGATTTCAGGAGCTGGGACCTACCAAGGGGTATGGAAAGTTATATTTAGAGAAATCGACTGTAGTCCTGGAAACCACCTGCTGTATGTTGAGGTGGAAGATGAACGTTCAGAAGGCCCTGGAAGTGATGGATGGGCTGTGGATGTGTTCAGTCTAAATCTGGATATCAAACCGAGTTCTCCGCCCGTTGTGAATGCACCGGATGAAACGCTGTGGGTATGGATAGATTACGAGCGGGAATTCAGCTTTTACGCAGCTGATCCTGATTCCCATAAACTCTGGGATAACGCCTCCATTTCAGTGGAACCTTCCTGTGGGGATACCTGCGAGTACTGGGTGAACAGGCTCTGGGGCATGGGTGATCCCGGACATCAATCCGGAGAATGGCAGGTTCAATTCAACGCCTATAAATCCGACTCAGATTATTATCACATTATTTTGGATATTAAAGATGACCACGATAGCACAGGTTATGATACAGTAGTGGTGCATGTATTCCCCCGTCCCAACTATAATCCGAACGTCTTTGCACCTGCCACTGCCCAGGCTTATATTAACGACACCTTGCAGTATCTGTTTACTGCCTCCGATCCGGATAGTAATGATCTTATAAATCAAGCCTCGATCACCGTTATCCCGGATTGCGGAAACTACTTTGCGGTAAGGCAGTCAGGTCCTCACGCCTTTGCTGGAACATGGAAGCTAACTTTTCATACACTTGGATGTACTGCCGGAATTTACGATGTTATAGTGGATGTGAGGGATGCAAGGGGTGGAGTGGGGTATGATACCACCTCAATTCTGATAACTGATCGGCCGGATAGTGCTCCTATAGTAGTAGCACCACATCTGCTCTCGGGGAATATCGGGCAAACCCTCACCTTCGATTTCTCAGCCATTGACCCGGATACCGATGTGATACTCGATGCAGCCAATATTATGGTTACCCCCAACTGTGGCGTGTATTTTGCCAATCGAACAACCGGCATGGGCTCATACATTGGTATCTGGAAGGTTACTTTCAAAACAACCGGTTGCGGTCCGGGTGATTATGAGGTATATATGGAGGTTCAGGATGTTTATCACAAAATAGGTTATGCCTTAACTACAGTCCAACTGAGTCCTACCGAAGTAGAGGAGGAGGGCTCGGATATATCCATAGATCGATTTGCCCTGAACCAAAACTACCCCAACCCATTTAACCTGTCCACAGAGATAGCTTTCCAGGTACCGGTTGAAAGTAAAGTCAAATTAAGGATCTATAATACCCGGGGACGGCTGGTTCGGTCGTTGATCGATGGGATCAGGAATAAGGGATTGTATACTATACACTGGGACGGAAAGGATCAATCTGGCAATGAGGTTGCCTCGGGCATATATTTCTACAAGTTAACTGCGGGTGATTTCACCTCAGTTAAGAAAATGGTACTCTTAAAATAGAAATCAGAAATGATAATTAACCCATCTTCTTAACCGAAGATGGGTTTTTTATTTTTACTTAATTGGGGAAAGATTCTTCTTTAAATAAAATAAGAGGATAGCTCTTATTGAAATGACGGAGGGGGGCTGGGGAAAACCGCCACTTCAATTCGCCATCCCCTATTTTATCAAATCTATAATTACTTTCGGTTATTTTTTTAAAAAGTTTAGGAATTAAACATAACATTTTTGAGAATAAAATGTTTCCCAGGGATTCTGCTTGGATGGTTGAAGTGGAAATTTACAATGATCAAAAGAATAAAAAGGGAATAAAAGTATAAGAGCTCAGACTCATATCAAATCTGTAAAATGGATAAACTTTGGAATGTGAATCATCAGAATATTGACATTTTTCAGATCTCGATTATCTTTATACCAGGGAGAATAATCAATGTCTGCTCATCCAATAATATTGAGAAAAGGTTACTCTCTGGCAAAGTGCTGCTCGCCTGAGCCGGATGAGCCTATAGCGGGATATGTTAGTTACCAAAGCAAGATAATAGTACACAGAGCTTCTTGCCTGAACATTGAAAAGATCAAATCCGACCGTAAAATTCTTTTATCATGGAGTCAGATACTGAGCAAAGAGGAGGAGAAACCAGGTTCTGATTTTTTGGAATTGGAGGAACTGGACTTTCGAATCCTTAAGCATCATCAGTTGTTGGGGGTGGATTATTCGTTAATGGTATCGGAAATCTTGAGAGTTTCCGCCCCCCAGGTGTTTGAACATCACAGGAAACTTCGAAAACTGAAATTACTGGAAAGGGTAAAAGAGGTGATGATTCAATACCGAAAAGGTATGGTGGATAATAAATGGATCAAACATCGTAACCATACTTATTACCGGATTACTCCTAAGGGGGAAAAATATCTTAACTTCTACCTGGCGCAATTAGATAGGGACATATAGGTCTTTGTGAAGTTTCTAACAGACATAAAGCTATTGGTTTGTCTTTTCTGTCAAGGATAAAGCATAGAAAGTTTACTCGAGGTAGTAATTTGAATGGTAGAAGTAGTTTTTTTAATCCAGAGTATGGAACCTTCAGGTAACTTTGGAATTTGATTCCCGAATCTCCTTGGTCTGGGCAATTACCGCCGCTCCCACTGAATCCCCCCATACGTTTACCGTGGTTCGACATCTGTCCAGAAACCAGTCAATAGTCAAGATCATTCCTATTCCCTCCAGGGGCAGGTTGACCGATTGTAAAACCAGAATCATGGTTACCAGTCCGGCTTCGGGGATACCGGCTGCACCGATGGCTGCTAAGGTGGCGGTAAAAAATATTATGATTTGCTGTCCCAGCTCCAGGTGGATACCGTAACTTTGAGCTATAAACATAGCTGCCACTGCTTCATACAGGGCTGTGCCGTCCATATTTATTGTAGCTCCTAAAGGTAAAACAAAGGAGGAAGCCCGCTGGGGGATTAGATTTTTTCTCTCCACACACTCCATAGTTAAAGGCAGGGTAGCAGAGCTGGAGGCGGTGGAAAAAGCGGTGATCAGAGCAGAGCTCATATTCAAAAGATAGGAAAAAGGGTTTCTCCGAGCCAGGATAAGAAGAAAAAGAGGCAGAATGATGACCCCATGTATTAAAAGACCGGAGATCACGGTTAATGCGTATTTCCCCAATTTGTTTAATTCAAGCAAAAATGCCGGACCACCCCCTATAGAGCCCAGTTTTCCAGCTATCAAACCGAAAATGCCCAGAGGCGCAAAATACATTATAATATGAACTATCTTCATTATGGCTTCATTACATATGGAAAAAAAGTTTATCACCCCTTCTGCCTTCTTACCTAAGGTGGTGAGCACCCCTCCGAAGAACAAAGAAAAGACAATTAATGGAAGGATCTGTGTCTCAGCCATGGATTTAAATAAATTGGAGGGTATAAGCCCCATCAAGACGTCAATAAAGGAGAATCCCTCCCTGGATCTAACCATTTCAGGGAGGTTTACGCCTGCGGTTTGGGCTCCTATACCGGGTTTAATCAAATTCACCAAAATCAGACCTAAAAGAACGGAGATTCCAGTTGTGACCATATAGTAAGTGATTGTCTTGATCCCGGTTTTGCCTATCTTTCTCACATCCCCCAGGTTAGTAATTCCAGTAATCATGGAGCAGATGATCAAAGGCACGATAATCATCCTCAGGGCATTAAGGAAAATATCGCCAATGAATTTTACCCCCATCATTTTCTCGCCAAAAGCCCAGCCACAGAAGGCTCCGGCTATTATCCCGATGAAAAGAGCGACCAAGAGGATGTTATTTGACTTTTGTACCATATTCAATTCCAATTAAATTAGATTGAGAAACAGCCGATGATGAAATAGCAAAGGTTTAACCTTTTGCGGTATAATGTTTAATCTATAAGGAGATTTTTTGAACCTGACCCGAGTTTCTAATCTTTCATTGAGGAGAATATCGCTATTTAAGCAGGCCTTGATTGACGGATTTCTCCCCTTTTGTTCACAGATTTCAGGCTGAAGGAGAAAAAAACCAAATATGATTAAAAGTGTCAATGGTGATTTCCTGATATGTTATTCAATTTTATTGATATTTAATTAAATTCTTCTTTGGATGTCAAGAATAATAAGAAAGCAATTTTCTAACTTATCTTAAATTCAGTGGATTTTTTTCTTGACAAGATGAACCAGCTTGTTTATCCTTCATTAATTTATAAGTATAGATATGCCCGTTTTGATTTGAATCGATTTACTTACAAGTTACAAAATTTGGGAAGATAATTGACAAAAAAAAGATTTTCCCGAGCCAAGAAAACAGAGCGGATAACGCTGGCAGCAGTTTGAAAGAAAAAATAATTGAGGGTAGTTTGCAATTAGATACGGAAATAATAAGATGTGAATTGAAAATAAGAAGGAGGTGATAGTACTTAAATAGATTTTTCGCATCAGAGTTTCGACACCGAGGATTTAGAAAAAGAACCTTAAATTTAACTTCTTGTTAATAAGGAGGTTAAGATGAGAAGAGCAGCAGTTATTGCTCTCAGTTTGATATTGATTTTGCTAATGGCCCAATCTGCATTTTCAGATGGGATGAAAGACAAAATTGGCCTCTCGGTTAGAGGAGGAGGAGGCAAACATTTTCTCGCCGATAAAGACGTCTTTGGCTTTGGCCCATTTGGAAGTGCGGAGGTAAAGTTCGGTGTGCATAAAAACCTGATGGTAGGTTTGGTCGGAACCTACGGAGCCACCTGGAAGAAAGATGATGAAAAATGGTATATGGAGGCTGACTCAGCAGATATTCAGCATAACTACCTTATCGATCTGGCTTTTTGGTATTATTTTGCCCCGGAGAGTAAATGGGACCCCTATATAAATCTGGGTGTGGGATATTACTCCTGGAATGTTAAAGATGCCGCTCGAGAGAATGTAATGGTCTCTTTTGGAAAATTTGATACATTCAGGTTAAGGGATTACGAGATTGGTGTATTGTTCGGAGTCGGATTGGAATACCATGTGGATGAATATTTCTCCTTTGGTTTTGGAGGTAAATTCCATTATCTGACAAAAGTAAACTCCTATCTGGCTGAGAAAAAGCTTAACGGCAGCGATATCACCGAGGCGGACTACCTGGGTCTGGCTAATGGCTTGGGTGAGCTTTTTGTTGGGATTACTCTCTATTATCCAGCCAAGAAAGACTCGGATAAAGATGGCGTACCCGACAAAGATGACATGTGTCCTGAGACACCTCTGGGATGTCTGGTGGATGTGAACGGATGCCCCCTGGACTCCGATGGTGACGGAGTCTGCGACGGGCTGGACAAATGTCCGGATACCCCCAGGGGATGTACAGTGGACGTAAATGGTTGTCCATCTGATGCTGACGGCGATGGAGTCTGTGATGGAGTGGATAGATGTGCTGACACACCCATGGGAGTCAAAGTTGATGCAAAAGGATGTGCTCTGGATTCAGATGGAGACGGCGTTCCGGATTACAAGGATAAATGCCCCGACACCCCCAAAGGATGCAAAGTGGATGCGGACGGTTGCCCCATAGACTCAGATGGGGACGGAGTCTGTGATGGTGTGGATAAATGCCCCGATACTCCGGCTGGTATACCGGTAGGTCCTTTTGGCTGCCCGGATATAGAAAAAATCCAGGTTCAGTTAGAGAACGTTCATTTCCGGACATTAAGTTATCAGTTGAGCACTGAATCCATGAAAATCTTAGATCAGGTTTATAAAACAATTAGCACCTACCCTGCTTTAAAAGTAGAGATTCAGGGACACTGCGACTCCACAGGAACAGATGCCATTAACGACCCGCTGTCCGTGAATAGAGCCAAAGCGGCTAAAGATTACCTGGTGAAAAAGGGAATCGATGCTGATAGGCTGGTTACCAAGGGTTACGGACGCAGGGTGCCTACTACTACTAATCAAACTGCCGAGGGCAAAAAGAAAAACAGAAGGGTGGAGTTCAGGATTATAAAATAGTCCTAACTAATTGAACCCTTGAGAGGGTGTCCTTGGAAAAAGGACACCCTCTTTTTTCAACATTCAAGAGATTATAGTTCTTTGTTGTATCTGTAGGACATAAAAAAAAGCCGCTAAAAAGGCTTTGACTAAAACTGATATTTGTATATATTGTAGTTTGATAACCATTAAACAGGAGGCTTCAAGCTAATGAAGGTTAACATGTTTACCAAAGATGAAGTTACTGTTGTGGAACCCCGGGGAAAACTAATGGGAGGACCGGATGTGGGCGAGCTGGATGAAAAGCTTTACTCTCTTTTGGGAAAAAAGGAAAAGAAAGTGGTAATCGATCTGGGAAAAACCGACTGGATGTCCTCTTCCGGGATCGCTATCCTGATTCATCATCATAATAAGTTCAAGGAGTCAGGAGGGAATTTAAAGTTAGCTAATCTCACCAAGAAAATCCAAGAGATAATCGCCATAACGAAATTGACTTTAGTCTTTGACGTCTATGATACCTTAGATGCGGCACTGGAGAGCTTTAAGAAGTAATTCATCTTTCAACTTTAGGTTTCAGATCAATTCAGGGCGGAGCTTTTTCCTCCGCCCTTCAATTTGAGGTATGAGGTAATTTATGGAATTTTTTGATATTTTAAGGAAAAGACATTCCATTCGCAGATTTAAAGAAAAAAGCATAGAAAAGGATAAAATCCGAAAACTTCTCCAGGCGGCCAACTCAGCTCCTTCGGCTGGCAATCTGCAGGCCTACCGGATCTTTCTGGTGAAGGATAAGGATATATGTAAGAGATTAGCTCAGGTAGCTTATAACCAGGATTTTATTTCTCAGGCACCCATAAATCTAATCTTCTGTGCAGATGGTCTCAGATCCGCTCAGGTTTATGGAACACGAGGTGAAACGCTATATTCCATTCAGGATGCAACCATTTCCTGTGCCTTTGTTCACCTGGCAGCTGTGGATCTGGGATTAGGCAGTGTTATGGTGGGTGCCTTTGATGAGGAAGAGGCAAGCAAGCTTTTAAAAATTCCAGCTAATTTAAGACCAGTGATTATGCTTTCCTTAGGTTATCCCGATGAAGAGCCAGAGGAAACACCCCGCCGCAGCTTAGACGATCTGGTACAAAAGATGTAGAAGTTTTTTTTGAACTTGATCCCAAAATCCTTTTGGTTCTATCAACATCCCAGAACATATAAACTTTCAAGTCTGAAAATCGTATATCTCTTTTTAATATAAGGGAAAATCGATTTCAAAGAACTTTTCTGTTTTTAGTTCATTCAAGCGGTTAATCACCAATTCTGGTTATCAAAAAGTATATTTTGACTTAATTTAAAAATATGAAGAAAGCATATGACCATACGGAGGGGAACATAACAGGAAGCCTGTTTCGCATGGGCATCCCTTCCATGATCGGATTTGCTTCTTTGAACGTCTACGATTTAGTGGATATGTTCTGGGTGGCAAAATTGGGTGCTGAGCCGGTAGCAGCCATAACCATATTCTCTGCCTTTTTCTGGGTCGTATCCGCAGCTAATCAGATCGCTGGGGTTGGCTCGGTAGCTGTTATCTCCAGAAGGTATGGGGAAAAAAACTATCCGGAAACGGAAAGGGCTATAAAAGACACTATAATTTTAAAATGGCTTTTGGCGATCTTTTTCGGGATAATAGGATTTTTCTTAATTGACAAGATATTGGTTCTTCTGGGTGCTAAGGGGGAAGTGGTGAAAATGGGAATTAGCTATGGTAAGGTTCAATTTCTGGGTCTGGGATTCTTTTTTTCAACCTTCACCATCTACACTGCCTTGAGAGGAATCGGAAATCCTAACATAGCCATGGCTATTATGCTGGGATCGACCGCTTTAAATATAATACTGGATCCATTCTTTATTTTTGGATGGTGGTTCTTCCCAGAACTGGGAATAGTCGGGGCAGCAGTTGCCTCGGTTATATCCTACACCATAGCTTTTTCTTCTGGACTGGTGATATTCTTTTTAGGAAAATGTAATGTGCCTTTACATTTGAAAAGCCAAATTAGCCTTAAGGCGAAATATCTCCTTAAAATTATGGAGATTGGCCTGCCTCTGGGAATAAATGATATGTCTTTTTCTTTTGCCCGACTGGTAGTTATGCCTCTGGTGGCGGTTTTTGGTACTGAAGTGGTGGCCATCTATGGAATGGGTATGAGGGTTTCAGCATTAGGAATTATGGTGATTGTGGGGATGGGTTTGGGTCTTTCAGCTTTGATCGGTCAGAACCTGGGCGCCAGAAAATTGGAGCGGGCTCAAAAAACAGCTGATCAGGCTTCCATTCTGGCTGTGGGAATTATGATCTTTTTTGCACTTGTTAATTTCATATTCGCTCCTTTGTTAGTCAAGCTCTTCTTTCAGACTCCCACTCTTCTGTCCTTGGGCATAACACTTATAAGAATCCAGGCATTGGGATTTCCCTTTCTGGGTCTGTATATAATTCTCCAGGAGGTATTTGCTGGAGCAGGAGACAACATCCCCGCAATGATAATAGGAATGGTCTATTCCTGGCTACTGGAGATACCCTTGATACTTCTCTTCACCAGGGTTTTAGGTTTTAATCAAAACGGGGTATGGTGGGCTATAGTTTTGGCTACTTTTATGGGATCATTAATTTTCTATTACTGGTACCGCAAAGGGAAGTGGTTAGCCAGAAAGATTTAACCCGTTGATTAGAGGATTTTTGACCAGATAATATATTGCCAAATCGAAAATTATTATTATATTGTCAAGGGGAGTAATTGAGGTCTCTGAAAAAATATATTTTGACCAGCTGCAGAGAAGCCACTGGTCTGCCATAAATTGTTATGTTTTCTCAAGATCCTGCGGATAATATACGGGTAGCCCTTCTCAAGACCCTGTGGGCTGACATCTGCCAGAGGGACTTTTTCAGAGATTCTAATTACTAACTTGATCTTTGGAGATAAGTGCTTTTGAGTTTACTATTAAATTATTTCTGAAGATTTAAAATGTATAATTCCTTTGTATAAACTATTGGGGAGAGAAAAATGAGAAAAATAATCCTTTTCTGTGTTTTGTTTATATTCGTTTACTGTAGTAACTCAGCTATAGCTAAAAAGCCAGTTTCTTTTCCTCTGGATGTGAAAAAGTTAAAAAAGACTGAATGGATCGATCCCTGGGCCAGGAAACCTACAAGTTATGCAGAATTCATGAAAACCCAGCCAACTCCTCAGGCTCTGAAAATAGAGAGTCTTAAAAGATTTCAAAAGGAAAGGCTAAATTACAAAAGGATGCTGTCATCTCTGGTTTTGGTGATTGTGAATTCTAATCTTTATTCCCAGATTCAAAGTTCAATAGCCCAGTATGAGAATGATTTAACTGATGAGGGGTATTCAACAGAAGTGATTTTGTGGTCTGGGGGGAGCCCTTATGATTTGAGGTCCTATTTGCAAAGCAGGTTTTCTGAGGGGTTGGTGGGAGCCGTTCTAATAGGGGATTTGCCGGTGGCCTGGTTCGAGTACGATTCCGAGTTCCCCTGCGATTTATATCTTATGGATTTAGACGGGACCTGGCAGGATCTGGATATAGATGGAATTTACGATAATCACAGCGATGGAGGAGGCGATGTTTCCCCTGAAATCTGGATAGGAAGGTTGGATCCCTCCCGATTGACCTGGGGCGGACAGGCTCAGCTTTTACAGAACTATTTCACAAAGAATCATAATTACCGTATTGGTATTTTATCCTTGCCCCACCGGGCTTTATCGTTTGTGGATGACGATTGGGAGGGTTTTGAGGACTGCGGTCTTTCCTGGGCTTATGGTGATGTGACCACTATAAACACAACCAATCAGACTACCGCTTTGGAATATAAATCCCGACTTATGCAAAATTATGAATGGATTCATGTGTGCGCTCATTCCTCCTGCTGGACTCATACCTTCAAGATAAATCACAATCCCAGCCAGGGGCAGAGCGTTTTCAATTATGAGATCCATGCTTTGGGACCTCATGCTTTTTTTTACAATCTTTTTGCCTGTTCCAATACCCGTTTTATGGAAACCAATTGCCTGGGCAACTGGTATATCTTCGGTGAGGAATATGGATTGGTTGCAGTGGGCAGCACTAAATCCGGGAGCATGCTTTATTTTCAATTTTTTTACCAGCCTTTAGGCTTGGGTAAAAACATGGGAGAGTCTTTTAAAGATTGGTTCTGCGTTATGGGGAATGACGGCTTTGAACCCTGGGAAATAAGCTGGTTTTACGGTATGAATATATTGGGGGATCCCACTTTAACCATAGATACATCCCCCATCTCTGAGTCACCTCCTTACACAGGGGAATCGGAAATACAAAATTCTTCATCTTCCTGGCCCAGCTTGCAGGTTACCACCAATGAATTCAGCCAGGGCAATCCAGCTATTACTCTGGACTTCACAGGAAAGCCCTGGGTAGTGTGGGAGGACGGAAGGCTTATTCGCACTAATCTATATTCCAGCTATTTTGAAGGAGACAAGTGGTCTTCTCCTGTTCCCATCCAGATTTATGAATACTGGGATCTTCATCCGGCATTAACCACTGATAGTCTGGGAAATATCTGGGCTGTATGGCAGAGCCTTCGGGATGAATCCGGCTTGAATTTCAGTATCTGTGTCAGCCACCATGACGGATTCAACTGGTCTTCCCCAGCGCTTATTACCACCGGTCCCCAATATGATCTGGAGCCCTCTATCACAACTGACCCGGATGGTAAGGTCTGGATTGCCTGGAAAAGCTGGAGACCCTACAATTCTCAGGTGAGCTCTGAGATAATGACATCGTATTTCGATGGGAGTTACTGGCATCCTTCCATGAGAGTGACCTCAGATACGGTCGACAATTGTGATCCATCCATTGTGGCAGACCAAGCTGGAAGGGTATGGATTGTCTGGGCTTCTAACCGTGATGGTGATTGGAACATTTATTCCAGCTATTACGATGGTAGCTGGTCACCTCCTCTGGCAGTTACTACACACCCGGAAGATGATTTGCAGGCAAAGATCACTACAGATGAAAATGGTAAGGTCTGGGCAGCCTGGCAAAGCTTCCGAGACGGGAATGCTAATATCTATGTGAGTTCCAGTGATGGTTCTGCCTGGAGCTTGCCTTTTCAGATAACCGGGGATACCTTAGATGATATTTCACCTTCATTCTCTCAAAATAATTCCGGAAGAATATGGTTATCCTGGATGAGCAAAAGATTCGGCAACTGGGATGTGTTTGCCAGTCTTTATGATGGTTCAAGCTGGTCCTCCCCCAGGCAAATGACAGCAAATTTTTCCAATGATTATCTGCCGGCTGTGGTTGAAGATACAAGTGGTGAGGCTTGGGTGGTATGGGCAACTGACCGGGACTTAAACTGGAATATCTATTCCGCTTTCTCTTATCTTTTTCCACCTGACTTAATGTATCCACTAAATTTTTCCTATATTAACGATAATACTCCTTTGTTTGAGTGGTCAACTTTGGGCTCCTTTGATTCAGCTACTTATATGCTCCAGTATTCACAAGACAGCGCTTTTATTACTGATGTTATGACTATTTCGGAAATAACTGAGAAGTTCTATCAGTTGCCAGATACGTTAGCTCTGGTTGTGGACACAGATTATTTCTGGAGGATCAAAATAGTAGCTGGTGATTCCGACAGCAGTAAATTCTCGTATGCTTTTAGATTTACACTTGATACCCAAGCTCCGGGAGTTCCAGTGCTTTTATTACCTCCTGATGATACCCTAATTAATAATACTGCTCCTACATTTGAGTGGACCTCGGTTACTTTCCTCTCAAAGGACGGGCTGGGATTACTCAGAGCTAATCCGAGAGGATCTCCCATAAGGTACACATTACAATATTCACTGGATAGCAATTTTATCAGTCAGGTTATTGTTGTCGACAGCATTATAGAGACTAACTACACCCTTCCTGATTCACAGCCTCTGGATTCCTGTAATAATTATTACTATTGGAGAGTAAGGGCAAAGGATCTAGCGGGGAATGAATCGGGCTATCAGGGGAGTCCTTTTAGAATACTGATTTATGATCCTGGATTGGTGGATGACGATTGCCTGATAGGTATAACAGATGTGGTTTATCTGATCAATTATCTTTTTAAAAGTGGTCCTGAACCTGTGCTCTTGGAAGCTGGGGATGTTAACTGCGACCATGAGATAACTATTAGCGATGCTGTCTATCTGGTCAACTATCTATTTAAAAGTGGTCCACCACCGTGTAAAGATTGAAGTTTGATTTTAATGAAAAACCTAAGGTTTTACACCTAATTCACCTCTTTCTATTCTTAATATTACATATTCCTATTTTATTATAATATATAGAATTATTCAGTTAGGTTAAAGTAAACCTTAAACTCAGATCAATTTACCGATTTATAACAAAGATATTACATTGATCACTTATAGGGGAACTACTTTAAATATTGGAGTTACATCGTTGATTAGCTTAAAAATGTTTCTAATTGGAAACAGGAATTCCCTAATCCCCTTTTAAAAGGTTGACAAATCCAAAATGAGTTTTTTAATTAAAACAGGAGTAGAAAAATCCTTATCGGGGGATGAGGTTGTGAAAGACATTCAAGTAAAGCAAAAGCGCATTTTTTCTGACTTCATCAAGGAGCTTTTAAGATCGAAAAACCTCTCCTTCAGAAAGACAGCCAGGATTGCTCAGGAGTTGGGTTTTGAGATCTCGCCCAGCGCAATTTATAAAGCGGTCCACAACAGCAAAAAGACCCCGATAAAACCGGTATACATCCGGATGTTTGCCACCATCTTTAACATGGAAAGGTCGGAGATAGTGGAGAAGATTCTGGATGATAAATATGCTGATTATTTCTTCGAGGACATAAAGAACCACCAGGAAGTGTTAACCAAGGCGTTACAATTTGTCAAGGAGGGGAATATTGAAGAAGCCACGTATTTTATCTCAAAATACATTCATCTTTTAAAGGATCTTAAAGAGGAAAAAAGGTGGAAGGATATTGAATTTGATTTGAACATGAAATTCATCTCCTCCTTGAAAGATATGGGCCGGCACAGAGTGGCTCTGGAACAGTGCCGTACCCTTTTAAACTCTGGAGAATACAATGTCAACTCCGACAATAAAAAAAATCTCCTGTGCACCATTGATATACTTCATATGATGACCTGTTTGCTTTACAGGTTGAAAAGAAACTCCGAGTTTGAAATCTATTACAAAGCTGGTGTTATGCTGGCTGAAAAAAAACTGAAGGACATATTCCAGAAACTGAGATTCGATGGGGTGAAAGCCAATCTTCTTTATGACAACAAACTTTACGATGAAGCCATTGCCCTTAACTCCGAAATCGTCAAAACCCTAAGAACGTATTCCGATCGATTCCAGAAGGATCCCAGACTCTCCAGAAAATATCTTTGCAATCTGTCCTCAGCCCTGACCAACCTGGGATGGTGTTTAATTGACGCAGCCAGGAAAAAGGAGGAAAGGGAAAAGGGTCTGGAATACATGGAGGAGGGATACCAGACCATTCAAAAAACTGATCACAGAAAGCTACTGGCTCATATTACTTTTTACCTGGCCCGGGGGAATTATGCTATGGGGAATTATGAAAAAGCCAAATCACTTTTTTTTAAGTCAAAAAAGATAGCGGAACAGGACCAGTTTCTGGATCTGATGGCTTTTAACCTCTGGGGTCTTTCCATGACCTCCGAGGCTATGGGTCAACCTGAATCTGCTGAACAGTATCTTTTGTTAGCCAGATCCCAGATAAAAAAAGTGGAGGAGGATACTAACGAGAAAAGGAAAATGGAAGAATACCTGGAGGCAAAAGGAAAGAGAGTTTAAGTAACCCAAAATTAGATTTGAGGTGAGAAAGAGCAGAAGAGTGATAAAGGAGAGCATTAAGGGGCGTGAGGGGAATGCAGGGAATAAAGGAGGAGGAATTAAGCCAGCCTAAGGTATGATGATCATCTCCTGTTCCCTGTAAAAAAAGTTAGGGAGGAGGTGATTATAAGTGCCTAAGGTCAGGATAATAACCCGTCCTGCGATTACTGAGAGAACTTACTGGCATCCCTACATATTGCAGAGCCTCTCCACCTCCAAATTCGAAAGGGTGGTCACTAAAATTCTTAAGGGCGAGTGCGTGATGCTCAAAATACCCCATATAGAGCGTTTTTCAGACGACGATGTTCCCATACTGGATCCTATAGCCAAGCTTTTCCAGTAACTCCTTAAGGCTTTCACATTAAAATAGATATGCATTTTTACCTCCCCAAAAATCTATATTTCGGTTTGATTGACAATCCATTCATTTGAAGTTATATTAAATTAAAGGTCTTTTTCATAACTGATTTCTTGCTTTTTCATAGAGAGCGAGGATCACTTTTTGTAATTGTGATAAAATTCAGATCTATGGTGAAACAAATTTTCAAAGATAAAAATCAGGTGAGATATCATATCTGGGATCTGATGGTGAAGAGAAAGATCGCTATTTTCCCATTGCCTCCATACGGGAGGATTCCGAATTTCAAAGATGCAAGAATTGCAGCCACCAGGATAAAAAAATTACCCCAGTACAGAAATTCAAGATGTGTTTTTGCCGGGCCTGACAGTGTGCTCAAGTCGTTGCGGGATCAAATATTAAGAGATAAAAAGATCTTAGCTTATGCCACTCCTCATATGAAGGAGATCAAAATGTTAAAGCCTGATAGTGAAAAACAGGATACCTCGATAAAAGGTCTGGTCTCAAAAGGGGAGGGGTTAACTGAAAGAGTAAATATCGCTGTGGTGGGAAGCGTAGCAGTAGATTTTAAAGGTAATCGGTTAGGAAAGGGATCGGGCTATGGGGATCAGGAGATCGAGTATTTAAGGTCTAACAACTTGGTTTCAGATGACTTCAAAATCGGGACCCTGGTGCATAGCGTTCAACTTATTCGTGACCTATTAAAATTTAAAGAACCTCACGATATCCCGGTGGATTTTATCTTAACTGAAAAAGAACTTCTCTATTCCGAGATTTGAAATTTGTAGTCTGTAACCCGGTAACACAGGTTGTCTCCCTGGCCGGGCAGGCAACCTGTGTTTTTTCGCATATTCATCACGAGATTTAAGATGTAGAGGGGGCTTTAGCCCTCCACCCCTGGAAACCTAAAGGTTTCCGCTACATTTTTTGGGAGTTCACAAGGATCTTCCCTACTACCCTTAGTGAGTGGGTAGGACAGACATTTCCGCCTGAGGCGGATCTGCCTACGGCATGACTTGTCTGTCCTGGACAGGTTTTCGGGAGCCCACAAGGGGCTCCACTACAAAATTCTTTCACACCTCAATCCCTGCCACAAGGGCGACCATAAAGGTCGCCCCTACATTTTATGGAGAACTGAAGGTCTCCTCTACATTTTTTTGATTCTCTCTGAACAGAACAACTTAGCCAGGCGGGCATACCAATTATTACCACAATCTCATATCAAAGCATAATTATTGACTTTCGACCTTTTGTTGCATAAATCTCAGGAGTTCATCCGGAACGTTGGTGCCGATTCGGTATTTTTTACCGTTTTTCATCTGAAGCTCAACTGCATCCAGACCCGATACATTATACAGCCAACCAGCGGGAAAGATTCTGATTCCATATCCGTAAACTGGAGAATTTTTTACTTTTTTGCAGGACTGGATATCTTTAAAGTCAAATCTTTTTCGTATAAAGCCTATACCAAATCTGATCTCCAGGTATGTTTCGTATCCTGCTACTGTAAGAGAG